>JAAYFE010000091.1 GCA_012728365.1 Tissierellia bacterium
ATTTAATAATTTCTTCAAAGGAAAAAAGAGATGTTTGTCGAATATACATGTTAAGTGATTTCACCCCCATCGTTTTTTGTTTTGGTATCACTTAACATATTCGATATTAATAGGGTGAAATCCTTTTTTGTTATCGTAGAAATTAGTAAAATCAACGTTTTTAAATTATGAAATTTACTTAACTTGCATTTAATATAAGATATTAATTTTCATTTTATATAGAATTTTAAAGAAAGTAGGAGATGGAGATGATAGTCCTTTCATGTACCAATATATCAAAGGCCTATGTAGTAGAAACCATTTTGGAGAATATAAGCTTTTCTGTAGAAGAAAAGGACAAAATAGGCCTAATTGGCCTTAATGGTTCTGGTAAATCTACCCTTTTTAATATATTGGCTGGTGAAATAGAAAGGGATAGTGGAGAAATATATATACAAAAGGATTTAAAAATAGGCTATCTAAAGCAGCATGTAGACCTGGATAGTGAAGAGACAGTTTTTAATGAATGTTTAAAGGTATTTGAACCCTTAATTGAAATGGAAAAGAGATTAAGAGTCCTTGAAGAAAGTATAAGCATGCTAAGTGAAAAGGGGGATTCTAAAGAGCTGGAGAAAAGCATGAAGGAATACTCCAGACTCTTGGAAGAATTTGATGAAAAAAATGGCTATGGCTATGAAAGTGAAATAAGGGGTGTGTTAAAGGGCTTAGGATTTAGCAATGAAGATATGGACAAGAAGGTAAGTGTCCTATCTGGAGGCCAAAAAGCCAGGCTTTCCTTAGGAAAGCTGCTACTGGAGAAGCCGGATCTTTTACTTTTAGACGAGCCTACAAACCACTTGGATATTGACGCCATTGGCTGGCTAGAGGCCTTCTTAAAGGATTATAGGGGAGCTTTAATAGTCATATCCCACGACAGGTACTTCTTAGATAATGTGGTAAACAAAATATTCCATTTAGAAAATAAAAATCTTAAGGTTTATAACACCAACTTCACAGGATACATGAAGCAGAGAAAAAAAGAATTAGAAATTTTGAAAAAGCAATATGAAAATCAGCAAAAGGAAATAAAAAGGCAGGAAGAAATAATAAGGCGCTTTTCCAACTATGGTGGCAGAAGGTATATAAAACAGGCCCAGAGTAGGCAAAAGTTACTGGATAAGATGAAAAAGGTTAAGGAACCGCCAAATGAAAATAACAAGTTTAAATTAACCTTTGAGCCTAAAATTAAAAGTGGTAGACAGGTATTAAGTGTTGAAAATTTAGGAAAGAGCTTTAATGGCTTTAAGCTACTGGAAGACATAAGCTTTAACATTTATAGGGGAGAAAAGGTAGGACTAATTGGCCCTAATGGCATTGGTAAAACCACCCTCTTTAAAATGATACTTAAGGAGATCCCCCATGATGAAGGAAATATAGTTTTAGGCCATGGTGTAAATATGGCTTATTTTGACCAGGAACAAAGGGATTTAAACCTGGACAAAACTGTCATAGATGAAATTTGGGATGAGCATCCTACCTTTGACCATTTTACCATAAGAAGCCTATTAGGAAGATTTTTATTCATAGGGGATGACATATTTAAGGAAGTAGGAGAATTAAGTGGGGGAGAAAGAAACAGATTGTCCCTTTTAAAATTGATGCTTTCAAATGCCAATTTCCTTTTAATGGACGAGCCTACAAACCACCTAGATATAGATTCAAAGGAAGTATTGGAAGAAGCTTTAATAGATTATAAGGGTACCTTACTAGTCATATCCCACGATAGGTATTTCTTAAACAGGGTAACCAACAAAATACTGGAACTTACTAAGGAGGGCATAAAGGAATATTTAGGCAATTTTGATTACTATCTAGAAAAGAAAAATGAAGTTGAAATTGAAGAGGAAGAAGAATATAAGACCAAGACCCAAATTAAACTGGAAAGAAAAAAGGAAAAAGAATTGATCAAAAAGGAGAAGGAGAGGAAAAAGAAAATTCAAGATTTGGAAAAATCCATAGAAAAATATGAAGAAAAAATAAATAAATTAGACAAAGAATTGTGCAATCCAAAGCTATATGATGAACCAGATAAAATTGTGGAACTAACAAGAGAAAGAGAGGAAATAAAGCTTAAATTAGATCAACTTTATGAAGAATGGATAAAATTAACAGATAATTAGTATTCCTCTTTTTCTCAATATTTATACACATTATCCACAATTTTATCCCCAAGGGCTTGTACTAATATTGGGGAATAAAACAGGTTCCCCACATTATCCACAACTTTATCTAACGTTGATAATTGTCGGAATGTGAAAATAATATGGAAATATTGTTGACAAGTATCATACTAACTCTAAATTTGGAGCTACACTTAAATCTAGGCCTGAAATATTCCCCTTCATATAGTTAAAGTAGGCAGCAGAGCCTATCATGGCTGCATTATCTGTGCACAGAATCTTTGAAGGGTATAGGATTTGTATATTCTCCTCTTTTCCCCTTTTCTCCATAAGGCTCCTTAATCCTTCATTGGCTGCAACTCCACCAGCTATGGCTATTTTGTCTGTAGCCTTTTCCTTAGCCAGCCTAATGGACTTATCCACAAGTACTTCTATAACTGCCTGTTGAAAACTAGCTGCCACATCCTCTACTACTATTTCTTCACCTTTTTGCCTTCTTTCATTAAGGTAGTTTAATACTGCAGTTTTTAATCCACTAAAGCTAAAGTCATAGCTGTCCTGCTCTAAATATACCCTTGGAAAATCTATGGCAGCTGCATTTCCCTCCTTTGACAGCTTATCAATAACCGGTCCTCCAGGATAGGGTAGGCCTAAGGCCCTGGCCACCTTATCAAAGGCTTCCCCTGCTGCATCGTCCCTGGTTCTTCCATACAATTCATATTCAGCATAATCCTTTACATATACAAGATAAGTATGTCCACCAGATACTACTAAGCAGATAAAGGGTGGCTTTAAATCCTTATATTCTATATAATTGGCACATATATGGCCTTCTATGTGGTTAACACCTACTAAGGGCTTATTTAAGGCATAAGCTATGGCCTTGGCACTAGATATGCCTACTAAAAGAGCCCCTACCAGGCCTGGCCCTTGGGTTACTCCTACTATATCAATATCATTAAATGTAATATTGGCTTCATCTAAAGCCTCTTGTATTATTATATTTATATTTTCTATATGCTTTCTTGATGCCACCTCTGGCACTACCCCTCCAAATTTTCTATGAATATCAATTTGAGAGGAGATTATGTTAGATAAAATTTCCCTACCATTTTTCATAACTGCAACAGAAGTTTCGTCACAAGAAGTTTCTATGGCTAGTGTTATTATATCCTTACTCATATTTACCCTCCATTTTTTAAATATCCTTCCACATTATAATAGCATCTTCATTATTGTCTTGATAGTAGCCCTTTCTAATGCCATATTCCTTAAAACCAAACTTTTTATAAAGGGCCTTGGCAGCTTCATTGGACTTTCTAACTTCTAAAGTCATAGATACTATATTTCTATCAATGCATAGCTGAATAAGGCCCTCCATTATTTTACTTCCTATACCCTTATTTCTATATTTTTCATCTACTGCAATATTGGTTATATGGCCTTCATCAATTATAAGCCATATACCCCCATAACCTACAACTTGGCCATCTACTTCTGCCACTATATATTTAGCCAGCAAATTTTTAGTCAGTTCTAATAAAAAGGCCTCCCTTGTCCAAGGAGGAGAAAAGGCCTTATTTTCTATTTCCATAACCCTATCTAGATCCCTTTCTTGCATTTCACGGATAATTACATTCATTGAGCTTCACTTTCTTTCTTTTTAAGTTCTCTTTGAGCCTGGGATTCTCTTAAATATTCTGGCACTAAATTATAATAATTTGTCCCTTCTATCTTATCCTTCTTTTGAAGGGCTAATTCTGCAACACTTAAGGCTCTGCAGCTATTATGTATATTTTTTGCAAAATATACCTTGTCCCCTAGCTTATCCTTTATATGTTGCCTGTGTAAAAAGATGCCATTGCCATTCATCATAATGGGATCTTCTTCCTTAATAAGTATATCAAGTAAAGAATCAATTTCCATGACTGTTGGCTCCATTATATTTTTAAGAATCCCTTCTTCCCACTTATAAATTCCAGTATAAACCCTGTCCCTTCTTGCATCAATTATAGGTACAATTAGTCCATTAAAGGATAGGTTAAAGGCTAAGGCTTCCAAGGTTGAAACCCCAACTACTGGCTTATTATATACATGGGCAAGGGCCTTTATGGTTGCTATTCCAATTCTAAGGCCAGTAAAGGAACCAGGGCCTATTGCCACTGCAAATAGATCTATATCTGACACCTTTAATTTTAAGCTATCTAATACTTCCTTTATCATAGGAACTAGGTTTTCAGAATGGCTCATTTTTTGATCAAGGGAGTACTCTCCCAGCATTTTTTCCTCCTCCATAACTGCACAGGTGGCAATTACAGTAGAAGTGTCTACAGCTAAAACCTTCAATTTTTATTCAACTCCTTAACTATTTGGTCAAATCTTTCTCCTTGTCCATAAATTGTAATGTATCTTTCCTCCAAGGCTTCTCCCTTTTCAATGTGTATATTTATTGTATATGAAGGCAAAAAGTCCCTGATCTTATTGCCCCATTCAACTATGGTAACACCATCATCAGAGTAAAAATATTCTTCAAAGCCTAGGTCGTACAAGCTATCAACATCATCTAATCTATAAACATCAAAATGGTATACATCTACCCTTCCCTTGTATTGATTTATAAGGGTAAAGGTAGGACTTGTTATATAGTCCTTAATTCCTAACCCCTTACCTATAGATTGGGTTAAGGTTGTTTTACCAGCTCCCAAATCTCCAGTAAGGGATATTATATCTCCACCTTTTAAAATCTTACCCAATTTGATACCAAATTCCTCTGTATCTTTTTTATTTCTTAATATTATTTTTACCATTTTCTCAACCTTCCTATACATAAGCTAAATATTATTATAACTTAATCAATTGACAGTTGACAATGGACAATATGATTATACTGACACCCTTTCTTATTATTCCTAATAATCCAATCCTTATTTAAAATTTCACCTTTCACAATAAAAAATGGTGGGTTCATAACCCACCTAATTATTTACGAAGTATTGGTGATACCCTCTTATACAATAATATTGTTACCAGTGTTACTAATATACCCTTTACTAAATTAAAGGGTACCACTGCAAATAGTATTAAGGTTTTAAAATCTACAACAAACTTATTTACAGCCGTTCCTAGGGCTACAATTTGCTCTATTGGCCAGCCAAATATTTTGGCATATAGGGGAATCATAACATAGTAATTTATTATAGATATGGATATGGTCATGGCAATTATTCCTGCTACCATTCCAATGACAGCATTTTTAAAGCTTTTATTCCTATGATAAAAGAATCCAGCTGTAAATACAAATATACTTCCCACTACAAAGTTGGCCAGCTCACCCACTGCAGCTGTATCTGTCCCTTCTAGGGCTAAATTTAATAGGTTTTTAACTAATTGCACCAATACTCCTGCAAAGGGTCCTAAGGCAAAGGAACCTATTAAGGCTGGAACGTCTGAAAAATCAAATTTTAAAAAGGAAGGTGCAAACCATAGTGGAAAATCAAATAACATAAGCAAAAATGATATGGCCCCTAATACTGAAACCTTCACCAAAACCTTAGTGTTTAAATACTCTTTTTTGATCGTCTCCATAATAACCCTCCATTTTTTTTATTTCTTTGGGGGTTAAGCATGGAAGAATTTAAAAACCCCGAAGAAGACTTCGGGGTTAAATAGCACTTACAAAGACGTATCTAAAGATACATCCCTTGGCTAATATCTTCTCCCATCCAGACTTTCACTGTCGGCCTTGGAATTCCACCAAGTCAACCTTAAAAAAGGCTCGCGGGCTTTCACCGCCGGTGAGGAATTTCACCTCGCCCCCGAAGATATTACTTATTTACTTTTATTCTCAACCTTATTATACGATTATATGTAAGGCATTGTCAACTACTAGACCAACTTTTATGTCAAATAATTGTTTACTTGCCCTTCTTTTATTTCTGCCAATGGCCCAAACCATAGAACATATACCCTA
>JAAYFE010000092.1 GCA_012728365.1 Tissierellia bacterium
ATCAGTAATTGTCTTTGTAAAACCCATATATTTTTTAGGATTAGTAATCATAGCCATAATAATACCAGCAAGTAAAGCAACTACTATATCCCAATCAAATACATTTAGTGTCACTATTACTGTTAACAATGGTAAAAAGGCTAGGAAAGGATGTGGAAGTTCCATGGCTTCTTCTGCTGTAGCAGCTGTTTCATTTGAAGTTGTTGGTTCTGTAAATCCTTCACCCTTAGCTTTAAATTTCTTCGCCCTATATTCTAACCATAAATAACCACAAACCAGCATAACTATTCCAGCAACAATACCCATTACAGGAGCAGCTGTAGGTGTTGTATGGAAATAATCCATAGGAATCAAGTTTTGAATCTGTGGTGTACCTGGTATTGCAGTCATTGTAAAGGTAAAGGATCCAAGGGCTATGGCTCCAGGTATAAGTTTTCTTGTAATATTCGCTTCTCTGTATAACTCCAATGCCAATGGATACATTGCAAATACAACTACAAATAGTGATATACCTCCATAGGTTAATACTCCACAGCCAAGTATTACACTAAGTATTGCCCTTTTTGCACCTAAAACTTTTACAAGCCATCTAGCTACAGATTTAGCTGCACCGGTATAATCCATCAATTTTCCAAATATTGCCCCTAGCATGAAGACAGGGAACCAGGATTTAGTAAAACCAACAAAACCTTGCATATAAGTATCCTTATATGCAGGAAGTAATTCTAATCCCCCAGTCAAAGCTACTACCATTGCACATAAGGGAGCTATCCATATTATTGAATAACCCCTATAGGCTAGGATCATTAATAATGCCAATCCAATAATTATACCCACCATAAATTACTATCCCCCTTGTCCAAATTTTATTTAATTAACCCAATAAAAAACTAGTCCTTTTTAATTGGCAGTCCAACCTCCATCAACAGTCAATGTGGAACCTGTTATGTGGCTAGCTGCATCTGAGCATAAAAACTTTACTACTTCTGCAATGGTTGAAGGTTCAATTAATTTCTTAATGGCAGCTTTTTGTAGCATTATATCCTCAATTACCTTTTCCCTTGGTATTCCATGGGATTTTGCCTGATCATCTATTTGATTGTCTACTAAGGGTGTTCTAACATAGGCTGGACAAATTGAATTCACTGTAATACCATATGGACCACCTTCTAATGCTGCTGTTTTTGTAAGTCCACTTAATCCATGCTTTGCAGAAACATATGCTACCTTAAATTCTGAAGCAACTAGTCCATGAATTGAATTTAAGTTTATAATTCTACCCCAATTTTGTTCTTTCATGTAAGGCCATACATATTTAGTTAGTAAAAATGGAGCTGTTAGCATTAAGGAAATCATAAAATCCCATTTATCTTCAGGAAAATCTTCAATTGGAGAAACTGTTTGTATTCCTGCTATATTAACAAGTACGTCTACTTTTGAAAACCTTTTCACAGTAAAGTCAACTAAAGCTTTACAATCTTCCCTTTTACTCAAATCACATTTAAAATACTCCTGTCCTATTCTTTCTGCTTCTTCAATTAATTTTTCTTCATTTATGTCTGCCATTACTACCTTAGCACCTTCCTTTGAAAAGGCTTCAGCAACTGCTAGACCTATGCCACTGGCAGCTCCTGTTACTATGCACACCTTGTCCTTTAACATTACCATTCCCCCTTATAAAATTTATTTTAATTTCATCAGTACTTTTTTATTGCAAATATCATGCCTACTTTACGGTAATTGTTTTTAAACTAGCTATTTTACCTTCAATATAATCAAAACTAAAAAAAAGGATATGGTATACACCTATCCTTTTAAGAAACAAAATGTAAGGATTTCTTTACAACATCCTATTTATCAAAAAAATGTTGTTAAGTTTTCCTAACACTTTATTAGTAATTCTGTTTTATGTGTAATCTTTTTCGAACATTCTGATAATTTTATATCAATTTGCTACATTTTAATATTGTACTTTGCCATTTTTTCATATAGGCTTGTCCTGCTTATGCCTAAAGTTTCTGCAGCTAAAGTTCTATTTCCTTTACATATTATAAGACTATCTATAATAGCTTGCCTTTCTGCTTCTTCAATCACTTCTTTTAATTCTCTTACTACCTTGTTTTTCATTATACCTCTAATTTTAGAAGGTAGATGTTTCGATGTAATTATAGTTTCTCCATCTAAAACATTAACTGCTCTTTCAATTATATTTTCAAGGTCCCTCACATTTCCTGGCCAATCATATTTTTTTAAGTATTCTAAGGCATCCTCTGATATTCCATCTACCTTTATATTATTTTTCTTTGAAATCTTATCAATTAAATATTTAGATAAGATAGGGATATCTTCCTTCCTGCCTCTAAGTGGAGGGATCCTTAAAGTCACAACACTTAAGCGATAGTACAAATCTAACCTAAATAATCCCATATTAATCATTTCTTCTAAATTTTTGTTAGTTGCAGCTACAATTCTAACATCTACTTCTTCAGAGTGTATAGAGCCTATTTTTTCAATTTCCTTATCTTGAATAAACCTTAAAAGTTTAACTTGCATACTTAAGGGTAGATCTCCTATTTCATCTAAAAAAATAGTTCCTCCATCTGCAGCTTTAATCTTTCCAATCTTTCCTCCCCTTTTAGCCCCTGTAAAGGAACCTTCTTCATATCCAAATAATTCTGATTCTAATAACTCATAAGGAATTGCCCCACAATTTACCTTAATAAAGGGATATTTTGCTCTACTGCTGTTATTGTGTATGGCATGGGCAAACAATTCTTTTTCAGTTCCTGACTCACCTAATATTAGTACATTTGAATTGGATTTTGCTATTTTTTTAGTAAATTCTTTTAGCCGAAGTATTTCTTTGCTTTCCCCTATTATATCCTTTAAATTATATTTAGGCCTATTAGTCATATTAAATTCATTTTTATATAATTTTAATTCCTTTTCTATTTTACTTACCTTTTTGTATAGATATTTTAATTCATTTATGTCCTTAAAGAGAACCTTTCCTACTGCTCCTACAACTTCACCATTTACAAATACAGGAATCCTAGTTGCAATCATTTTCTTACCTTTAATTTTTTGTACATCTTCATATTCAGCAATTCCAGTTTCTACTACAATATGCATCCTTGTATTTTCTATAACTTCTGTTACATGTTTTCCAATGGCATCTTCAATTCTTATTCCTAAAAAATCTGCATAGGCCTGATTAAATAATCTAATATACCCTTTTCTATCCACATATACTATGGCATCATCAGTAGTTTCCATAACAGTTTTTAATAGGAGGGCATATTCCATTTCGTCATCTAAATATTCAATAAACCTTTTATATACACTCTTTTTGTGAAAGATTATACAAGTCCTTTTAATACCACCAATATCTAAAGTACTTTTTTTAATTAACACAATATCAATATGATTATACTTAGCTGTATAAAACTTTAAGTCTAGATCTTCCTTAATTAAATCATCTAACTGTAGGTCTGGAAATATTTCATTTATCTTTTTATGTAATATATCTTTAGGGTTTAAATTTAATATCCTAATACCTTCTTCATTTATAAACGTTACTATTCCATTTACATCTAAAACTAAAATTCCAAAAGGCAATAAGTTTATGATATTATCAATATTTAATTTTTCTTTTATCATATCTATACACTCCTGAATAATATAATATTTAATCATTTATATTATACCTTAATTTGTATATAACTAAAAAAATAAAAGCCCTATTTCATTTTAGAAATAGAGCTTTTTCTTTATCTGGCAACGTCCTTCTCTCCCAGGCGGTCTCCCGCCAAGTACCATCGGCGCTGAGAGGCTTAACTTCCGTGTTCGGTATGGGTACGGGTGTTTCCCTCTCGCCATCGTCACCAGATCCTTATTTATTTTTACCTTGAAATTTCACAGTACATTATATTTCTGGTCAAGCCCTCGACTTATTAGTACCCATCAGCTAAGTACATTACTGTACTTACACCTTGGGCCTATCTACCAGGTAGTCTGCCTGGAGTCTTACCCACTTTTCGTGGCGGGAAATCTCATCTTGAGGGGGGCTTCGTGCTTAGATGCCTTCAGCACTTATCCCGTCCAGACTTGGCTACTCAGCTGTGCCACTGGCGTGACAACTGATGCACCAGAGGTC
>JAAYFE010000093.1 GCA_012728365.1 Tissierellia bacterium
ATATGGTATAATCTTATAGTGAATTCAATTGAAAGGTGGGTAACTAGTGAAAGGAGACAATATGAAAAGAAATATTGCATTGATTTTTGCAATTGTATTAATTGCTTCCACTTTAGTTTCTGTTACACTTTATATGAACAAGGATGATTCAAATACAGTAGTGGCTACTGTAAATGGAGAAAAAATAACCAAGGAGGATTTATATAATTTCCTCGTTAAAAGCAATGGAGAGCAGGCCTTAAATGTTTTAGTCATTGAAAAAATTGTCCGTTTAGAAGCTAAAAAGCAAAATATAAATGTTACAAAAGAGGATATACAGGCAGAAATGGACAAGATGATTGAAGAATTTGGTGGGGAAGAATCCTTCAACAATGCCCTACAATTTTATGGTGTAACCAGGGCTGACATGGAATATGATATTGAAATGAACCTATATTTAGAAAGGCTATTGGAACCAGTAATAGAAATAACAGAAGAAGAAATGAAGGAGTACTTTGAAGAAAACAAGGATTCCTTTGCTCAAAAAGAAGAGGTAAAGGCCAGACATATTTTAGTTGAAGATGAAGAAACTGCCCATGAAATAAAGGAAAAACTGGATAATGGGGCAGATTTTGAGGAATTAGCCAAAGAATATTCTACAGATACTGGTACTAAAGATAAGGGTGGAGATCTAGGCTATTTTACAAAAGGAAAAATGGTTAAGGAATTTGAAGATGTAGCCTTTTCTCTAGCTGTAGGGGAAATAAGTGAACCTGTAGAAAGCCAATATGGCTTCCATATTATAAAGGTTGAAGATAAAAAGGATGCTAAGGAAGCCAATTATGAAGAAAGTAAAGAGGCAATTAGAGAAAAAATATTTGAGCAAAAATATCCTGAAGCCTACAACAACTGGATCCAGGAAAAGATGGAAGAATATGATATTCAAACCTTCTTAAATGTGTAAAAAAGTAGCTTCGATTAATCGAAGCTACTTTTTATATTTATATAGTTTAGAAAGTTCTACTGCCAGCTCACTGGCAACTTTTGCATTGTTGTATACAAGTTGAATATTGGCCTCTAAACTTTCTCCACCTGTAATTTCCTTAACCTTGGCTAGGAGGAAGGGAGTGGTTTCCTTGCCCTTAATTCCCCTTTCTTCTGCTTCTTTTACTGCCCTTTCTATGGCTTCATTTATAGTATCATAATCTATTTCATACTCCTTAGGTATTGGATTTCCTATGACTAATCCACCATTTAAACCTAGATCCCATTTTATCTTTATGGCCTTGGCCAGCTCTTCAGCTGAATCCACCCTATAGTCTACACCAAATCCAGATCTGGAGGTATAAAAGGCTGGCATTTCATCGGTTTTATAGCCTACTACAGGAACCCCTTTGGTTTCTAAGTATTCCAGGGTCAGGCCTATATCTAAGATTGATTTTGCCCCTGCACATACTACTGCCACATTGGTATGGGCTAGTTCTTCTAAATCTGCCGATATGTCAAAGGTTTCTTGGGCCTTTCTGTGGACTCCTCCAATTCCTCCTGTGGCAAATACTTTGATTCCTGCTAAATTTGCTATTATCATAGTTGAAGCAACTGTAGTAGCTCCATCTAAACCTTTAGCCAATATAAAGGGTATATCCCTTCTTGAAGTCTTGACTACATTCTGGGCTTTACCCATATGGACTATTTCATCCTCTGTTAGACCTACCTTTAGCCTACCATTTATAATACCTATGGTGGCTGGTATTGCTCCCTTTTCCCTAATTATGCTTTCTACTTTAAGGGCTGTTTCTACATTCTTAGGATAAGGCATGCCGTGGGATATAATTGTAGATTCCAAGGCAACAACAGCCTCATTTTTATCTAAGGCCCTTTGAACTTCCTCTTTTATATCCAAGTACTTTCTTAACATTTTTTCACTTCCTTCATGTAATTTTTAATATTTTCAATGGACATGTTTGGATTAATAGTATCCTCATGTATTAGAGCTAGGATTGAACTGGCAATACCCATCTTGGCACATTCTTCAATATCATAGCCATTCATATAGCCATAGGCCAAGGCTGCAACAAAGGCATCACCAGCACCAGTAGTATTTACAACTTCTACCTTAGGACCTTTTAAACGGCCCCTTTTAACCCCATCATTATAAAAGACTCCTTCCCTTCCTAGGCTTATGTATACCCTCTTGATACCATTACCTAGGAAGTATTCACTAACCCTTATTAGATCTTCTTCCTCCTCTATTTTAATGCCTGATAATATTTCTGCCTCAATCTTGTTGGGTTTAATAGTATGGAAGTATCCTATTATATCCTTTACTTTTTTAGCCTTAGTAGTAGATACTGTATCTAAAAATATAGGCTTATCCTTATAGGTAAGGGCTATGTATTCAATTACATCCCTTGGTATATTAGTATCTACAATTAATAAGCTTGAATTTTCTATTATATTATGTTTATCCCTTATGAAGTCTATACTTATCTTATCCAGTATATCCATGTGGGATATGGCCAGGACCATATCACCCTCTTCATCTAATATGGATATATAGGAGGATGTAGATTCCCCTTCAAGTATTAATGAGTCTAGCATATCAAATCCAGCTTTTTTAGCCTCCTCCATTAGCTTGTTTCCATACATGTCCTTGCCAATGGCTGTAATTAGCTTAACAGATACACCTAGCTTAGCTAGATTTTCTGCAATATTTCTTCCTACTCCCCCTGAGGATACCTTTATGGTACCAGGATTTGAATCCCTATAGCTTAATTTTTCATAAGGGAATCCCTGTATATCAATATTGGCGCCACCTATTACCGTAACATAAGCCTCCATGTCTAAAATATAACCTCTACCTAAAATATACCCTTTTTTCATTAGGTTAGTAATATGAACTGCTACGGAGGACCTGGTTATACCTAGTATATCTGCCAGTTGTTTTTGAGTAATCATGGGATTTTCTTTTATTAGCCTTAATATTTCCCTTTCCCTCTTAGTCATATTAACACCAACTTTTGTTTAGATTGTTAATTTATGCTTATATATTAATCTATATATTTATTATTGTCAACAAAAATTTCTAAAATATAATTAAAAAAGGAGGCTTCCGCCTCCTTAAGCTTCATTTTCTGTTAGTTTTTTATTTAGCCAATCCTTACCTTCTATTATCCTGGTTACCATCATAGATGCTACTGTATCACCTGTTGAGTTAAGCATGGTTGCAGGTGGGTCTACTAAATATCCTATGGTAGCTATTATGGGAAAGGCTTCCATTGGAAAACCATATAAATTTACTATGAGCATTTCCCCTATAAGGCCTCCACCTGGTACACCAGACATTACTATACCACTTAAAATAGATATTAATATGGCAATTACATAGGTTTTAATTCCTTCAAAGGGAATTCCAAATATACCAAACATAAATGAAATCTTTAAAATTGCACTTAAACAGGAACCATCCATGTGTGTTGTAGCACCTATAGGGATTACTATATCCCTTATATCCTTTGGTACACCTATTCTCTTTGCTACTGCTAAATTAACAGGTATTGAAGCAATGCTAGATTGGGTAGCCAGGGATGTAACGGCTGCTGGAAATATATTTTTGAAAAATAAACTTGCACCCCTCCTGCCGCCAGCATAATAGCTGTATGCATAAAAGGCTATGAAGAAATAAAGTATAGTTAGTGGATAGTAAATGGCCATGGCTTTAGCATAGGAGCCTAAAAGCTCTGGCCCAAATTCCCCAACTAAGGCTGCAAAATATGCACCTAATCCAATGGGAGCATAGTACATAGTTAAGGATACCATCTTTAAAAATACTTCATTTAATACATTTAGCAAATTTGATACAGCTTTGGCCTTTTCTCCCAACAAGCTTATACATACCCCAAAGAATATTGAAAATATAATAAGGGGTAACATATTCCTTCTAGATATTAGTTCTGGAAAGTCTGTAACAGTTATGGCTTTAACAATTTGATCTGCTGTATTAAGAGCTTCCACATCTTCAGGTGTTTCCATTGAAATATTAACACCTTCTGCCGGTGGCAATATATTTACTGTAGTTATCATAATAAAAGATGCAATTAAGCCAGTTATTACAAAAACCAATAACATATAGCCAATTATCCTTCCAAGCCTTTTCATCTCAACTATGCTGGACACTGCACTGGATATAGTAATAAATACCAGAGGTACTACTATGGTAAACATTATATTTATAAAAATATCCCCTAGTGGTTTTAAAACTGTAGCCCTCTCTCCTAATATAAAGCCTATGATACTTCCAAGTACAATGGACAAAAGAAGTATTATGGGAAGCCTATAGTACTGCCAAAAGCCCTTCTTATCAACCTGAGACATATGCTTATCCCTCCCTAATTATTACCTTTGATTGTAATAATTTTATTAATGAAATCTGTAATTATGTATGTCCTGACCAAAATAATTAAAGGTGGATGATAAAATATCATCCACCTTAGTTTAAGTTATTCATAGCTTATGCCATACTTTTTTATCTTTTCATAAAAGGATGTTCTTCCTATTTGCAGGGCTTTCATTGCCTTCTTCTTATCCCCCTTATAATATATTAAGGCTCTTTTCAAGGCATCTTTCTCACATTGGGCTATTTCTTCCTTTAAAGGAACTATTCCATCAGATTCCACCTTTCCTTGTATATTGCGTATTTTTATATGCTTAGAAAAAATTGTATTATTTTCTGAAAGTATCACTGCCCTTTCCAGTATGTTTTCAAGTTCCCTTACATTACCAGGCCAATCATATTTAGTTAATAGATTAAGGGCTTCAGCAGAGATTCTTTTAGGCTCGGAGCCTGTTTTATTGCATATTTTTGGCAGAAGATTTTCCACCAATGGATAAATGTCCTCTATTCTTTCCCTTAAGGGTGGGATTATAATAGGAAATACACTAATTCTATAATATAAATCCTCTCTAAATCTGTCCTTCATCATTTCCTCTTCCAAATTTTTGTTTGAGGCTGAAATGATCCTTACATCAACTTCTACCCTTTCAGTTCCACCTACCCTATAAAAATACCTGTTTTGTAAAACCTGCAAAAGCTTTACTTGTAAGTCTATGGGCAGGTCTCCAATTTCATCTAAAAATATTGTCCCTCCATTGGCTATTTCAAAAAGCCCCCTTTTACCTTCACTTCTAGCCCCTGTAAAGGCCCCTTTTTCATAGCCGAATAGTTCTGATTCCAATAAGTTAGGAGGTATGGCACCACAATTAACATGCACAAAGGCCTTATCCTTTCGTTCACTATTTTCATGTATAGCCCTTGCAAGGATTGTCTTTCCTGTACCGCTTTCTCCTAGTATAAGTACTGTAGAATTAGTTTTAGCAGCTTTTAGGGCAAGTTTCTTTACATTTTCAATTTCCTTGCTATCTCCAACAATATCTGGAAATGCCTTATTAAGGCTTTTCTTTACCTTCAACTCCTTTTCAGCCTTTTCAAGTTCCTGTAAAGCCTTATCCCTTTCATTTATAACCTTCCTTATTTCTGAAATATCTTCTACCTTTAATGCAGCTCCAATTCTTTTGCCCTCCTTATCAAGGGGTATAAGGCTACATAAAGTTGGAAAGCCATTTATTTCTTTAAATTGATCCTTGTAGCTAATATTTTTGCCCTTTGCAACTTCATAAAACTCCTGGATGGTGGAACTTCCCCTGTGGATTTCAAATATATCCCTTCCAATTACGCCTAAAACTTCTGTATCCTCCCCCTTGGCCCTATAGCTTTTACCTGCCAGTATATCACTGATACTTTCCCCCCTGGCAGTGTAGCCATTGGACTGATAAAATTTCATTTTCTTACTATTGCCATCTACAATAACCATATGGCCAATACTATTGATGTAGTTCATTGTATATTTTTCATCATTAACCTGGATGGTGATAATTTTATTAACAAAATCTATAATTATTCCTATATCTACTCCTAGATATTTGGTATTAAGCTTTAATGTTTTTTCTATATCTTCAGCCTTTAAAGACTTATATACAGGTGCCATATTTCCTTTTTTATAAACTCCTATGGCAACTAAAGCATCTCCTTTTTGTATACTTTCATCATAAATACCAAGGACTTCTAGTTTTTTTGCATTTAGATTACCATCATCTATACCTAAGGCATTGTCTCCTATTATTACAATATCCCCTGGGCTTATTTCACCTCTATCATGATAATATTGTCCATTATTTGCAATGCCAAATATTTCCTTAGCTTTTTGATTATATACCTGGATCTTACCTTCATTATCTATGACTATCAAGCCTTCAGACATCATATCGGTAAACATTCTAACTTCTTCACTTGATTCCAAGAGCATAATCTCACCTCAGTATCCCATAGGTATGTATAAAATTTACAAAATAATAGTTTTCCTTAGTCTAATTCTATATTTTTTTATAGAAGGCCGCAAGTCTTAAAGAAAATAAAAGTGGATGATCAAAAGACCATCCACCTTAATTTATCTTATTCAATTGTAGGACTTTCTAAAATGGTAATTTCTTGTTTTGTAGCATCTAGCCTTGCCTTAACCCCAAAGGGTATGGTTATGGCTAGGTCACAGTGGCCTGCCTGAAGATTGTATATGGTAGGTTTATTTAAAGGTTTAATTATTTGTTCAAATACCTCCTCCAGTCTAAAGTCCCCCTGATCTGAAGGCAGGCAGTTGTTAAAATTCCCCAATATTATGCCCTTTGCCTCCTCCAGCTTTTTAGCCAGCCTCAACTGGGTTAACATCCTGTCTATCTTATAAGTATCCTCCCCTATTTCTTCAATAAATAGAATCTTGCCTTTAGTATCTATTTCATAAGGGGTCCCCAGGGTACTGGTAAGTAAAGATAAGTTTCCACCAATTATTTGCCCTACTGCTATTCCTCCATTTATGGTCTTTATTTCTTCTGTGGCATTTCTTATAATTGGATTAAATTCATCACTAGATATGGCATTTAGTAAGCTATCCCTTGAAAAATCACTAAAATCACCAGCTATATCTGATGCTGCCATAGGGCCATGGAAGGTTACAAGGTCAGCATATTTATTAAAGGCAATGTGAAGGCTGGTTATGTCACTGTAACCTACAAACACCTTTGGATTGTTTTTTATCAATTCATAATCCAATAAGTCCAATATACGAGGTGTTCCATAACCTCCCCTTAGGCAGATGATTCCATCTATGTCCTTGTTGGCAAACATAGAATTTAGCTCTTCTGCCCTCAACTTATCTTCTGCTGTCAAATAGCCATATTGGGAATGGCAGTTTTTACCTACCACCACCCTAAATCCCATTTGGCTAAGCTTTTCACAAGCCTTTTCTATTTTTTCCTTGGATGTAGGGCTAGCTGGTGCTACTATACCTATAGTATCTCCACTTTTAAGCCTTTTTGGTTTTATCATATAATCCTCCTAACTATTTAAAAGAATATTTTTGAAATATATATGGCCGTCAATAAACCTGCCAAGTCTGCTAGTAAACCAACTGGTAATGAGTGGCGGGTTTTTCTTATGGCTACTGAACCAAAGTATACTGCCAGCACGTAGAAGGTGGTTTCTGTTGAACCCATCATTACAGCTACGGTACGACCTATTAAGGAATCTGGTCCATGGGTATTTATTATGTCTGTCTTAACCCCCTGGGCCCCTCCACCAGATAGTGGTCTCATGAAGGCCATGGGTAAGGTTTCTGCTGGTATCCTTAATAGATTTGTTACTGGGCTAATGGCCTTAATTAACAAGTCCATGGCACCTGATGCCCTGAATACACCAATTGCTACCAGCATGGCCACCAGGAAGGGGATTATTCTAACGGCAGTGTGAAAGCCTTCCTTGGCACCCTCTGTAAAGACTTCATATACCTTAACCTTCTTAGTAAGGGCGTAGCCCACAATACCTACAAATATGAAGGGTATGGCATACCTGGATATGGCTTCAACAATCTTAATAAACATACTTGTCCCCCCTTATCTTATTTAGCACTATATTCATCATGTTTTAATTGATACTTGGGTAATTTCCCCAAAAGCTTGCAAGCTATTATAGCTACAGCAGTTGACACAGTAGTAGCAATTATAGTGGGACCAATTATGTTGGTAGGATTGGTGCCCCCTGCTGAGGATAAGATACCTATGGTAGTTGCTGGTATTAGGGTTACTGAAGATGTATTGATGGCTAAAAACATTACCATGGCATCTGTTGCAGTATCCTTTTTATTATTTAACTTTTGCAGCTCCTGCATGGCCTTTAATCCTAAGGGTGTAGCTGCATTACCAAGCCCCAGTATGTTTGCAGCCAGATTCATCACTATAGCCCCCCTGGCTGGATGGTCTGCTGGCACGTCAGAAAATAGCTTCTTTGTCACAGGGCTAATTAGCCTAGCCAAGCCTTTAACTATTCCTGCCTCCTCTGCCACCTTCATGATTCCTAACCATAGGGTCATAATTCCAATTAAGCCTAGGGCTATATTAACGGCTGTTTCTGCATTGGCAATGGCTGCATCTGTCACCTCCTGAATGTTGCCATTTATGGCCCCAACTATAAAGCCAGATAATATTAGTACTGCCCAAATAATATTAATCATAATGAAACCCCCCTTAAATTTTATTTATATAATAGAGGGCTGCCCCTCTATTTTTCCAATAATTTTAATAGGGTCTGAGTTTGTAAAATAAGGCCTATCTTTATGGCCTCCTCATCGGCCATAAAGCTGCTACTATGAAGGGGCTGGGTCCAAGCCTTTTCCTTATTTCCACAGCCCAGATTGTAGTAGGCCCCCTTAACCCTTTGAAGAAAGTAAGAAAAGTCATCTGCTCCCATACTGGGAAATTCTTTAAAGTGTACCTTATCAAGGCCCAATACTTCTTCAGCTGCTTCCTTTAGCACATCCACCACTTCATCATCATTTATGAGGGCTGGATAGCCTTCTTCAAATTCTACACTGGCACTGGCTCCATAGGCCTTAGCTGTATTTTCTACTATTTCTACCAACCTTCTTTTAGCAAATTCCCTGGTTTCTTCATCTAAAGTCCTTAAGGTACCTGACATATTTACTTCTCCTGTTATGACATTGTTTTTGGTGCCTCCTCTTATTTGCCCTAGGGTAAGCACCACTGAATTAAGGGGTGATATGTTCCTGCTTACTAAGGTTTGGAGGGCTGTAATTATATAGCCTGCTACCACTATTGCATCTACTGATTCTTCTGGATAGGCTGCATGGGATGATTTCCCCTTTATCTTTATGTTAAATTCGTTAGTTGCTGCATTCAGCTTGCCGTATTTTATTTCAATATTACCTACCTCTAAATTTGGCATTACATGCAAAGACAGTATATAGTCTACATCCGGGTCCTTTAGGCAGCCTTCCTCAATCATCCTTTTTGCTCCACCCACAGTCTCCTCTGCTGGCTGGAAGAAGATCTTTACATTACCCTTAAATTTATCCTCCATCTCCTTAAAAAGCCTGGCTACTCCCAGGTGAATTGCTGTGTGTATATCATGGCCGCAGGCATGCATGATCCCCTTATTCCTCGACTTAAAGGGGATATCATTTAATTCGATAATAGGCAGGGCATCTATGTCTGCCCTGGCAGCAACAGTCCTTCCTCCTTCCTGTCCCCTAATAATTGCTACTACTCCCGTATCTGCAATGCCCCTTTTATATTCTATGCCCCATTTATCCAAATATTTGCAAATCCTATTTACCGTTTCATATTCCTTCTCACTAAGTTCTGGATACATATGTAATTCTCTTCTTATTTCCACTAATTCTTCAAATATTTCATTAGCTCTTTTTTTAATATCCATAATCCTCTCCCTACTTAATATAATTAATAATTTTTACTACTTCTCCATTTCTTATGTAAACTTTTGGTATCCTTCTTGAAATTCTGGAAATTATTTCATTTTTGTTGGTGCCTGCAAGCTTAGCCATGGTATTTAAATCCATAGTATTGTTTTCTCCATTTGAGTATACTATAACTTCATCTCCTACTTCTGCCTCTGGTATATCTGTTAGATCCACCATTAATTGGTCCATGCATATAAGGCCTACTATCGGAGCTTTTTTGCCATGGATAGTTACAAAGCCCTTATTACTTAAGCTTCTTGGATAGCCATCAGCATAGCCTACAGGCAGGGTGCCTATTATGCTATTCCTTTCTGCCTTCCACAGGTAGTCATAGCTGACCCCTTCCCCTTTGGAAATCTTCTTTATATGGCTTATTCTACTCTTAAAAGTCAAGGCTTGTTTTAGGTCTAGTTTGCCATAGTGGAATCCCTTGATTCCATATATTATTGCACCAGGCCTGATCATGTTTAGCCTATATTGGGGGTAATCTACTGCTGCTATGCTATCCTCTATATGCATATATTTGAATCTAATACCCCTTTTCCTCAATCTTTCTATGGCAGATATTAAGGTATTGTATTGGATTTCATTTTCCTTATCCCCCGTCAAGGCCAGGTGGGAAAAAATTCCTTCTATATATATATTCTTGATTTGGGCAATTCTTGCTATTTCCTCAATACTTTCTTCCTTGTCCTTAAAGCCTAATCTATTAAAGCCTGTATCATACTTTATATGGACCACTGGTGTTTTTCCGTACTTTAAGCCAATCTGGCTAAGTAGCCTGGCCTGCTCAAGGGAAAAGATGGTCTGGGTAATATTGTTTGCAACCACATGCTCCAGCAGCCTGTTGGGGGTATGGCCCATAATGAGTATCTTATAGTCCTTAAATCTTCTTCTAATTTCTAAGGCTTCACTTAAGGTGGCTACAGCTATATAGTCTGCCCCATTTTCCATAACGACTTTGGCCACCTCCAGGGCCCCATGGCCATAGGCATCTGCCTTTAGCACTGCTGCTATAGCCACACCATCCCCTACCATATTTTTTATACTTTTCATATTGTAGGCTATGTTATCCAAGTTTATTTCCACATAAGTATCCCTTATTAATTGATCCATTATATCCTCCTCAATTTACAGCTCATTTTTTAAAATATCCTCATAGCTTTCCCTTTTTACAATTAACCTGTCCTTGCCCTTAGATACCATTACAACAGCTGCCTTTGGAATGCGGTTATAGTTACTTGCCATAGAATAGTTGTAAGCACCAGTAGATAAAACTGCCAATATATCCCCTGCTTCAATTTCTGGTACCTTCAAGTCCCAAATTAGTATGTCCCCTGATTCACAACATCTACCGGCTACTGTTACCTCTTTTACGACCTCTTCATTATACTTATTTGCCACAAGCCCTTCATATTTTGCCTGGTATAAGCTTGGCCTTGGATTATCTGTCATACCTCCATCTACTGATACATAGGTTCTTACTCCTGGAATTTCCTTTATAGTTCCCACAGTATAAAGGGTTATTCCTGCCTCTCCTACTATCCACCTTCCTGGTTCTATAATGACCAGGGGCCTTCTTAAATTGTTCCTTTCACATTCCCTTTCTAGCATATCCATAATAGGATCTATAAAGTAGCTTAAGGACCTCCTTTCTTCATCAGCTGAATATCTAATGCCAAAACCTCCTCCTATGTTTAGCTCCCTACTTTCAAAACCTAGTTCATCCCTAAGTTCCTTTATTAGTTTTAATATTCGCTGGACTGCTAAGATATAACAATTGTTTTTATGAATTTGGGATCCAATATGAAAATGGAATCCTAAAAGTTCTATATATTTACAAGCCATAGCTTTTTCCACAGCCTTTTTAATAATGTTATCCTTTAGGGGAATGCCAAATTTAGAATCAACTTGTCCCGTTTGAATAAATTTATGGGTATCTGTTTCCACTCCTGGAGTCACCCTAAAAAGTATCTTTATTGTTTTGTGGTATTTTTTAGCTGTATTTTCAATTAAATCAAGTTCATACATGCTGTCCACCACAATTCTTCCTACATTATTTGCCACTGCCATTTCAATTTCATCTAGGGTTTTATTGTTTCCATGGAAAATTATCTTATCCATGGGAAAGTCAACTTTTATGGCTGTATATAGTTCCCCTCCGGAGACCACATCCATTCCTAAGCCTTCCCTTTTTATAATTCGTGCCATTTCCTTGGTTAAAAAGGCCTTGCTGGCATAGACAGCCATAGTATTAGCATATTTTTCTAAAAAATCTCTTTTTATTTCATTTATTCTATCTAATATATAGTCTTCATTAACCACATATAGTGGTGTACCATATTTTTTAGCCAGTTCAACGGTATCACATCCACCAAATATGAAATTTCCCATTAATTCACATCCTATCTTAATAATATTAATTGTAATATCCCATGGACAAGCTCATGCAAATAGCATACCAATATTTCAATGCTTATTTTGACCAAATTTTTTTAATATTTGTATAATTACAAAGAGATTTTTCCGTTTTTCCGTACTTTGTTTTCAGATTTATGGATTTTACAGAGGTTTTTGGGATAAGAAAAGAATCTCTACTTGAGAGATTCTTTTACCCCATCCTCATAAAATACCTTAAAATCAGCCTTCTCTACTCCTACACCCATATATCTGGCCTTGTAATCTTTTAAAAGCTCAAAGAATCTTCTACTTAAGATCAATATAGCAATGACATTGATAAAGGTAGGCACACCTGAAGCAATATCCCCCAACAACCAAACTCTAGCAGATGGCATTTCTTTTAGTACTGCAACTAAGACTAACAGAAATCCAGGTATAGGGTAGATTAGCTTAAATAGCTTAAAGGCTATTTCTTTAGCCCTGGTCCTATCCCCTAGTAGATGTCTGATGAGTATTTCAAAATAGGCATACCAGCCACCACTGGTTGATAGGGCAAACAAGAATACTGAAATGGCAACTATGATCCTACCAATGTTACCTGTACCTACAGCTCCACCAATAGCTATGCTTACAGCCTCCAGTGGAGAAACTACACCTTCCCCCTTGTCGACCTCTCTCCTCTTTTTATCAAATAATTTTCCAAAGGTTTCCTTCATAATATGGCCAAAGTACCTAAACTGAAAGAGTTTTGCACCCAGACTAAAAAAAATTCCTGAAAATATGATAGTTACAATCAGGGGTAAACCCCAGAGAAATTCTGAGAACCTTTCTAAAAAATACATTACCTGCCTCCCTCTCCCTTCAACAATATTTTTTAACCTAATATATGCTACCACAAGTTTTTTCTAAGCCTGACCACAAAATATTATTTATCTTTTGTAACAAACCTTCCTAGGTAAGGATTCTTTATAAGATTGTTTTCTAGGGCTATTTCCCCATTTATGATTACGTACTTTATTCCATCTGGTGGCAATACTGGCTTTTCAAAGCTGGCATTGTCCTTGATGGTATTGAAATCAAATATGCTAATATCTGCATCAGAACCCAGGCTTAGGGTCCCCTTATTAATTCCATATCTTTTAGCTGGCAGGTAAACCATTTTTTCAACTGCTTCATACAGGCTGATGATCTTCTTCCTTTTCACATATTCATTTATCACCTTTGGAAAGGTTCCTGCTGCCCTTGGATGTCCTTGATTATTATTTAATATTCCATCACTGGCTATAAACACATTTGGATGGGCAAGGGCTTTGTCTACTTCATCCTCCTTCATAACATGGGCAATGGTTAAGGTATCCGGTGCCCCTTGCCTCAGTTCCTTAAATATTTTTTCTGTGCACCTTTGCCCCCTATATTTGCCCTCTGCTATTTCAATACTTGCGTAACTTGTCTTGTACCTTTCTAAAAATCCATCATCATAGGTGGTTTCCCCTATCTTTGTACCAAAGGCATTGTAGGGATAGCAATCCATAGAAAGATCTACGCCCTGTAGGCTATGGTAATCCATCAAGGATAGAAAGTCTTCCATCTGCCCATAGGCAGCCATGCTGCCAATATGGGAAATCTGAAGGGGTATTCCCAGCTTTTTACCCACATAGATAAATTCTTCTGCAGCCTTCATTACATTATCTGCATCATCCCTTATATGAGCAGCAACTATTTTGTTATCCTTTTTACAAGCCGATGAAATCTCTAAAAGCTCTTCCTCATCTATTCCAGGTATGTATCTAATTCCAAAGGAAATCCCCAACAACCCCATATCAAGTAGTTCTTCAGCCCTTTTTTTCATATTGGCAATTTGTTTAGGGCTGGCCCTTTCATACTTGTTATTTACATTTTCTAATTTTCTTAAATATCCATGAGGAAGGAGCAAAGCTAAATTAATGGGTATACCCAGCCTATTGATGGCATCAATGTAGCTGGGAATATTTTTAGGACCAATACCACAATTGCCTCCTATTGCCATTGTGACCCCCATCCTCAAGAGGGAGTTAAATATGTTTATTTCAAACCTATCTTCCCCTTCATTGTAAGGGTCCTCATGTATATGGCAATCAACAAAACCTGGTGTAACTATCAAGCCTTTAGCATCTATTTCCCTATGCCCTTGTAATTTTTTGTTGGAAATCTCTACTATTTTGCCATCCTCTATGGCAATGTTTAGCTGGGATGCAATTTTATTGGCTGGATCTATGACGTAGCCATTGTTAATTACAGTCCTTTTAAAGGCCTCCACCCCCTAATGGTATATATTGGGTATGATTATTCAAAATTTTCTTGAAATTTAACTTCTAAATTAATACACTTATATATTACTAGCTTATGAGGGTCAGCCTTCCAATTATGACAATACATCCACTATATTTTCTTCTAGATGTCATAAAGGGCTTACCCTAATAATAAAAGGCTATTTCAAAGTGGCTTAAGCTCACCTTGAAATAGCCTAAGTTCCTATTTTATTGATTCCTCATAGCATATTAAGGCCATCCTTCTTAATGCTTCTTCAGCCTTAACCACATCTGTTTCATTGGAGGTAAAGCAAAATACAAAGGGCCTTTCACTATATACAATGCCCACATCGTGGGTAATATCATCATCTTCTCCAGTTTTATGCCCTACTACCACATCTTTGGGAAGTAGATAGGGGATTTTGTGTTTTAGTCTTTGCATAATTAATACATCTTCAATTTCCTGGCTGATGGATTTTGATATGACCTCCTTCTTGTGGACCCTTTCAAGTAAATGGCCTATTTCATATGGGGTAATATAATTTTCCTTGCCCTCCCTTTTAGCCTCCATATCGAACAACAACCTATTTAAGGTGCTGGTAGTGCAGCCTAGCTTTCTTAGGGTGTTGTTTATATTTTCAATGCCAGCCATCCTTATTAGCATATTGGTTGCTGTGTTGTCACTATGTATTATCATAAGGGTATATAAGTCTTCTATTGTAACTCTTAGGCCATCATGCATATAGGTTAAGGCTCCACAAGAGGGTACCTTGTCTTCCCTTTTAACTTCCACCAAATCATCCTTTTTCATCTTTCCTTCTTCTATTTGCCTTAGTACTTCAATAAGTATTGGTATCTTTATGACGCTGGCAGCTAGAAAGGAATCATTTTCATTATAGGCTATAGTTTCCCCACTTGTTAGGTCCTTGTAATAAAAGCCTACCCTGCCAGGCACCTGCTCCATCAGGGCTTTTAATTTATCCCTTAACACATTTACCCCCCCTTCATATTAAAATATCTGTTTCTTAAAATTATACTTTAGAATATTAAGTTGTGCCAATTAGAATTTGTAAACTATCTTTGCCGTCATAAAATATTTCATGCTTTTTTCCTTAATATTAATCTACCTCATTGGCTGTAAGCTTTTTAGCAATCCAATCTTTTCCTTCTACTAATTTTGTTACCATCATGGCAGCCACCGAATCTCCCGTTACATTGATCATGGTTGCTGGTGGGTCTACTAGGTAGCCTATGGTGGCTATGATGGGAAAGGCCTCCATGGGAAAACCATATAAGTTTACAATTAGCATTTCCCCGATTAAGCCTCCACCTGGTACTCCAGACATAGCTACTCCACTTAAAACCGATATTACAATAGCTGTTAGATAGGTACCTATCCCCTCAAAGGGAAGATCAAATATCCCAAATAAAAAGGAAATCTTCAATATAGCACTTAAGCAGGAACCATCCATATGGGCAGTGGCCCCTATGGGAACCACAATGTCCCTTATATCCTTTGGTACTCCCATCCTCTTTGTATGTTCAAGGGTGACAGGTATAGTGGCAATACTTGATTGGGTAGCCAGGGAGGTAATTGCCACTGGAAATATATTTTTAAAGTATATTTTAACTGCTTCCATTTTGCCTGCATAGTATGCATAGAAGAAGAAGGCTATGAAGAAGTAAAGTATGCATATTGGATAATAGAATGCCATGGCCCGAGCATAAGAACCCAATAGCTCTGGTCCATACTCTCCAATTAAGGCTGCAAAATAAGCACCTAATCCAATGGGAGCATAGTACATCACCAATGAAACCATTTTTGTAAAGACTTCTGATAAGACATTAAGTAAATCTGAAACTATCTTGGCCTTTTCCCCCAATAGGCTAACACACAAGCCAAAAAACACTGAGAATATAATTAATGGTAGCATGTTTCGCCTAGATATTAACTCTGGAAAATCACCTACAGTGATGGCTTTTACAATTTGTTCAGAGGTTTTTAGAGCTTCTATTTCACCTGGGGATTCCATTACAATATGTACACCTTCAGCTGGTGGAAATATTTTGACTGCCACTATCATGATTACAGCTGCTATAAATCCTGTTATAACAAATACGATTAACATATAGCCTATAATCTTTCCAAGCCGCCTTAAATCTACCATACTAGAAACAGCACTAGAGATTGTTACAAACACCAATGGCACTACCAGAGTAAACATAAGATTTAAGAATATATCTCCAAAGGGCTTTAATACTGTAGCCTTCTCCCCAAATACTAGGCCAATGATGCTTCCAATGATTATGGAAGATAACAATATTATGGGAAACTTGTAGCTTTCCCACACCTTTCCTTTGCTCCTACTAGCCATTGAAAAACCCCCTTTGATTTTTACAAATTTAGAAATACCCCATTACAAATTCTATTTGCTTTCCCCTTCATGTATATTTCATAATTTTCTTCCAGATGAACTTCCAGTACTCCTCCTTCGGTCTTTACATGGACATCATTTCCTAATATGCCTGTAAGCTTGCCAACTACAACACTGGCACAAGAACCAGTGCCACATCCTAGAGTCCTACCTGCCCCCCTTTCCCAGGTGTATATATTTATATTCTTCCTATCAACTACTTCAACAAAGTTAACATTGGTTTTCTTAGGAAATAAAGGATGGGTCTCTATTTTTCTTCCTAGGCCATTTATATCTATCCCATCTATATTGTCAACAAATATGACTGTGTGGGGTACTCCTACCAGTAGAGAAGAAAATACTATCCTTTGGCCATTTACTTCCATGGTCTCTTCTATTACCCTTTCCTTATTATTTATATTTATCGGTATGTCTTTAGCTGAAAATACAGGTCTTCCCATATTAACCTTAATAGTTTTTACCCCATCATTTTCTATTTCCAGAAAAACGGTCTTGATGCCAGCCAGGGTTTCTACTGTGAATGTAGCCTTATCTACCAAGCCCTCTTCATAAACATATTTGGCAAAGCATCTGATCCCATTGCCACACATTTCTCCCTCAGAGCCATCAGAATTGTAATAGATCATTTTTATATCTGCTATTTCAGAGGGTTCACATATCAGGATCCCATCTGCCCCCACACTAAAGTGCCTGTGGCAAACCCTTAGGGCTAGGCTGGTATAATTCTCTATCTTATACTTAAAGCCATTAAAAACTACAAAATCATTGCCTGCAGCTTCCATTTTAGTGAATTCCATCATATCCCCCCTTTCTATACTATATTTCATTCCTCAACAAATCCTCGTAGCTTTCCCTCCTTACAATTAGCCTATCTTTACCCTTGGATATCATTACAACTGCTGGCCTGGGTATGCGGTTGTAATTACTTGCCATGGAATAGTTATAGGCTCCAGTAGCCAACACAGCTAATATATCTCCAGGTTCAATTTGTGGTACTTTCAAATCTCGTATTAATATATCCCCCGACTCACAGCACTTGCCTGCTACAGTAACCTTCTTTACTGCTTTTTCTTCATATTTGTTTGCCACAAAGGCCTCATATTTTGCTTCGTATAAGCTTGGCCTTGGATTATCTGTCATTCCACCATCAACAGATACATAGGTCCTTATTCCAGGAATTTCCTTAATAGCCCCTATGGTATAGAGGGTAATTCCTGCTTCCCCTACTATCCACCTACCTGGCTCTATAATTACAAGTGGCCTATGTAAATTATGCTTACTACACTCTTGTTCAAGGGTATTCATAATTGCATCTGTATAGTAGGATAAATTCTTCCTATCCTCCTCATCCTTATAGCCTATGGCATATCCACCACCTGTATTTAATTCCCTTGTAATAAATCCATATTCATCCTTTAGTTCTTTTATTAGAGAAACCACTTTCCTAACTGCCAGGCTATAGCCATGATTTTCATGAATTTGAGATCCTATGTGAAAGTGAAATCCTAATAATTTTATATATTTACAGTCCAAAGCCTTTTTTACTGCCTTTTTTATAGTATTATCTGCCAGAGGAATACCAAACTTTGAATCAAGCTGTCCAGTTTGAATGTATTTATGGGTGTGGACATCCACTCCTGGGCAAATCCTAAATTGGATGCCAACCCTTTTTTGGTACTTGCTGGCAATAGATTCGATTAAATCTAGTTCTCTAATATTATCCACAACAATCCTTCCCACACCATTTTTCACTGCCATTTCTATTTCATCAATTGATTTATTGTTTCCATGAAATACTATTTTGTCCATGGCAAAATCCACTTCCATGGCAGTATAAAGCTCTCCTCCAGATACCACATCCATGCCCAGGCCTTCTCTTTTTATGATCCTGGCCATTTCTTTGGTTAAGAAGGCTTTACTGGCATAGACAGCCATGGTATTGGAGTATTTTTCTAAAAAATCTTCCCTTATTTCTCTGCATCTTTCTATGATAAAATCTTCACTAATTACATATAAGGGAGTGCCATATTTTTTTGCAAGTTCAACGGTATCACAGCCTGCAAAAATAAAATTTCCCATATAATCACATCCCTCTTTCCATAGTGTTTGTCCATAATTTATCAATTTGCCTTATATTATTGCAATATTTATGCCAGTATTTTAATATGGATAAAATGAGGGATTTTAGAATTTTCACTAAATTCTGAGCATTTTTTTATCCAGCTTTCTGGACAATTTTCCCATAATTCTGGAAAGCTGGATGATAAATACCCCACCTTTCTTATAAATCTAACAATCTCAATACATTCCTTACCTGTATTTCTACACCAATTTTTAAACACTCTTCATCAATGTCAAATTTACTACTATGCAATGGATGTATAATACCCTTTTTTTCATTTCTACATCCTAAACTAAAGTAACAAGCCATTCTAGCCTGCGAAAAGTAAGCAAAATCTTCTGCAAAGAGGGCTGCATAGGAAAAAAATTTAACATTTTCCTTTCCTACTGTTTCTTCTAATACTTCTATGACATGATCTACTACTTCATCACTATTTATTAAGGAAGGATAGCCTTCTTCAATGATAACTTCACCCTCTCCTCCATAGGCCTTGCTAATATCTTCTACTATACTTATGATCCTTTCTTTAAAATACCTTCTAACATCTTCATCTAAGGTTCTTAATATACATTCCATTGTAACCTTTTCTGGGATAATATTTCCTTTAGTTCCTCCATGGATACTGCCAACGGTTAACACTGTAGCCTCATGAGGAGTTATGTTCCTGCTTACAATGGTCTGCAGGGCCATAATTATATTTGCTGATATGACTACTGGATCTACGGCTATTTCTGGATTGGCACCATGGGCAGATTTACCCTTTACAACAATTGTAATGGTGTCTGAAGAGGCGTTCATCTTTCCGTATTTCAATTGAACTTTTCCAGTCTCTATATTAGGGGATACATGTAGGCCCAATACCACATCTACATAGGGATCTTCTAGACAACCTTCCTTAATCATCCTTTCTGCTCCACCAATGGTTTCTTCTGCAGGTTGGAAAAAGAATTTAACATTCCCCTTTAAATCCTTTTCCATGGACTTTATAATTTGGGCAACCCCTAATAAAATTGCAATGTGGGCATCATGGCCACAGGCGTGCATTATACCTTCATTTGAAGACTTATATTCCACATGATTTTCTTCCAGTATAGGTAGGGCATCTATATCTGCCCTAAGGCCAATGGTCTTTCCTTCCTTCCATCCTCTAACCATGGCCACAACCCCTGTTTCAGCTACGCCTTTTTCATGTTCAATGCCCCATTTATCTAAATATTTACATATTCTTTCCATGGTTTTGTATTCCTGGCCACTTAGTTCAGGATACTTATGAAACTCCCTTCTAATACTTATTAATTCATCACTGATACTTTCTACCTTCCTTTTTATGTCCATCTTCTCACCTCTTCTAAAAGTTTGCAACAAATATTATAAATAGCAAAATCAGGTTCCTTAAAAGGGCAACCTGATTTATACCTTAATACCTTTCATTTATATATTCATCTATGAGGGACTTTTTCTTCCCTTCTATAAAGACTCCCTTTTCCTTTAATATATTTAAGAGCCATAGGCTTTTAGAGTGAAATATGGCTTCATCATAATCTAACAGCACTATTTCATATAGTTTATCCTTTAAGTATTTAGATTCTACCTTTATGAAATAGGCTTCCACATTTTTAAATTCTAAAAATCTTAATAATTGCAGTGTAGCCTTATCCTTTAAATGGTAGTAATCATTTCCTAGCCTTCTATAATAGGTATAGTATTTATCATGTTTCCCTGCTCTTTTAATATCCTTAGCCAGCATGCTATAATATTTGGCCAAGGAATTATAGTATTGGTAATTGTACATTCCCTTTTCAAAGCTGTCTATTTTGGTAAAGGGCTTTAAATTCATTCCCTGTAGAAAGTTAAAATTGTATTCTAAAAATTCTTTTTTTGAAATATCCCCATTGGTGTACTGGATTATCAGCGATGATCTGTTTTCGAAAAAAGTATTAAATATGCTTTTACCTTTATGAAGTTCCAATGATAACACCCTATCTAATTAATAATTTTAAATAGATTATACCACAAAATATGTATTTTTTCTTTGGCAAATATACTTAAGTATAAATAGTCGGAAAATATACAAAATAAATATGTATATAATATTATAAAGGAAGGAGATAGGTATGCGTATTGAAAAGACCAATGATTATCTTGAAGGGGTAAAATGTATAGTAAATACTTGCTATTATTGGCTTGAAGGCAATAGGTGTAGTGCTGAAAAAATAGAAATACAACCAAGAAATGCAACTACCAGTTCAGAAACAGACTGTGCTACCTTTAGACCAGCAGATTCTTTAAGAGCATAGGAAAAGGCAGGAAATCCTGCCTTTTTAAGCTAGTGCCAATTGGAAACAATTATCTTGTAGCTTTTCAGGAATTTCATGCAGCTCCAGGTCTAAGCCCATATAAAATTGTGTATTAAACTCACTGCCAATGATATTTAACTTTTCGCTAAGTTTTTCTACCTCTTCCCCTTTTAAGGGTAATATTTTATATATGCCGTCTATATATATTTTTTCTATGTCATAGTTACTGGCTATTATTCCACACAAAAAGCCATAGAGTGCTTCAATATTGTCAATATGAAACTCCATGGCATTAATAAGTCTTACAGAACGGTCAAGGCTAAATATGTGATTGTCATCAACATCTACAAAAACTATATGCTCATTCCCCCTTCTTACATCCTCATTTGCATTGTCAATGAGCCATTTAGTTTTGCCACTTCCCTTTGGACCTAAAACAAAATGAACCATGAAAACTTCCCCCTTTTACTTAATAATATAGTATTGATAATATTCTACATAATTTCTCTTTTTCCTTCATTTTTTTTGCATAAATTTTAAAGCTTTCCCATTAAGATAATTACACTTAGCCCCCTGTCTAGTATTTCTTTTTTCCATTTCTTCAACTATCTGATCCCTTATTTTCCACCAGGACTCATTCCAGTTTACAAATAGGGTATTTTCCTCCGGTGCCCTACCTATAATTCTCTGTACTACTATATCTTCCTTTAGGTGTTCTAAAAAGGCAATTACCCTTTCTACATATTCCTCCTTAGATATCATTTTTACCTTGCCTTCCTTATACATCCTTCCTAATGCAGTTTCTTCTACTACATAAAGGGCATGTAATTTAACCTCCTCCACATCTAGGGCAGAAAGAATCTTTGCATTTTCCACTACATCTACCATATCATCCCAGGGAAGGTTTAGTATAAGGTGGGCACAGGTCCTTAGGTCAAAGTTTTTGTTTCTTAAAAGAGCATCTATAAATTCAGCTAAAGTGTGGCCTCTGTTTATTATACCTAAAGTATGGTAGTTTACTGTTTGCAAGCCTAGCTCTATTGTTATTTCTAAATTGTGGTCTTTTTTAATTTTAGCTAGGTACTCAAGATATTCATCATTAATACAATCGGGCCTGGTTGATATGGATATGCCTACAATATCTTCCATTATGGATTCCTTAATGTATTTTTTAAAAAGTTCAAGGGGCATATAGGTGTTGGAAAAGCTTTGAAAGTAGGAAATAAATTTTTCTGCTTTATATCTTTTTTTAATATAGTCCATATTTCTTTTTACCTGTTCCTTGACAGGGAGGGTGTTAGGGAGGTTCTCAAAGGAACCTCCTTCTTCTCCACAAAATATACAGCCACCTCTACCAAGGCATCCATCCCTGTTGGGACAAGTAAGGGGTAGACTTATGGGCAGTTTATATACCTTTCCTCCAAATCTTTCCTTTAAGTACTTTGAATAAACATTGTATACTGTTATATCCATTTTAATCTCCTTTTCTATTTGTATAATCCTCTAATTTCTATATCATCTACATGGATAACAAATTGCACATCATCTGCATATAGTGGGTTGTAACTGTATATTAAAATATCATCATATACATATATTTCCCCACTATCACCTTCCTGTAAGCTTGACTTGTCTTCCATATCCTCATCTACTAAAAATATTATTAATGAAAGGAAGTCTTTATTATATGGATTTTCAGCAATAAACATTCCAGAAATTCCATCATTCTTTATGGATACCTTATTTATTTCTATGGTATCTGAAGTTAAATCTACTGGCAGGCTTTTTGACATATCC
>JAAYFE010000094.1 GCA_012728365.1 Tissierellia bacterium
CCTTTATGCTATCGGTATTGGCAAAAACTTATAATGTGCCCTTTTACATAGTGGCCCCCATATCTACCATAGACTTTCATATAAGGACTGGGGATGAAATAGTAATAGAGGAAAGAAATGGTGAAGAATTAACCCACATAGAGGGCATTAGGATTGCACCGGAGGGTATTGAAGTATATAATCCTGCCTTTGATGTGACCCCTCATGAGAACATTACAGGCATAATAACTGAAAAGGGCATAATAAGGCCACCCTATATAGAAAACATACCTAGGCTGAAGGAGGCATAAAATATATGTTGATGGAGAAGGAAAGGCAATTAATAGTAGAATACGGCAGGAAATTAATTACACAAGGCCTTACCAGGGGTACCAGTGGAAATTTAAGCATATTTAATAGGGAGAAAAATTTATTGGCCATCAGTCCCTCTGGTATGGACTATTTTGAAATACAGGCAGAGGATGTAGTTATACTGGACATAGAAGGCAATATAGTAGATGGCCATAGGAAGCCCTCCAGCGAAGTGGAGTTGCACAGGATTTTTTATGAAAGAAGACAGGACATAAATGCCATAGTCCATACTCACAGTATCTATTCAACAGTTTTGGCCTGCTTAAACTACTCCTTACCTGCAGTCCACTATGTGGTAGCTTCAGCAGGTAAGGATGTAAGATGTGCCCAATATGCCACCTTTGGCACAAGACAACTGGCAGAAAATACCTATAAGGCCATGGAGGGAAGGAAGGCAGTGCTTTTGGCAAACCACGGCCTTTTAACAGGCGGCAAGGACTTAAAAGAGGCCTTTGGCATTGCAGAAAGTGTAGAATACTGCGCAGAAATCTACTACAGGGCCAAATCCATAGGGCAGCCTGTGATCATAGGAGATGGGGAAATGGAAATAATTCTTGAAAAATTTAAGACCTATGGGCAGCAGGATAATGAAGATAAATAAATATAGTCTGCAAATGTAATCTTGCTGTATTTTTATTGGAAATATAATTATTTTTTATAAACAAAAAATATAGGAGGTAAATAAATGAAATTTATTGACTTACACTGTGATACCTTATCTATCCTAGCCCTTTCAGATGAAGAAATTAGCTTAAAATCCAATGACAAGACCAGTGTAGATTTTGAAAGGCTAAAGAAGGGCAATGCCTTGGCTCAGTTTTTTGCTATTTATCTTCCCAGTGAAGCCACCTATGAAAGGCTTAAGAAGGAACCTATGGATGATGATGAATATATACTTAAGTCTGTAAAAATATTAAAGGAGGCCATAGAGGAAAATCCTGACCTTATTGCCATGGCCTATAATGCTGAAGACATAAAAAGGAATAAAGCAGAGGGTAAAATGTCTGCCATCTTAACCATTGAGGATGGAAGAAGTATTGAAGGCAAGCTGGAAAAGATTAAGCAGTACTATGACCTGGGGGTAAGGCTTATTACCTTAACCTGGAACCATGAAAATTCATTGGGCTATCCCAACTCAAAGGATCCTGAAATAATGAAAAAGGGCCTTAAGGCCTTTGGTATAGAGGCTATAGAATATATGAATGACTTAGGCATAATAGTTGATGTATCCCATCTATCTGATGGTGGCTTTTATGATGTGGCCAGGGTAAGTAAAAGACCTTTCATAGCTTCCCACTCCAATGCCAGAGCCATATCTCCCCATCAGAGAAATTTAACAGATGAAATGATAAAAATAATCAGTGACAAGGGAGGAGTAGTAGGCCTTAACTTCTGCCCACCATTTTTAAACCAAGATGCAAAGGGGCAAGACAGCACCATTGAATTGATGGTAAAACATTTAAACCATATAAGAAATGTTGGAGGAGAAGATGTTATAGCCCTAGGCAGTGACTTAGATGGCATAGGTGGCAATTTGGAAATAGACTCCTGTGATAAAATCCCCCTATTATTTAAGGCTTTAGAGAAAGCAGGTTGGAGTAGCAGGCTAATAGAAAAGCTTGCCTATGAAAATGCCTTAAGGGTCATTGGGGATGTTATGAAATAAATCTATTGAAGGAGGTATGTTATGGAATATAAAAGATTCAAGGATAAGATTATAGTTAGGTTGGATAGGGGGGAAGAAATAGTAGAATCCATAACAAAACTTTCCAATGAAGAGGATATAAAACTTGGCAGGGTAACGGGAATAGGGGCTACTAACAAGGTAAAAATAGGCCTCTTTGATGTAGAAAGTAAGGAATACCATGCTCGGGAACTTACAGGCAACATGGAAATTACAAATTTATCTGGCAATATATCAAGAATGGATGGAGAGGTTTATGTCCATCTCCATATAACAGTTTGTGATGAAGAAAACAGGGCCTATGGTGGCCACTTAAATATGGCAATAATCAGTGCTACCTGTGAGATAATAATAGACCTTATAGAGGGCTATGTAGACAGGCGTTTTGATGAAGAAGTAGGCCTGAATTTATTTAAGTTTGTAGATGAAGGTAGGGAGTCCATACATTAATAGGGGCCTATATGTATTAATTGGAAGTGGGCTTTATTTGATTTATTAAACAGCTTAATTTATATGAACCACAAAAGGTAAAGAAAGGGGGAAGATTATGACCAAACAAAAAAGAATAGAAGACTATGGCATCCATATTGGTGAATTTCCAAAGGGAAAGCTAAACAAGATCACAGATGTGAAAGGCATAAGGGTAGGCCACTGTACCATAGA
>JAAYFE010000095.1 GCA_012728365.1 Tissierellia bacterium
CTACCAGCCCTAGGGTCTATACGACCTGCCTAGGGAGGGGTGATGGCACACCCTTAACTCTGGGTCATACTTGCCTACCAGAAATGGACTGGCATTTAATCACCAGAGAATCCCCTGACTTTAGTCATGGGGAGTGTCAAAATAGATAGAAAACTGGATATATTTAATAGGATGAAATAAATGGTATGAATTTTCTATTAGAAAGGAGAAAAGGATGGACTACACTATTGTTGAAGAGCATAATAGAATTATATTAAAGAATATGGAAGACTTTGAGCCTAAGCATATATTTGAATGCGGCCAGGCCTTCAGGTGGTATGTGGAGGAGGATGGAAGCTATACTGCAGTACACGGGGGAAGAGTGGTAAATGTTAAAAGGCAAGGTCAGCATATAATATTTTCCAATACCAATAAAGAGGATTTTGAAAATATTTGGTTTGACTACTTTGATTTAGGAAGGGATTATAGTAAAATAAAACAAACCCTATCTAAGGACCCCGTACTAAGGGAGGCCATTAAATTTGGAAAGGGTATCAGGATACTAAATCAGGAGCCCTTTGAAACTACAATTTCCTTTATTATCTCAGCCAACAACCAGATACCTAGAATTAAAAGATCCATAGACCTTATATCTAAAGGCTTTGGAGACTATATAGGCAAGTTTAGGGATAGGGTCTACTATTCCTTTCCTCCAGCCCATGTATTGGCCCAGGCAGATGAAGAAGATCTAAAAGAAAGCTACAAGGTAGGCTTTAGGGCTAAATACATAGTTGAGTCTTCTAAGATGATTAATGAAGGTAGGGTAGATTTAAACTCCCTTTATGAACTGCCAACAGACAAGGCCCAGGAAGTTTTGATGACCCTACCTGGAGTGGGTCCCAAGGTATCCAACTGTATCCTACTCTTTTCCTTTAAGAAGGTAGATGCCTTTCCAGTAGATGTATGGGTTAAAAGGGTCATGGAGTACTTTTATTTTAAGAAGGACACTAAAGTAGACATCATTTCCAAATTTGCCTACGAAAAATTTGGTCCCTTATCAGGCTTTGCACAGCAGTATCTATTTTATTATGCTAGAGAATTGGGCATTGGAAAGAAAAAATAATAGAAGGAGTAATGCTTATGTTAGGAACCATTGTGAATTCAGCTACCATAATAGTAGGAAGTATATTAGGAGTCTTTCTCAACAAGGGAATAAAGGATGAATATAAAAGCACCATAATGGATGGTGTAGCCTTAGTAGTTATACTTATTGGAATAATGGGAGCCTTAGATACAGAAAATATAATCTTAATGACCATAAGCATAGTAGCAGGAAGTATAACTGGAGAGGCCTTACAAATTGAGAAAAAATTGGACAAGTTAGGATCTTCCCTGGAGCAGAAGTTAGGAAGGGGAAACTCAAACTTTTCCAAGGGCTTTGTGACGGCTTCCCTGGTCTTTTGTGTAGGGGCCATGGCCATAGTAGGGTCCTTAGAAAGTGGCCTAAGGGGAAATCACAGTACCCTTTTTGCCAAATCCATTTTAGACGGCATATCTTCCATTATATTTGCCTCTACCCTAGGTATAGGGGTAGGCTTTTCAGCCCTGGCAGTTTTTCTTTACCAAGGTACCATAACCCTAGGGGCTTCCTTTGTAAAGGAACTACTTACTCCTGAAGTTATAAATGAAATGTCAGCAGTAGGAGGTTTACTCATAGCTGCCATTGGCATAAATATATTGGGCTTAAAGAAAATAAGGGTAGGCAATATGCTGCCTTCTATATTTATTCCCCTCTTGTATTTCCTCATGAAGAAATTTATTTAAAAACATTAAGCATACTCCCCCTTTCAAAGGAAAGAAAGGTGGGAGTATTTTGTGTCCTGCAAGAAGGAAAAAGCCATGTAAGTCAAGTAAAAATGATGGCCAGAAAGATATTTAAAGAAAAACCTAGAAAGAAAGAAGAAATATTAGGAAATTAAGGATAATATCAAAAAAATGGGAAATTTTAAGACTTGATTCTAGATTTTTTATTAAGTAGTATATTACTGTACGCATTAGCACTCACCAAGGAAGAGTGCTAACAAGATTGATTAAAAAAAACTAAATACAGGGAGGTAATTGTATGAAACTTAAACCATTAGGCGATAGAGTAGTTATTAAGAAGATTGAAGCTGAAGAAAAGACTAAATCTGGTATAGTTCTTCCAAGCAGTGCTAAAGAGCAGCCTCAAATGGCAGAAGTTATTGCCATAGGACCAGATATTTTAAATGATGAGAAGAAAAAAGATCAAATCAAGGTAAATGACAAGGTTATATTCTCCAAGTATGCTGGAACAGAAGTAAAAATTGACGGTGAAGAATATACCATCTTAAAATTAAATGATATTTTAGCTGTAGTTGAGTAGTCATTTGATAGGTCCCCTTGGACAAGTGACAATTTTTATGGATTTTAGCTTATAAAAGTACTTACTACTATATGTAGATAAAAAATAAATTAACAAAGGAGTGTGAATTTAATGCCAAAGGAAATTAAATTCAATGAAGATGCTCGTAGAGCTATGGGAAGAGGAATAAACAAGCTAGCAGATACTGTGAAGATAACCCTTGGACCAAAGGGAAGAAATGTTGTTTTAGATAAAAAGTTTGGTGCCCCAGACATTACCAATGACGGTGTTACAATTGCTCGTGAAATAGAGCTAGAAGATAGATATGAAAACATGGGTGCACAGCTAGTTAAGGAAGTTGCAACAAAAACTCAAGATGTTGCAGGAGATGGAACTACAACTGCTACCCTACTTGCCCAAGCCATAGTTAGGGAAGGACTTAAAAACATTGCTGCTGGTGCCAACCCAATAATCCTACAAAATGGTATTAGAAAGGCTGTTAACAAGGCTGTAGAAGAAATTAAGAGATTCTCCAAGGATGTAGAAACTAAGGAAGAAATAGCTCAAGTAGCTGCCATTTCAGCAGGAGACGAAGAAATTGGCAAGCTAATTGCTGAAGCCATGGAAAAGGTAGGCAATGACGGAGTTATCACTGTAGAAGAATCACAAACTATGGGAACTACTCTAGATGTAGTAGAAGGTATGCAATTTGATAGAGGATATATATCCCCATATATGGTTACAGATACAGATAAGATGATGGCTGAATTAGAAGAGCCATATATCCTAATAACAGACAAGAAGATTTCAAATGTACAAGACATACTACCAGTATTAGAGCAGGTTGTACAACAAAGCAAGCCAATCCTTATAATTGCTGAAGATGTAGAAGGTGAGGCTCTAGCTACACTAGTACTTAACAAATTAAGAGGAACCTTCAACTGTGTTGCAGTAAAGGCTCCAGGCTTTGGTGACAGAAGAAAAGAAATGCTACAAGACATTGCAATCTTAACTGGTGGCCAAGTAATTACAGAAGACCTAGGCCTAGAACTAAAAGATGCTAGAATAGAAATGCTAGGAAGAGCAAGAAGGGTACAAGTAGATAAGGAAAATACTGTAATAGTAGATGGAGAAGGTAAGCAAGAAGACATTGAAAACAGAATTAATCAAATTAAGCATCAACTAGAAGTAACTGAATCAGAATTTGACAGAGAAAAACTACAAGAAAGACTTGCTAAGCTATCTGGTGGAGTTGCAGTAATCCAAGTAGGTGCTGCTACTGAAACAGAACTAAAGGAGAAGAAGACCAGAATAGAAGACGCTTTAGCAGCAACCAGGGCAGCTGTAGAAGAAGGTATAGTACCTGGTGGTGGAACTGTACTAGCAGACTGTATCCCAGCAGTAGCTAAGCTATTAGAAGAAACTGAAGGAGACGAAAGAACTGGAGTAAGCATCGTTCTAAGAGCTTTAGAAGAGCCAGTTAGACAAATAGCTGCAAATGCTGGACTAGAAGGTTCAATTATTATTGAGAAAGTAAAAGAATTAGAGCCAGGTGTAGGCTTTGACGCATTAAAAGAAGAGTTTGTAAATATGGTAGAGGCTGGTATAGCAGACCCAACTAAGGTAACTCGTTCAGCCCTACAAAATGCTGCAAGTGTTGCTTCCATGGTCCTAACAACAGAAGCAGCAGTGGTAGATATAGAAGAAGAAAAACCAATGGGCGGAAACAATATGCCAATGATGTAATATAAAGACCTCTGGGTTAACCCAGAGGTTTATTTTTTATGCTATATTAAATTACATATTTGTACAACCATGCAGATATAGAGGATGTATTTCAAGACACCCTTATAAAGGTATATGAAAATATATATACATTGAGAAACCCAAACTATTTTGAAAGTTGGTACATAAGTATACTTATAAATGAATGCAGAAAAAAGTTAAGGGACAAGAAGAAGGAAGTATTAAGGGAAAGCATAGACTATGATGAATATTACATGGATGACTACCACTTCTTCCAGGAGCTTAATTTACTAGATGACATATACAAGGAAGTAATAGTATTAAAATACATAGCTGGCTATAGGCAGGAGGAAATAGCCAGTATTTTACATATTCCAATAGGCACTGTAAAGTCAAGGATTTATAGGGGACTTAGGGAGCTTAGGAAGCTTATGAAGGAGGTGTAGCTGTGGACTGTAATCTTGTTAAAGATAAGCTTTTGGACTATATAGATGGTAATTTAAACAGAGAGGAGATGGCTAACATAAGGAAGCATCTAAAGGTTTGCCAGGAATGCAGCAGGGAATATGCTCATATGGAATCAACAATTAATTATATAATAGATGCTTCTAATAAAATTGATACCAGTATGGAGCTAAATTTAAATCCAAATATAGACAAGAAAAAAGCAGTGGAAAGATTTACTGGAATGGGCTTAGTGGCAGTGGTCTTATCCCTAATACTGGCAGTGACAGTTTTTGCAACAGACATATTGGATTTTTTAAAGTGGTGGGAAAAGTATAGCCAAAGGGAAATGTCAGCCTGGGAAGATCTTATAGAAAATGGAGTAGGGCAAAAGCTGGCTATGTCTGTTACAGACAAGGGAATTAGGGTTACAGCTGAAGGCATAATAGCTGATGATATAAATACAATTATTCTCCTAAAAATTGAGGATTTAAATGGCAACATCAGATTTATACCCTATAGAGGAGATAGTTCTAATCTATCTTCAATATCAGTAGGTGGGGATGTGAGAAAAAGCTTTGAAAATTTGCCAGTATTAGTAAACTACTCCCCCCTTTATGAAGAGGATGAAAATACTATTAAATTAATGGTATACACAGAACCTTTAGATAAGGATGAAGGAATAGTTGAAATAAATATAAATAAACTTATAAGCTTTATAAATGAAAGTGAAGAATCCATAGTAGAAGTAAGGGGAAATTGGAAGTTGGCTATACCAGCAAAGAAACTTCCCTCTAAGGTATATTATGTAGATGAGGAAATAGACCTAGATGGAAATGAACTGGTCATAGAAAAAATAACCATAGCTCCTACAGTTACAAGAATACACTATAAGTTTGATGTATATAATGAAGAAAATGGCCGCTTTATTGATGATGTAACCTTTTTGATAAAGACTGGAGGTAAAACTTATACAAGATCTGAGCTAAGCAGGGGAGGAAGCTGGGCATATAGAAGTTATGGATTTGTAAACAGAGAGTTTGATATCCAGAGCCTTTATTTAGAGGATCCATCTGATATTGATATAGTGGTAAATACCTATGAATATACCAAAGGGCATCTTCAAAAGTATAATATAGACTGGGATAAGCTGCCACAGACTATAAAATATGAAAATAGCAAGCTTACCATTGAGGATATAAAATATAAGGAAGGCAGTACTGAAATAATAGTTAAGGAAGATAGTAGCTGGAGGAGAAAGTATATAGAAACATACATGTATTTAAAAATAGAAGAAACAAGCTTTGTTAAAGATGGTGAAAAGGAAATTCCTTTCACAAGAGATTATTACTTTAATGGTTCACCTATAGAATATGAAATTAGGGATGCTAAGGGCAGGGTAAAGGATCTGGAAAGTAAGTTCTGGTCAGATGAATTTCATTACTTTGTATTTAAGCAGAAGATAAAATTAAGCAAGGATCAATTTAAAAGATTGCAGCTGAATGAAGATTATTTTGAAGAATACCTAATACCAGGTGAATTATATATAGAAGGACAAAGGTATATAGAGTATCCCAATATAAAAAGGAATATTAAGTTTAAATAGGGCGGGAAACCGTCCTTATTTTGTAGCTTTATGTAAAGTTTGCTTGACATACACCAATAAAATGTATAATATATATGTAAAGGAAACTTTACATGTCGAGGTGTAGCAAATGAAAAACAGATTAAGGGAAATTAGAACAGCAAGGGGTATTAGCCAGGAAGAGTTGGCAGATATTTTAGGGGTAACTAGGCAGACTATTAGTTCCTTGGAAAATGGAAGGTATAATCCTTCAATTATTTTGGCCTTTAAAATAGCCCGCTATTTTGGAATGGCCATAGAGGATATATTCATTTATGAGGAGAGGGATTATGATGTAAGATAAAACATCGTGAATTAAAGGAGAAGGAAAGACAATTTGTCTTGCTTCAATTTAAACCCCTATTGGTGGGCCAAAACTTCCCCATAATATGTTATATTAGCAATATGATGTTAATGATTAAACTGAAAGGTATTCAACTTAAATAGAATAGGAGGATAGGATCAAGGTGGAAAGCAAAGTACATACAAGCAAACTTATTAACAGAATTATATTTTATATACTAGGCCTTTTTATACTGGCCCTGGGTGTGGCCTTTTCAGTCAAATCCCAATTAGGGGTTTCCCCTGTTAATTCCCTTCGCTATGTTTTAAGCCAGATAACCGGCAAAGAGATGGGGAGTATGGTTATAGTGGTTTTTTCCCTCTGTATTGTATTTCAAATTATCATATTAAGGAAAGAATTTAAGTGGCTAAACCTTAGTCAGCTTATCTTTTCCACCATATTTGGCTACTTTGTAGACTTTGCTAAGTATTTATTGGGGGATTTTACCCTTCCAAGCTACCTTGGCAAATTAATCATGCTAGCCATTAGTATTATCTTGGCAGCTGCAGGTATATTTATCTACATAAATGTTAAGCTTATAAATATGCCCATGGAGGGCCTGACCCTTGTCCTGCAGCAAAAGCTATTTAAAGATAAGTCCTTTTCCGATGTAAAGGTACTTGTGGACTCTTTGATTGTAGCCATAGGAATAATATTGTCCTTTGTCTTCTTTGGAAGGCTGGTGGGCATCAGGGAAGGAACCATTCTTTGTGCCCTATTAATTGGTAAAGTAATGAAGCCCTTGGGAAAAATAATCATGCCTATATTGGAAAGATTTTGTTTCTAATATAAGACAAGGGATGGCTGTCCAGTTTGTTTGTCTTACTTTCTGTAATATTTCATATATAAAAAAACATTGTAAATACAACATATTTGTTGTATAAAAAAGTGTAGAGGACTTGAAAGGCAGAAGCTGCCCTTATCTTTTATACTGGCCTTCAAGTAGCCCACTACTTTGGCATAGCCATGGAGGATATATTCATTTTATGTAGCAAAGCTATCAAGGGGAGGAGGCGGATTATGAATAGGATACTGGTAGCCTTAGGCGGCAATGCCTTGGGAGATGACCCGGAGAAACAGCTTAATATAGTGAGACAAACTGCTAAGCATATGGTGGATTTAATAGAAGCAGGTTATGAACTTGTCATAAGCCATGGAAATGGCCCCCAGGTAGGTATGATAAGCTTGGCCATGGAAGGAAATCATATGCCCCTGCCAGAATGTGTAGCCATGAGCCAGGGCTATATTGGCTATCATTTGCAAAATGGAATAGGGGTAGAATTAAGGAAAAGAAATATTAAAAAGGCTGTAGTAAGTCTTATAACCCAGGTAATAGTAAATAGGGAGGATGAGGCCTTTAATAAGCCTAGTAAACCTATTGGCAAATTTTATACAAAGGAAGAGGCTATTAAGATACAAAAACTAAAAGGCTATACTATGATGGAGGATGCCAACAGGGGCTATAGGCGGGCAGTCCCATCCCCAAAACCCATAGATGTGGTAGAAAAGGAAGCCATAAAAAGCCTATTGGAGCAGGGCCACATTGTCATAGCAGGAGGGGGAGGGGGAGTACCAGTAGTTAGGAAAGGAGACCTGCTTGTTGGAGTAGATGCAGTAATAGACAAGGATCTGGCAAGTGCCCTTATAGCAAAGCAAGTTGATGCAGACTGCCTGCTTATATTGACAGCTGTAGATAGGGTAGCCATAAATTTTGGCAAGCCTGATCAAATTAATCTGGACAGGATGACGGGGGAAGAAGCTTATAAATATATGGAGAGAGGTGAATTTGCTCCAGGCAGCATGCTGCCTAAGGTAATGGCAGCCATAGATTTTGTAGAATCCAAAAAAGGCAGGCAGGCCATAATAGCCTCCTTGGGAAAGGTCAAGGAGGCCTTGGGGGGAAAAAGTGGAACATGGATATATAAATAGTGGATATAAAAGGGGTTATATTTCTTATCAGGAGCCGGTTAAATATAGGAATTTTTCATAGATTAAACATATTCCATTAAGGGTAATATTATATGGAAATGCTAAAAATAAAGGACAAGGGGAGTGATAGAGATGAATTACAAAATGCTTCATGTTTGTATAAGGGGAATGGATTTGGAAAAGAGCTTGAAATTCTACAAGGAGGCCTTTGGATTTAGGGAAACTCGTAGAAAGGATTTCCCAGAGCATGAATTTACACTGGTGTACTTAAGTGATGAAGATGGAAAATATGAATTGGAGTTAACATATAATTACAATCCAGAAAAGCCCTATGAAATAGGAAATGGTTTTAGCCATATAGCAGTTGCTGTAGAGGATTTAGAAGGGTCCCATAAAAGGCATAAGGAAATGGGATACAAGGTTACAGACCTTATGGGCCTTCCAGGTGATGAGCCTAGATACTACTTTATCACAGACCCAGATGGCTATGATATAGAGGTTGTAAGGGCTAAATAATAACTCTGGCCCTTAGATCCACAAACAGAAAATCTTTGTTTTAAAAGATTTTCTGTTTTTTTATATTATGGATAAGGTCAACAAAAGCTTAGACAATAAAGAGCAGAAATTATCCTGCTCTTTTTAAATGACCAGAAATATGGCATTATGGGCCGGATCCTTGACTATAAAGTTGCCATCTTCAAACTTAACCTCATAGCCAAGGCCATTTAATTTATCAATAATATCATGCCTTGTTTTTTGGTCAGGAAGCTTTAGGCTAAAGTACTTCATTCCCACACTGTTTTCAGAAGGAGGTGGAATATCCTTTCCATTCCAAATATTAAAGGCTATGTGGTGATGGTATCCTCCCGTTGATATGAAGGTGGCCTGATTTGGCACCTTGGTTACTATATCAAAGCCTAAAGCATCTACATAGAACTTTTCAGCTTCCTCTAAGTCGGATACATGTAGGTGTATATGGCCTATGATGGTATCCTCTGGTATCTCTTCCCATGTTTCACCTTCAGCTTCAGCCATTACATCCCTAATGTCCAGGGGCTTGGTAACCATTTCTAGAAAGCTATTTTTCCACCTCCAGGTTGAAACTGGAGTATCGGCATACACTTCAATTCCATTATCATCTATATCCTGTAAATATATGGCTTCACTTATGCCATGATAGGAGGCACCTATTATTGGATATTGGGTATCCCTCAGGTGTTTTATAAACTTACCCAAATCCTTCCTGCTAGGTAGCAGTAGGGCATAGTGGTATAAGCCAGTTCTTCTTAATTCTTTCCTCTTCACATTCTCGGGCTGCTCTATGGTAAGTATTGGATTTACACCATTTGCTGTAAGGATAGCTCTTTTTTCATCTATTTCAAGTACCTTAAATCCCATTATTTTCTGATAAAACTCAAGGGATCTATTTAGGTCCATTACCTTTAAAGCTACGTGATTAGCATATATATTAGGGCTTTTATGAAAATTTGACATTTTAATACCACCTTTTTAATATTTATTATTAATATATTACCCACAATTAATATGAGTTAAATAAAAGATATGGTATAATATAATATTAAATAAAAAAGACCAGCTAATAAAAGTCAATAGTTTTTAAAAAATAATTTTGAAAGATTATTGAAACTATCTTGCAAGGCAGAACCTTTAAAAAGGGCATAACAACAAAAC
>JAAYFE010000096.1 GCA_012728365.1 Tissierellia bacterium
AAACACGACAAGAACAAGTCGTAAAAACGAAAAGAATTTGCATACTTGCCTACTAGAAATGGACTGGCATTTAATCACCAGAGAATCCCTGACTTTAGTCATGGGGAGTGTCAAATTTAAAGTAATAATAAGAAGATTTTTTGAGGCTTGCATAATTGGACCTTATAATAAATATATGTTGCATTTATGATTAAGGTTGACATAAGAATTATATTATGCTTATTATACTATTCGAGGTGATTAAATGGAAAAGACACAGCAAAAAAAGCATACTAGAGACTGTATGGTATGCGGTAAGGAATTAGTTTATTTTGAAGATTACAAGGAAGCAGAGTGTATTTATTGCCATAAGAAATTTAAATCCAATGTAAACTGTATAGATGGACACTATATTTGCGATAGCTGTCATTCAATGGATGCCATAGGATTAATAGAAAGCTACTGCAGGGAAACTGATAAGACAAATCCTATAGACATGGCAATTGAATTAATGAAAAATCCATCAATTAATATGCATGGACCAGAACATCATTTCCTTGTACCAGCCGTTCTTATTACATCCTATTATAATACTTTAGGTAAGAAGGATCTTATAAGAAAAAAGCTTGCAGTGGCAAAGATGAGGGCTAAAGATATTAAAGGTGGCTTTTGCGGCTTTTATGGCAACTGTGGAGCAGCAGTAGGTACCGGCATATATATAAGTATTATAACAGGGGCAAGTCCACTGACTAAGGATAGTTGGGGTCTGGCCAACTTAATGACTGGCACCAGCTTAATAACCATGGCCAATATAGGTGGTCCAAGGTGTTGTAAAAGAAACTCTTTTACTGCCATAGCTGAGGCAGCCAAATTTACCCATGAGCATTTTAATGTAAAGCTTTATGACTATGAAAACTATAATCCTATTTGCAGCTTTAGGTTAAAAAACAGGGAATGCTTAAAGGCTGAATGCCCTTATTATACTAGTAAAAATTAATAATAGGCAAAAAATATCCTCCAAGGGAAGGTAGATTTAATCCTTCCCTTGGAGGAATAAATTTATATTAGCAAGTAGCACCACCAGTTAGGTGAAGTTCTGCTGCTAATATTTCTTCTTTTCTTTCAAGTATTTCATCAGATAACAATTCCTTTTCCACATTTTCAAATCCATATCTATTAACAAATTGGGCCACACGTTCGCCAGTTTCACCTTTTTCCCTATAAAGTAGAATCATCTTTTCAATAAGCTCAAATACTTCCTCTTTAGTTTTAAATATTTTATTTATAGCTATTGCTTCCTGCTTGCGCTTACCCCACATGCCTCCAACAGCTATTTCATAGCCTTGTTCTCCATCTGGAATAGCATCAAAATTACAAGCTCCTATACATTTACCACAGTTATTACACTTATCAGAAATTTCTAGTACACCGTCAACAACCTTTGCAGCACCCATAGGGCAGACTTTTTCTACAGAGCACTTTTTACATCCCATACAAAGATCCTTATCATAGTTAGGTACCATTTGACCCACTATGGAAAGGTCATTGGTTGTAGGCTTCATACAGCTATTTGGACAACCCCCAACTGCAATTTTAAACTTATGGGGTAGCCTTACTGTACTCCAGCCTTTGAAGAAAATGTCATGTATTTCTTCAGATAGGGCAAAGGTATCAATTAAGCCGTGTTGGCAAACTGTACCCTTACAGGATACTATTGGGCGAACCTTGGATCCAGTTCCGCCAGTTTCCAGGCCTTCTTCAGCTATGAACTCCCTGGATTCTTCAATTTTATCAAAGGGAATGCCTGGGATTTCAATTGTTAACCTGCTAGTAAACAATACATCTCCACTTCCAAACTTTTCTGCAGCCTCTGCAATTTTTCTTTGTTGAGCTGCTGTAATTTTTCCATTAACAGTAATAATTCTTCCTGAAAAATTATCTGTACCCTTATTTCTTAAGAAACCTATAGCCTTTACCTTTTTCTCCTGTTCAGGAGTCACCTTCAAACTTGCCATAATTAATTTCCCTCCTCAACTTCTATTTCTGTAAATATGCGGCCACCTTCAAGAACCAGTGTATTGTTATAGCCAAAATGTCTCAGGCGTTTTTGCAACATGTAAGCCCTCTTACCCTTGTCACAAACTAATAGTAGTTTTTCATCTTTATCAATTCCATCTAGTTGGCTATGGGTCTTAGCAATGTCTACATAAGGAACTCCCTTGATGGATGGGACTAAAGATGCATCTATAATCTTATATCCTTCTGCCTTGCCTTCCATGTATTCTCTGGGGGTAATGGAAACCATATCTCCATTTATTTTATTTAATAGGGCATTTACTGCAACTGCAAAGGGATGTATAGCTGTTGAAAATGGAGGTGCATAGGCATAGTCCAGATTTTGAATCTCATCTAATTTGGCACCTAGTCCTATGGCCATAACAGCCATGTCAACTATCTTGTCCACATTACCTGCACCAACTACTTGTAGGCCCAATAACTTTCTACTATTCTTATCTCCAATCATTTTTATAATGAAAGGAGAAGCACCAGGATAATAATGGGCCTTGTCATCTACAGTTACTGTAACAGTTATTACATCATAGCCTGCTTCCTTAGCTGCATCTTCTGTTAAGCCAGTTTTACCAGCATTAATACCAGGCAGTTTAACTACTGAAGTTCCAAGGGCCCCTTCATAGGTTAAGCTTCCACCATTTAAATTTTGGCCTAAAATTCTACCTGCTATATTTGCAACAGAGCCCATGGGAGCATAGGTATTCTTACCTGTAACTAAATTTGTAATAAATACACAGTCACCAACAGCATATATATCTTCAATATTGGTTTCTAAATTTTTATTTACTAAAACAGCACCATTTGGTCCTAGTTCAATACCACTATCAGCTAAAAATCTAGTATTGGGACGGACACCTATGGATAAAACAACTGCATCGGCTTTAATTGCACGCCTGCTTGTTTGAACCTTCTCTACCCTGCCATCACCATTAATGGCTTCTAAGGCAGTTTTAGTAAATACCACAATACCTTCATCAGCTAGGCGGTTTTCCACATAGTTTGCAATTTCTGCTTCAAAGCCTGGTAGTATTTGCTCTGCCATATCAATTACGCAAACAACTAACCCTTGAGCCTTTAAGTTTTCAGCAATTTCTAATCCAATAAAGCCACCGCCAACTACTACAACCCTTTTAATTTCACCTGCTTCAACTGCTGCACGTAACTGTATAGCATCTTCAGGGGTTCTCATGAAGTAAACTCCTTCTAGATCAATACCTTCAACAGGTGGCTTAATTGGGTTAGCTCCACTTACAATTACTAATTTATCGTAGGAATATGTAGTCTTTTCATTTGTTTTTAAATTAACTGCTTCAACAGTCTTTTCCTTAGGATTAACCTTAGTTACCTCTACTTCTGTTAATACTTCTACACCTGTTAGCTTAGAAAATTTTTCAGGTGTGTTTACGATTAAATCTTCTTCCCTTTCAATTACATTTCCTACATAATAGGGCAGGCCACATCCAGCATAGGATATATCCTTGCCTTTAGTTAATATTTTTACATTGCAGTCATAATTGTCACGCTTTAATTTAGCTGCAACTTTAGTACCAGCTGCAACTCCACCTATGACTAGAATATTCATAAGTCCACTCTCCTTGAAAATTAATTGACAATTTCTTCTTCCATTCTATCACTTGCTTAATAATTAATAAAATGATAATATTTTATCAAAACTATAGGTAAAACCTATAATATGTTAAGGGGGAAAGCTATGACCATTAGACATTTGAGAATTTTTAGAGAAGTGGCTAAAAGTCAAAATATGAGTAAGGCAGCAGAAAGGCTTTTTATTTCCCAGCCTACAGTAAGCCAAGCTATTAGCGAACTAGAGGAGTACTATGGGGTACTCTTATTTGAAAGGCTAAATAGGAGGCTGTATATTACAGAAATAGGCAAGAAGCTATTTTTTTATGCCAAAAAGCTGGTAAAGGAATTTGACGATCTAGAGGAAAGAATGGCTAATATGACAAAGATAGAAAGAATAAGAATTGGGGCTACAGTTTCAGTTGGAGATAGTATCTTAAGTGATATAGTCAATAGGCTTAAAGAGTTAAATCCTAAGGGAGAAATATATTCCTATGTAGGAAATACGGAAATAATTGAAAATAAATTATTAAATAACCAATTGGATATTGCCATAGTAGAGGGTAAGGTAAAAAGTTCCGATTTAATTGTTAAGCCTGAATTAAAAGATTATTTAGTCTTAATATGTAGTAGCCAGCATCCCTTTGCAAGGCGAAGGACCATTAAGGTAGATGAACTGGCCAATGAAAGCTTTGCCATGAGGGAAAAGGGCAGTGGAACCAGGGAGCTATTTGAAGAATATTTGGCAAAAAGGCACATACCTATAAAGGTTGTATTTGAAGGCAATACCCCTGCATCTATAAAAAAGGAAGTTATAAAAAATAATTATTTAGCTGTTATTTCCATTGGTTTAGTGGAAGAGGAAGTAAATAATTCTATCCTCCATATTATAGAAAGTGAAAAAAACTCTTGGAATCGACATTTCAGCATAGTATACCACAAGGATAAGGTGCTGATAATATGATGAAGACCCTAATAAAGATAACAAAAAATTATCAATATATACCTAACATTATAAATTACCAGCCAGGTATTCTAGTGGAATAAATATATTATAGGTATTTCCTATAAGATCCCCCTATGGCCATTATTATATTTTAATATTATTAAGTAAAAGGATTTAATGCTATTATGGATATATAAGTTAAATATTACTATAGGATTAAGATAAACTAGAGTAGGACTAACCCCTGTAAGGCTTAGAGAACTAGTAGGAAGTCCTACTGATGAAGGGAGAATCTGGTGACCTTAGTCCTAATAGGTCCAAATAGACAAGTTTTTCCGAAAGGAGATATTATGGAAGCAGTTATTATATTAGCCAGTTTTGGTACTAGCCATAAGGAAGGAAGAAGGCTATCTATAGAAGCTATTGAAAATAGGGTGAAAAGAAAGTATAAGGATTTTTTAGTTTTAAGTACCTTTACTTCCCAGCTAATTATAAATAAATTAAGAAAAAGAGAAAATTATTTAGTGAATAGTTTAAGAGAGGCCTTGGAAAAGGCCAATAGTAACAAAGTACACAATATATACATCCAACCCCTCTTTATATTACCAGGTAAGGAATATGAAAAACTAATAAATCAAGCCAATGAGTTTTCTCAAGGAAACCCCCATTTAAATATTCAAATAGGTAAGCCCCTACTTTTTTACGATATGGATTATGATAAGGTTGTAGAAGGATTAAGCTCTATAGAAATAAAGCCTAAAGAAGGCCTTGTTTTTATGGCCCACGGCTCTAATTCTTCTATAGATAGGTCCTATGAAAGACTAGAATATAAATTTAGGCAAAAGGGCTACAAAAATATATTTATAGGAAGTATAAGAGGTAGCAGGACCATAGATCATATAATTCCAATTTTACAGGAGAAAAACATTGGAAAGGTAAAGCTAGTACCCTTTATGCTGGTGGCAGGTAGACATGCTCTTAATGATATGGTCTTAGGTGAAAATTCCTGGAAGGAAAAACTTTTGTCAGCAGGGATTCAGGTGGAAGCAATTATAAGGGGATTAGGAGAAATTGAAAATATTCAAGACATATATATGGACCATTTAAGTAAATTACTTTAAGCTGGAGGTAGTGTATGTTCTGTCCCATAATGGTGGATATATCCAATAAGAAGCTACTAATTGTAGGTGGGGGCAAAATAGCCTATAGAAAGGCAAAAAATTTTTTAAGCTATAAGGCCAATGTTTTGGTTGTTAGCCCTGAATTTATTCATGAATTTTATAAACTGGAAAGGGAATATAAAGGGCAAATAAGCTTAATTCAAGATCTCTATAATAAAAAATATATAGAAGGTGCATTTTTAGTAGTAGGGGCAACTTCTTCAAGGCAAGTAAATAATCAAGTTGCCCAAGATTGCCATGAATTAAATATACTATGCAATATAGTGGACAAAAAGGAAGAATCCAGCTTCATATCCCCTGGGCTAGTAAAGAAGGATGGATTAATAATATCCATATCAACTATGGGTAAATTTCCTTATTTAAGTAAAAGGATAAAGGAAGATATAGCTAATAGATACTCAAAAGATATGGCTGTTCATAGTATGAAGGATATGCCAGGGAAACTACCTGAAGGCCTTAAACTGTCTCCTCCCCCTATTAGGGAAGACTATAGGGATGTATTTGTATTTAGGGAAGGTATAAAAAGTATAGAAGAGTTACCTAAAGGGGCTAAAATAGGTACTGGCAGCAAAAGGCGTAAGTATCAAATTTTAAAATACAGGCCAGATTTAAATATAGTTCCAATCAGGGGAAATGTGGAAACCAGGATAAGGAAAATAGAGGAAGAAAATTTAGATGGTGTAATACTGGCCATTGAAATTAGAGATAAGGATGAAAAGGTGGAAAGTATTCTTAAAGGAATATACCATAGGGAGACTGAAATACAGGCTACAGTAGAAAGAGGATTTTTAACGGCAGTAGGTGGAAGCTGTAAAGTACCAGTAGGCTGCTATTGTGAAGTATTGGAAGATAAGATTATTGTAGAAGGCCTTTTAGGTTCAGAAGAAGGAGATATTTTAATAAGAAAGTCCATAGTGGAAGATATTAATGAATACAAGGAAGCGGGGGAAAAATTAGGCCAAATATTAATGAGGGAGATGACTAGTAAATGAAAGGAAAGGTTTATTTAGTAGGAGCTGGACCAGGAGATCCAGACTTAATAACTGTAAAAGGACTGGAATGTATAAGGAAGGCAGATGTAATAGTATATGATAGGTTAGTTAATCCAGCTTTATTGGAGGAAAGGAAGGCCAAGTGTAAGCTTATATATGTGGGCAAGTCTCCTAAGGGCCATGCAAAGTCTCAAGAGGAAATAAATGAAATATTATACCAAGAAGCAAAGGCTGGTAATTATGTAGTCAGATTAAAGGGTGGGGACCCTTATGTTTTTGGCAGAGGGGGAGAAGAGGGAGAATATCTTTATAATAGGAATATCCCCTTTGAAGTAGTACCAGGCATAACATCAGCCATTGCAGGCCTGGCCTATGCTGGAATCCCCATTACCCATAGGGGCATAGCCAGGTCCTTCCATGTTATTACAGGCCATTTAAAGGATGAAAATGAAGAAGTAGACTGGAAGACCCTGACAGCCCTGGAGGGGACCATGGTATTTTTAATGGGGGTTTCAAATTTAAAAAAGATTACTGAAAACTTAATGGCTCATGGAAAGGATCCAAATACCCCTGTAGCAATTATAAACTGGGCCACTACTCCAAGGCAGAAAACAATTGAAGGAAGCCTTGCTAATATATATGAGAAGGCCTTAAAGGAAAATATAAAATCACCTTCTTTAATAGTTATAGGACATGTGGTTAATTTAAGGGTTAGCTTGGATTTTTATAGCCAAAAACCCTTGTTAGGAAGGAATATAGTAATAACCACAGGTATAAGCCAAAGAAGGGACATAATAAATAAATTAAGGGCTTTGGGAGCAAATGCCATATCTTTACCTACTATTGAAATAAAAGAAATAAAGCCTAATTATGAATTAGATAAGACCATTGAAAACATTCATAAATATACCTATATAGTATTTACCAGCATAAACGGAGTCAATGTATTCTTTAAAAGGTTTTTTGAATTAGGCCATGATGTAAGAAAATTAGCCAACATAAAGTTTGCTGCCATTGGTTCTAGTACTGCAGAGGCCATTAATAAATATGGCCTAAGGGTAGATTTTGTTCCAAGGGAATATGTAGGTGAAAGCTTAGTAGATGAATTAAAAGCAGTAATATCTAAAGATGATAGTATTTTAATTCCAAGAGCTAAAAAGGCAAGGCCCTTTATAGTGGAGGAGTTATCTAAGATTTGTAGGGTAGAGGAGATTAAGACCTATGAAACTATTAAATCAAGGGAAGACAATCAATATATAATAGATACTCTAAAAGAACTAGATTACCCTTATATTTTGTTTTCCAGTCCTTCAACCTTTATTAATTTTAAAGAAATAGCAGGAAAGGATGCAGATGATATTTTAAAAAAGAGCAAAATTATATCCATAGGACCTATAACTACTAAAACCATAGAAGCTGAAGGATATACCATATATAAGCAGGCTAAAAAATATAATTTTGATGGAATAATTGAAATATTACTAGAGGAGAGATAGTGTGAAAAATTTTAATAGAACAAGAAGACTTAGGACAAATTCATCCATTAGGAGTATGGTAAGAGAAACAAAACTGTCTTTAGATGATTTTATTTATCCCTTATTTGTTGTAGAGGGAGAAGGCATAAAAAGAGAAATACCTTCCATGAAGGGTAATTATCATTTTTCGGTGGATATGCTATTGAAAGAAGTTGAAGAGTTATTGGATTTAGGAATAAAATCAATACTCTTATTTGGTATACCTAATGAAAAGGATCAAATAGGAAGCCAGGCCTTTTCAGATGAAGGAATTATACAAAGGGCGGTAAGGGAAGTTAAAAAATACTTTCCCCAAATGTATATAGTTACAGATCTATGCATGTGTGAATATACCTGCCATGGCCATTGTGGCATATTAAATGATAATAATGATGTAGATAATGATAAAACACTAGAGTATTTAGGTAAAATTGCCATCAGCCATGCAAAGGCAGGGGCAGATATAATTATTAGCTATTTTGCTAAGGATCTGGCTAAATCAAGCCTTGTAAAATAGAGTTATTATCTTCTAACAATTAATAAACCAAAAAATTTAAAGGAGAATAAGTATGAAGCTTAATACTAAAAACTTTTTAGAATTAAAAGGGGATAAAGTATACTTAAAGAAATTAGATAAGGAATACATGGAAGAATACTGGCAAGCCTTTAATAGTAGCAGTTTAGAGTCAAATATATATACTGGCACCCAGCAGGTATTTAATAAATCAGATGTTGAAAGGCATCTAGAAAATATATCCATGGATAGTAGTAGGGTTGATTTTTTAATTTTTGCCAAAGAGTCAAACAAAATAGTAGGAGAAGTTGTTATAAGTGATATTTATCCAAACAATAGAAGTGCTGGTATTAGGATTGCAATATATAGAAAGGAAGATTTTAATAAGGGCTATGGCAGTGAGGCACTGACTTTAGCTTTAAGCTATGGATTTGGAATGCTTAATTTACACAGAATTGAATTAGAGGTACTTCCCTTTAATGAAAGGGCAATTCATGTATATGAAAAAATAGGCTTTAAAAGGGAAGGAATTAAGAGGGATGGTACTTTTTACTTCAATAAATACTATGATTTGATTACCATGAGCATACTGGAAGATGAGTTTAGGGAGAAGTATATAGAAGATGATTTTTTCTATGAATAAGAGCAAGGTGCAGTACCTTACTCTTATTTTTTATACCCTCATAAGCAAAACACTTTACCTTGATAAATAAATAATACTTGATTATTAAATTTTTCATGATATTATATTGATTAAATATTTTTTAATATGAACTACTATAGGAAGAAGAAGGATGGTTATGGAATTTAGAAAGGCAATGGAAGTAGATATAGATAGCATAATGAATATTATTAAACAAGCCCAGGAATATTTTAAAGAACAGGGAATTGACCAGTGGCAAAACAACTACCCTAATGTTGAAACAATAAAGAATGACATAGAGAAAGGTTATGGGTATGTCTTGTTAAAGGATGGGAAAATTGTTGGTACTGTGTCAGTTTCCTTTGATGGAGAAAAGACCTATGAAAATATTTATGAAGGCAAGTGGATAAGCAATTTACAATATGCTGTTGTACACAGGATGGCCATTGATAGTAAACTTAAGGGCAAGGGTTTAGCTTCAATAATCATGAAAAATATAGAAAAAATGTGCTTAGACAGGGATGTACACAGCATTAGGATAGATACCCATGAGGATAATAAATCTATGCAAAGATTAATTGACAAAAATGGCTTTAAGTACTGTGGAATCATTTATTTAGCAGATGGAAGTAAAAGACTTGCTTATGAAAAGCTAATATAGGGCAGGGTAGCTATTTTTAATAGGTAGATCCTATTTGCTCTTATAAAAAAATTTAGAATAGGAGAGTGAAAAATGCATGCAAAACTTAAAATCATAGTTTCCATGGTTGCCTTTGGTACCATTAGTATTTTTGTAAGGAACATCTCCCTTTCTTCTGGGGAAATTGCTCTTTTTAGGGCAATTGTAGCTGCAATGGTAATCTTAATATATAAGGGCTTAACAGGGAATAAACTTCCACTGTCAGGTATGAAAAAGGATCTTCCCATACTTTTCATATCAGGTGTAGCCATGGGCTTTAACTGGATTTTACTTTTTGAAGCCTACAAGTATACATCAGTTTCAATAGCCACCTTAAGTTATTACTTTGCACCAGTCATTGTAATGGTATTAAGTCCCATTTTATTTAAAGAAAAATTAACAATTAAGCAAGTAGTATGTTTTTTTATGTCAACCATAGGGCTAATAATGATAATTGGTATTGGAGGAATAGATAGATCTTCAGCCAATTTAATTGGGATAGTATTTGGCCTTGGGGCAGCAGTTCTTTATGCATCAGTAGTACTTTTAAACAAATTTGTTAAAAATGTTTCTGGCATAGATAAAACCTTAATCCAATTCTTTGCAGCCATAATTGTCCTTATACCTTATGTACTTACAACAAGTGGTATAAATATAGGCAGCTTAGATCTTGTTGGTATAGCTAATCTTCTAATACTTGGTAGTATACATACGGGCGTATGTTACTGTCTTTATTTTTCTTCCCTTAAAGACTTAAAAGGTCAGGAAGTGTCAATACTCAGCTATATTGATCCCCTTGTTGCTATAATTATTTCAGTAGCAATACTTGGCGAACCAATTAGTTTATTACAATTAATAGGTGGAATGATGATTCTAGGCTTTACTCTATTAAATGAAATTGAAATTAAAATTAATATAAAAAAGTTATTGACAAAATACTTTATCCAATTAAAATATTAAAGTAATAAAATAAAAGCTGTGATGAGAAATAGTAGAAATACATTATCTTTTACAGAGAGTTCCCGGCTGGTGAGAGGGGCATTAGAGTGTATTTCGAACACATCTCTGAGCTTGGCACCGAAACCTATTTAGGGAGTAGACTGTCACGGTTGCCCTGCACCCGTTATAGTGCTAGAGTATAAGCATATTCTTATGCCGTACTCGAAGAGGTTGGTATCGTGAGGTATCAATAAATAGAGATGGGACCACGGGATTAAACTCTCGTTCTCTAGTAATATGCTAGGGGCGAGAGTTTTTTTATTATTTTAAAAATAAAAATAGGGGAGGAAATATAGATGAAAGGGAAAAAAATATTTTTTGTATTTGCTTTATTAGTATTAAGTGTATTTAGTCTAGTTGGCTGTTCAAAGAAATCTGCATCAGGTGAAGGCTCTAATACGGTTATTATGGGCCTAGATGATACCTTTGCTCCTATGGGATTTAGGGATGAAAATGGTGAGCTGGTTGGTTTTGATATAGATTTAGCTAAAGAAGTATTTGCAAGAAATGGGTATGAAGTAAAGTTTCAGCCAATAGACTGGTCTATGAAGGAAAGTGAATTAAACTTAGGAAATATTGATCTTATTTGGAATGGATATTCTATTACAGAAGAGAGAAAGGAAAATGTAGCCTTTACAGATCCTTACCTTGAAAATAAGCAGATTATAATTACACTGGCTGGTTCAAGCATTAATAGCAAGGCTGACTTGAAAGGCAGAAAAGTAGCAGTACAAAATGGCTCCAGCACCCTAGATGCCATATACAAAGAGCCAGCTCTAGTTGAAAGCTTTTATGGAGGAGAACCAGTACTATTTGATACCAACCATGAAGCCTTCATGGACTTAGAGGCATGTAGGGTAGATGCAGTTGTTTCAGATGAGGTCCTTGCAAGATATTATATTCAACAAAAAAATCCAGAGGATTACAAGACACTTGAAGAGGATTTTGGTAGTGAAGAATATGGTATAGGCCTTAGGAAGGAAGATAAGGACTTACTTGAACTGATAAACAATACCTTAAATGAAATGAGAAAAGATGGTACCTTCGATGCCATATATGAAAAATGGTTTGGAGATAAGGATAAATAATAAAGGGTGATAGGATGCTAGCTTATATATATACTTTACTACCTTCCATATTTGATGGACTGCTTATGACCTTGAAGGTTTTCTTTGTCACCTTAATACTCTCTATCCCCTTAGGGGTACTTGTTTCTATATTTAGGTTGTCAAAGATCAAGGTCTTAGCTAAGATAACAGAACTTTATATATGGGTAATGAGGGGAAGCCCCTTAATGCTCCAAATAGTATTTATATTCTTTGGCTTACCCATAGTAGGTATTACCCTTGATAGGTTTACCACAGTAATTATAGCCTTTATTCTTAACTATGCAGCATATTTTGGGGAGATATTTAGAGGGGGTATAGAATCCATAGATAAGGGGCAATATGAAGCAGCTAAGGTATTGGGCCTATCTCCCTATAGGACCTTTATCAGAATAATACTACCCCAGGTATTTAAAATAGTGCTGCCCTCCATTGGAAATGAAGTCATTACCCTGGTTAAGGACACTTCCCTAGTATATATAGTAGGCCTTGGGGAGCTTTTAAGGGCAGGTAAAATTGCTTCAAATCGTGATGCTTCCCTGGTACCCTTAGCCTTGGTGGCAGTGGTATATCTTTTATTAACAGCCATATTTACAATGGTCTTTAATAAAGTAGAAAAAAGATTTTCTTATTATGAATAGGGTGATACAAATGATACTGAAAGTGAATAACTTAAATAAAAGTTTTGGGGGAAAGAGGGTATTGAAGGATATAAGTTTTGGATTAAAAACAGGCGAAATACTTGCAATAATAGGTCCCTCTGGAGCAGGAAAGACTACCCTTTTAAGGTGTATAAATGGTCTTGAAAAAGCTGATAAGGGCACCATTGTAATTGATAATATCTACCTTTGTAAAGACCAGAATAATAAAAATATACCTGCAAAGTCTAAGGAGATGAAAAAAATAAGGCAGAAAGTAGGTATGGTATTCCAAAATTATAATCTATTTCCCCATATGACAGTTATGGAAAATCTAATAGAAGCCCCAATTAACGTGTTGGGCCTATCTAAAGAGGAGGCCTTAAATAGAGCCTATGATCTTCTTAAAAACCTTGGTATGGAAGATAAAAAAGATGCTTATCCTTTTCAGCTTTCTGGAGGGCAAAAACAAAGGGTGGCAATTGCTAGGGCCTTATGTTTAAATCCCAAAATACTGTCTTTAGATGAACCTACTTCTGCTTTGGATCCAGAATTAAGGGAAGGTATAGCAAGTATAATTAAAAAGTTAGCAGATAAGGACATGGGTATTTTAATCATAAGCCATGATATGGAAATTGTAAAAAGGGTAGCTACAAGAATAATATTTATGGCAGAAGGCAGAATTATAAAGGAAGCTACAAAGGAAGATTTCTTTAATAGCTTTGAAGATGGCAGATTAAAAAGCTTTATGGTTTCATGATAGGATATTTAGCCTTACTAATGTAGACAGAAGATTGTAAGGAAGGAATTGCTCCATTTAAAGAAAATGCCTAATTTCATTGGAATATAGAAAGCTGGGTTTAAGCCCAGCTTTCTTAATTAGTTTGCTTTAGCCTCCTTTTTCAAATCTGCTTTCAAATCTTCTTCTGCTACAGATTTTCCAAAGAATCTCATTATTCCATAAAGTATTGCTATGCCAAATATAAGAACAATAATTGGATTAATCAATGTAAATCCTGCAATTAAATAGCACAGACCTGCAACAGCAGCCACCGTTAAAGTATAAGGCAGTTGGGTTCTAACATGGTCCAAATGGTCTGCAGCTGAAGCCATTGAAGACATAATGGTAGTATCAGATATAGGGGAGCAGTGGTCACCCATTACTGCTCCTGACATAACTGTACCTAGCGTAATAGTCAGTAGCTTTGGATCTCCTCCACCTTGAACGAATATATGGGCCATTGGTACAGCTAAAGGGATAACAACAGCCATAGTTCCCCAGGAGGTTCCAGTAGCAAAGGAAATAATAGCTGATATAATGAAAATTATTAATGGTAATATAGCAAATGGGAAATTTTCTGGAACTATGCTAACTAAAAATTCTGCAGTCCCTACATCTCCTGTAACACTTCCTAAGGACCAGGCCAGTACTAAAATCATACAGGCTATTACCATAGATTTTGCTCCATCAACCCAGGCATCAAAAGCCTCATCCACAGTAAATATTTTTTGGAATATTCCCATGGCAATTGCAACAACACTAGATATGATTGAAGCCCAGAGTAATACTATACTGGAATCTGCTGCACCAAAACATTCCCTCATGCCGGCAAATGTAAATGGGTTGACTGGCTCTTCTAAAGCAGTATAACCATTATACCACAGTCCAATAAAGGCTATAACAATCAATGTAAGTATTGGAACTAAAGCATTGGATACCTTTAATTCAATATCTTTCCTAACTTCCATTCTGGCTATTTCATCTGTAGCCATAGGTTTAGCTCCATCGGCAATTAGCTTTCCTGTAAGCCTTGCTCTTTTTTCTGCTTCATACATTGGGCCATAGTCTCTTTGAGATAATATATTTATTAAAACAAATAAAAGTGCAAAAATACAATAATAGGCATAGGGTATAGTTCGTAAAAATACACCATAATAATTAGCTTCCAAACCTATGGACTGATAAGTATTTCTTATTATTCCAATCTCATAACCTACCCAGGTGGAAATCAATGCAATTCCAGTTATTGGCGCTGCTGTAGAGTCAATTAAGTAGGAAAGCTTTTCCTTTGATATTCTATTTTTGTCAGTAAGTGGCCTCATTGTTGGTCCAACTATTAGAGAATTTGCATAGTCATCAAAAAACACAAATAAGCCTAAAATATAAGTATATAGTTGGGCAGTTAATGGATTTTTAATCTTTTTTCCTAGGGATTCAGCTACTGCTATGGTGCCTCCCATTTTATTGACTACCCCAACCATTCCACCTATAGCCAATAAGAATATTATAATTGCAGCATTCCAAGAATCTGCTAAAGCACCTACCAGGTAGTTATCTAAGGCCCTAAGAAATCCATAGAAAGGATTCCAGCCATTTAGCATAGTAGCTCCTATGAAAGTTCCTAAAAATAAGGATACTAGTACTTGTTTTGTTACAAAGGCTAGTACAATGGCTATTAATGGTGGTAAAATAGATAGCCAACCAAAATTAGTACCATTTTCCCCTTCTGCAAAGGCAGGTACAGCCAAAAGTAAAACAAGTACTAAGGCAAAAATAAAAATTTTGCGCCTATGCATAACTCTACCTCCTTTTATTTTATTACCTTATACCTATGAAACTTATTAGGTATAAGTTTTTAGACAAAGAAAATATATGAAATTACTTATTAAATTTGTTTGTAAGGCTAAATTCTGGATTTGTGTTAGGAAAAGAGCTTCTTGTAAAGTTTCTTTCAATTACAGGATAATAAGACGAACCAGGAAATAAGGAAGAATATTCTAGAAATTCTGTTTATACTGACAATATGTCTGTTACTTTAATTATATAATATTTTAAATATTTATCAATAAAATTAGGGATTTTTTTGACATATTGATTAGTAGACAAAAAGATAGGTTCATAATGAACCTATCTGATATCTGTATCTTATATGATTTTTGGTAGCAAAATAGTCCTCAAGTTTTCTAGGCCCTGCTAATATTTCCCTTTCAACATATAGGCTTCCATCTTTTCTAGTACTTGTATACCATCTAATAAGGCTTATTTTTCCTTCAAAAATTTCTATTCCTGTAATGGCAAAGGGATGTATACAACTTCCACTGTTAAAATAAGGTACCTCCCCTATTTCTGCGAAGGATGGCATATGATTGTGGCCTGCAATTAAAATATATCCTTCTTTAATTACCCATTCCATAAGCTTTTTTGCTACTTTGTCTTTTTTCTTATGATTTTTTGCAGTTCTAGTAGGGTTATTTACTCCATATAGCTCTAAAGGTCTCCACAAATATCTAACTAGAAATCTAGCTATTTTCCATAACTCATTATTAAGTAGTTCCACCTGATGGCCATGGGTTAAAAATATCTTGTTTTTTCTGTTTTTATATATTAGGATCAGTCCTTCATGAATCTTAATATTGGGAAAGAGGGGAACATACTCATTTATCCTTTCATCTAAAAACTCATATAAATAATTCTTTGCAAACTTTTCTTTTTTTTTGTCCATATCATGATTACCATAGATAAAATATAGCCTTTTTTCCTTGTAGTATTTAGCAAGTAGCAAAAATATATCCCTATAGGCTTCAACAATAGCTGAAAAGCTTCTATTTTCCCAAAGTTCATCTCCATCTCCAACTTCTATATAAGTAAAGCCTTTATCATAGTAATAATTTAAAGCAGCATAATATAGGTTTTGATTTTTAGAAAAATTATCTCCCCAGCCTCCATCTCCCCTATGGTTGTCACTCATTATAATAATTTTTGAGGAATCATCAATTAAAATTTCCTCTGAAGAATTAAATACCCTACTTATCTTCCTTACTGGATCCATACTTTTCTCTCCATAGAAACTTTTACTATATAATATTGCTGAAGTTCCAGTAAGGTGATAATTCTATTCTTCAGCAAATATATTCCTATTCTTCCGGACTGCACCATAAGGTATATTCTCAATATAATTAATAAAAAGACTATCAGTGAACCTAGCAATTCCATGTTAAACACAAGGGATAAGTTTAATGACATAATAGCTATTATTGACGATACGAGATAAGATCTTGCTGCACCTATATTTCTGTTAGCATCTTCTTGAAAATTTAATGAAGAAAAATATTCAATGGAGCCTTCTATTAACGTAAATACTACTGTTAGAGCAATTAGAATTATCCCCAACTTTAGAATTTTACTATTTAGTTCCATGAAATCACCGACTTATACCTTTTATACCATTATATAGCTTAAGGGAGTCTTTGTCATGAATATAGAAAAAGCACCTATATTTTTAATAGATGCTTTCTATAAGTTTTCATATAGATTTTTTATATTGTCCACATCTTCCTTAGTTACTTTTTTGTTTCCATAACGGCATCTTATATATATTTTTCTTATATCATCTATACCATGGTTAAATACTTCCTTGGCCTTTTTGTTTATATCAAAGCTAGTATCTGATTTTGCTATTTCAATATCTTTATTTTTTAATTTTTCCAGGTACCTCCTATAAAAGAACCTTACTTGTTCCCTTAAATCCTCAGGATACTTTTCTCTAAAAAACCACCTTCTCCTTTTCTTCTTATTTGTTTTTTTCATGAATTCTCTTTCTTCAGTATAGCTAATGGTACTATATATTTTTGTGCTAGTTCTCATTATAAGCCTATATACTATAAAGGCAACTATTATAAAAAGAATAAGGGCAGATATAATTTTAAGTATGGTAAAGTCCAGGACTACTGCTTCCTCTACAATTTCTTCAAGTTTCAGATCTTTTTTTATATCCTCCATTTTAGATATTACAATACTTAATAATTCAGGGTCTTTCTTTATTTTTTCAATGTATCTTCCCAATAAGCTTCCTATTAAATATAAAGGGTAGACCATTGTAATTAATAGCTTGTTTAGCATCCCATTAAAGCTAGTCCATATGAAGATTCTTAATTTTTCAGAAGCTATTATGAGAAAGACAACAGCCATAAATATAAGGTATTTAGTATTATTTTTTCTTATATTCCCAAGATCTAAGTTTGAATCTATATGTCTTATGGTTCTTAAGAGTATTAGTGATGAAATAAGGTATATTGTAAAGAAGGGTAAAGCAGTACTAATATATCCATCAACTCCAAATAATTTAATACTTAAATATCCTAGTATAGCACACAAAATATAGGTCCTTTTTATTTTATAGGCATATTCATGGTGACTTCCCTCCAAGAGGGACTTTTTAATATATAGGTAGATAAATGCTGTTACTAGAATTATAAAAAATATGCTTTTCCTGTCCCTATAAAAAATTAAAGGCATAAGTAATAGTAGTATACTTATTTCCCCTATTCTTGATTTAGTATGGATAAGGGCAAAGGCTAAGGAGGCAAAAACTATCCATAAAAAGACTAAAAATATATTATTACTGGCAGCAAATTCAAAAAAGGACAGCCAGAGTGAAAAGAATAATGAAACTATATATATCAGTTCAAATAAGATGATCCCAACCATACTATCTGCTCCTATATTTAATAATATTATTATCTAAATCTTCTAACAAATTATCTTCTACAGATATGACAACTAGCCTATCAACAGCTTTCTTTAAGTTGTTTATTGGCTCTATGTATGTCTCTAGTATTCGAGGTGTTATTATTACAGCTGTAGAAAAGTTTACCTGTTTTCTCATAGTATTTTTTATGGTGTTTTCGAAAAAAGTATCTACTTTATAATCAATACTTCCTAATATGTCTAAAATACTATACAAGTGGTTTTGGCCTAAACCTTGGTGTATTAAATATCCCCTTTCATGTAAGGAATTTTTATTTTTTGCGTTAGTAGCAAGGCCATAGGGGATTTTAGCTTCTTCAAATTCTTCTATAACAGTCCTAGTTAAGGATATGGCCTTTTCTATTAGATGGCCTTCTATAGGCCTCCAGCTAGGCTTCATGGTTTCAATATTGAGGAGTACCATAACACTGTTATCTGTGGTGAAATCAAAGTTTTTTACCATTAATTCACCATATCTTAAGGAGGAAGGCCAGTGAATAAATCTTTCAGGTTCATTTCCTGTATACTCCCTTATTCCAATGGTCATAAGAGGGTCATCTATAATCCATCTTTGTACTGAAATGTCTCCATATGGGGAACCAATAGGTACCAAGGCTTCCTTAAAATCCAGTTTTTCAGGATATATGATTATTTCCTTATTTATTTTCACCTTCTGGCTTTCAGATCTAAATCCAAAAAAATCCCCTAGCTCCAGTTCTGCTTCAGAAATGGAATACAGTCCCCTTTTTTCCCCTTTCATATTGTAACTTCTTTTTACTCTTTGAAAGGGCAATATAAAGAGGGAGTATTTATATTGTGGTATATTAAAGCCTTTGGGAAATGTTTCCTTTATGTTTAGAAATGGAACTGTCAAGTATTTTCTATTCTCTACTATGGAAGTTATTTTAATTTCCTCTCCTATTTCTGCCTTATCCTTATCTATTTCCATTTTATAATGAAGATCTATAAGGCCATAGAATAATGCCCATCTATTTATTATGTAGGTAATTATTATTAAGCCAAGTAGTATTCCTATCATAGTTCTATATTTTCCAAGGGCACCTCCACCCTATTTATAATTTCATTTATTAATCTGGTAGAATCCTCAACATTACTTATACCACGGGCTATTATTCTATGGTTTAATACATAAGGAGCCATTTCTTTTATATCTTCAGGTAATATATAATCCCTGCCATTTATAGCAGCATATACTTGGCTGGCCTTAAATAAGGCTATGGAGCCTCTAGGACTTACACCTAAGGATATATTATCCTTATTTCTGGTTTCCTTTACAATACTAACTAAATAATCCATTACATCTTCTTCAATAGATACCTTAGATACATTATTAAACAAATAATCTAAGTCTTCTTTAGATACAATAGGATCTATCTTGTCCAAAGGACTTGATATATTTTTTCTTATTATGGCCTTTTCTTCTTCTGCCGTTGGGTATCCTAGTCTTATACGCATGAAGAATCTATCTAATTGTGCCTCTGGTAAAGGGAAAGTTCCATAGGATTCTACAGGATTTTGGGTAGCCAATACCATAAAAGGAGTGTTTAATTTTCTAGTTTCTCCATCTGCAGTAATTTGTTTTTCTTCCATGGCTTCAAGGAGGGACGATTGGGTTCTTGGAGTTGCCCTATTTATTTCATCAGCAAGTATAATATTGGCAAATAGGGGCCCTGGCCTAAACTGAAAATCAGCTATTTTTTGATTATAGTAGTTTATGCCTGTTATATCTGAAGGCAGTAGGTCTGGAGTAAACTGAATTCTTTTAAAGGGCAGATTAAGTGTTTTAGAAAAGGCCTTTACCATCATGGTTTTTCCTGTACCTGGTACATCTTCCAGCAGTACATGGCCTCCTGCTAAAAAGGACACTATAATTAATTTTATTTCCTTTTCCTTTCCTACAATAACCTTGGACACATTTTCCACTACCTTGTCCTTAAATTCAACAAATTTTTGTGTATCCATAAGCTTCCTCCTGATAATTTTCATATATTAGTCAACATAGCTATATTATAGCATGTTAGTCCCAATTTTTTCAAAATTAAAAAGCTCTCCTTTCTAATCAAGAGGAAAGAAATGAGAGCTTTTAAGAAACTAGTCTTATATTTCTATTATTTGATTGTCCCTATGTATTTCTATAACCTTAGTTGGGGTACCTTTCGTTTCCTTTGCAAAATCTTTAGTAATATTAAATTTGCCCCAAAGGTGGATTGGTATAAAGTACTTGGGCTTTAATTCATATATTAAGTACTTTCCACCTAGGGAGTAGTTTTCTCTAAGCCTAGGATCCACTGGGAAAAAGGCCACATCTATTTCATATTCCTTAAGCTTATTAATTTCTCCCTTAAAGGCTTCTTCCATTTCTCTCCTTTCTTCCTTACTATCCTCTGGCCAAATCCACCAGTTTAAATCTGCAGCAAAGAATATAGTTCTTCCTTCTACCTCCACTAAAAAGGAAAGTCCTAAATCTGTGGAAGCAAAGGATCTTATATTTACATCATGTAACTTAAGGATTTCATAAGGTTCCATAATAAATACGTTGGGACCAGGTTCCATGTCTATGTCGCTACTTAGTACATAATTTATATCTTCAACTTCCTCCTGCCACTTAAATATTTCCGGATTATAATGGTCCTTATGGCTATGGCTTGAAAATACAATGGTCTTCTTGTCTTTTAAATTGATATCTCCCTTGTAATAGTCAAAGACTAAAAAATAATTTTCTGTTTCAACAGTACATCCACTATGATGTAGATACTCAATTTTCATAAGCTCACCTCACCTTATCTAATAACTTACCCAAAATTTTTAAAGCTAAATTATAAAAAATAAGGCACAAAACTATTTCTGTTCTATATAGTATAATATTATGGTATAATAACCCATAAAACAATAAGTTTAAAAGATTTGCAGAGGTGAGTAGTTTGGAAAGCAAGGCTGCAGACAAAAATAGATACAAGGGTATTATATATGTAGCTATTGCATCTATTCTTTGGAGTACTGGGGGACTATTAATTAAATTATCCAACTGGAATCCAGTGGCCTTATCTGGGGCCAGGAGCCTCATATCAGCATTAGTTATGCTTATATATCTTAAAAGGCCTAAAATTACTAGATCAAAGCCTCAAATACTAGGTGCAATTACCTATTCTGCTACAGTTATGTGTTTTGTAATTGCAAACAAGCTTACTACAGCTGCCAATGCAATACTTCTTCAATACACAGCTCCTATTTTTGTGGCAATATTAGGTGCATGGATATTGAAGGAGAAAATACACTGGTATGATGTAGTTTCTATAATTGTTGTATTTTTGGGAATGGGCTTATTTTTCATAGAGGGAGTAGATAAGGGAAATGCATTAGGAAATATAATAGCCATATTGGCTGGATTTTCCTTAGCCTGCACAACCATAGCCTTAAGGCTACAAAAAGAAGGGTCAGCAGTAGAAACTACCTGGCTGGGAAATATATTAACCTTTATCATAGCCTTGCCCTTTATAGTTAAAGTAAAGATTGATGCTGTAAATTTAATAATTGTACTTTTGTTAGGCAGCTTTCAGTTGGGTATTTCCTATATTCTATATGTTAATTCCTTAAAGTACATAACAGCCTTTGAAGCAATCCTTATAACTGTACTGGAACCCCTATTAAATCCCTTGTGGGTATATATATTTACTGGAGAAGCTCCAGGTATTTATGCCATTATAGGTGGAACAATTGTTATATTAACAGTACTGATGAGAAATGTGTATATAACTAAAATAAAAGCTATGAGAAAAAACAAGTAATTTTTTTAAAAATTTTTAATATTAAATAAATTTTGCAAAAAAAGTATGGAAATTAATTAAAATATATGGTATAATGTGGGAAAAGGTACTTATTTCAAAAGTGAGTTTGGAAAATTAGGCTAGATAGGTATACTATAATACTTCAATAGAATAGTAAAGATAATAGGGGGCTATGACTCATATGTCAAATAGGTAAAAAAGAACAAAGATGGATGAAAGACCAAGACCATAAAATAAGTAGACAGATAGTTAATTTTGCAGTAAAAAAC
>JAAYFE010000097.1 GCA_012728365.1 Tissierellia bacterium
AGTTTTGCCGCCGACTTCCTTCAGATTCCACCTCGCGGTGGACACCCTTGTCTTAAGCTAACGGTTGGCACTATCAACCCCCGTATCGGACTTTCACCGACTAGCTTACGCCCATGCCGGGCACACTACTATAAGTCCCCCATTATTAAAATTGGAGGACTAATAAACTAATAAGCCTTTCTGTATATATTTAATATATCCTCGTAGCCTAAAGGCTTAAAGTTGCCTATTTTTTTGCCATTATTGTTATCAATAGCAGCCTTTGCCATTTTTTCCAGGTCTTCTTCTTTAATACCAACTTCCCTTAGGGACATGGGTATTTCTAAGGATTTAAAAAAGTCCCTGGTTTTTTCTATGGCCAATCTTGCAATTTCATACTTGTCCTTGCTTCTATCAATATCCCATACATTAACCCCATATTCTACAAACCTATCTACCCTCTCATCATCTAGCACATATTCCATCCACACAGGGGTGAGGATGGCTAATCCTATACCATGGGTAATATCGTAAAAGGCTGATAGCTCATGTTCTATGTCATGGACACTCCAGTTAGTATCCTTACCATAGGATAGGAGACCATTTATGGCCCAGCTGGATGCCCACATGATATTTGCCCTTGCTTCATAGTTGTCCGGCTCATCAAGGGCTAACCTGCCATATTTAATGCAGGTCTTTAGTATAGCTTCTGCAAACCTGTTTTGTAAATAGGCCCCATCCTCTAATGTGAAGTAGTTTTCAAAGGTGTGACTCATTATATCAGCAACTCCAGCAGCAGTTTGTATCTTTGGAACAGAAAAGGTATAAGTAGGATCCAGTATGGAAAACTTAGGCGCCATGGATATATGGCCAAAGGACAATTTTTGATTAGTTTCTGGATTTGTAATAACAGCACCCTTATCCATTTCAGATCCAGTGGCAGCCAGGGTAAGAACTGTACCTAAGGGTAGGGCATCCACCACCTTTGCCTTCCTTATAACCAAATCCCATGGATCCCCATCATAATAATAACTAGCTGCTATGGCCTTAGAACAGTCAATGGTACTACCTCCTCCAACGGCCAGTATGAAATCTATTTCATTTTCCCTTATTATCTTAACCCCTTCCCTGACAGAATCTATTCTAGGGTTAGGTTCTATACCACTTAACTCCCAAAAGTCTATATTATGTTCCTTTAATATATTTGCCACTTCATCATACAAGCCTATTCTTTTAATACTTCCTCCACCATAGGTTAAAAGGACCCTTGTACCATATTTCTTTATTTCTTTTCCCAGTACCTGGATCTGTCCCTTACCAAAAAATATCTCAGTGGGTATGGAATAATGGAAATTCTTCATCTTATGCCTCCTCAAGTCTTTTAGTTTTTTATATAAAATACATTTTTTATTATACCCCATTGTTAGACTTATAGCATTGAATATTATATTAAATCATCATACCCACTAATCTACAACTACTATAGTTTTACCCTTACGAATTATAGCTCCTTCATTTTCCAGTTCCTTTAACAAGCGTGTAACGGTACTTCTTGAAGAGCCAATCATACTTCCCAAATCCTCATGTATCAACCTTTAATGGATTTTCCTCCCTTCCTTTACCTTTACCCCATGCTGAATAGAAAGCCTTTTAAGTAAACGATATAGCCTATCCTTTGCATCAAAATATGTAGTGTCATACAGTTGGGACATGAGAATTCTAAATTTACTTGTAACCATAAGCAAAATGCTATTGTAAAGTGAGGGATTTTTCTCTAAATAGCTCATTAAATCACTTTTATTGATTTTACATACCTTAGTATCTGTGTAAGCCCTTGTAACCACTTGATCATAATCCTCCTGTATCATGGAAATTTCTCCAAATAAATCTCCAGAGGAAAGGATTAGAATTATCCTTTCTTTTCCTTGTGGATCCAGAAAGTATTCTATAACCTTCCCATCTAAAATCAAATATACATAGTCCATTTTTTTGAATTGAAATTCTATAAAATCTCCCTTGTGGAAAAACATTTCAGTCCCAATATCTTTTAAATTATTCAATATAATTTCCCTGTAACTGTAATCTATTGCATATTCTTCTCGGACAATCATCAAAATCCCCCTTGAAATTTATACTAAAATTTCTAGCAAAATGTATTCTAGGACACATTTTAATGCTTTAAACTGTTATATAATCATATAATTATATAATCAAATATACAAAATATTTAAAACTATTATTTATATATTATAGGAAGGAGTGGTCTTATGGACAACTGGTTACACAAAAATAATTGGGAAGAAGCTAAAAAATTAATTGAAAACAGCAAAGGAGTAGCCATTATTCCGGTGGGAAGCGTAGAACAACATGGATTACACCTACCACTAGGAACTGACACCTATGTAGCCATAACCCTGGCTGAAGATGCAGCCAAAGAAACTGATGCCGTAATCGTTCCCCCACTGTGGTTTGGCTGGAGTCCCCACCATATGGTACTTCCTGGCACCATAACAATAAGGGCAGAAGTTTTAGTTGAATACCTGTTTGATGTAATAAAATCCCTATCAGAACATGGCATAGATAAATTTGTAGTCATCAATGGTCATAGAATAGTAAATATTATCTGGATGCAGTTGGCTGCTGAAAAGACCCAAAGAGAGCTAGATGTAACAGTAAAAGTATTTGACCCTGCTTATATGTCTAAAGATATAGTAAAAAAATTAGAATTTGGTCCTGTTGGCCATGCTGAAGAAATTGAAACATCACACATGCTATATAGATATGAAGAGCTAGTACAGCTGGATAAGGCAGTTGACAATCCAATAGAACCAGTAGATTTATATTCCGTTGATCCATCCTATGAACACGACACCTTATGCTATGTTCCCAGCCCTATTAAAACAGCAAAAGTCCATGCTGAAAAATATGGTGGAGTAACTGGTCAACCATCAAAGTCCTCAAAGGAAAAAGGGAAAATTTATCATGAACACTTAGTAAAAAATTTAGTTAAGGTTATTAGGCAATTACAAGGCCAATAGAATTGGATAAAGGAGGGGAATCTTTTGAGGTTAAGTAAAGGTGAAAAAATAGTATATGCTCTCTTAATTTTATCCCTTGTAATGCTAAATCCTCCAGTTTTAAATGTCATAAACAGCTATGCTAAGAAGAATCCATTAACATTA
>JAAYFE010000098.1 GCA_012728365.1 Tissierellia bacterium
CCATATACTACTGCATGTTCACCCATTAAGATTATTTTACCTATTGCAGTTTTTATTGCTTTTCTATTTTCCATGTCTATACTCCTTATTTAAATTAATATCCTATCTTCCATTTTTTTATTTTACCCTAATTTTAATAATAAATATCAACACCACCCCTTATTTTAATAGAAGTAAACAAATCTTGACAAGAAAATTCTCTAAATATATGATAAATTTAGATAGTCTAAATAATTTCTAGGAGGGAAGTAGTATGGATAAGGTAAAAGGCAAAGAATTAGAGGATTCTTTAACTTTTAAATGGAGAAATGCATGGGAAGTTATAGATGAAAATGAAAGAAAAAAAGTATTCCAAGTAAATGAAGAATATAAGGAATTCCTTGATAAGGGTAAAACTGAAAGGGAAGCTGCTAAAGAAATAATAAGGATAGCAGAGGAAAATGGGTTTGTTTCCCTAGATGAAATAATAGAAAAGAAAATAAAGCCAAAGGCTGGTTCAAAAATTTATGCCAATAATAAGGATAAATCTGTAGTCCTATTTATACTTGGTGAGGAAAAACTTGAAAAGGGAATGAACATAATAGGCTCCCATTTAGACTCACCAAGACTAGATTTAAAACAGTTTCCTCTATACCAGGAGGAAGGCCTTGCCCTTCTTAAGACCCATTATTATGGTGGAATTAAAAAGTATCAATGGGTTACACTGCCCCTGGCCCTGCATGGTGTTGTAATAAACAAAGATGGTGAAAAAATTAATGTAGTTATAGGGGAAGAGGAAAATGACCCAGTATTCTTCATTACAGACCTTTTACCCCACCTTGCAAAGGACCAAATGGCAAAAACTATGGCAGAGGGCATAACAGGTGAAGGATTAAATGTATTAATAGGAAGTATTCCATATAAGGATGATGAAATAAAGGAAAAGGTAAAGTTGAACATACTTAAGATATTAAATGATAAGTATGGAATAACAGAAGAAGACTTTACTACTGCAGAATTTGAAGTGGTTCCAGCAGGAAAGTCAAGGGATGTAGGCATAGATAGAAGTATGGTTGGTGGATATGGACAAGATGACAGGGTTTGCGCCTTTACCTCCCTAAAGGCCATATTGGATGTGGAAGTGCCAAAGAAAACTGCTGTAGCCTTATTTGTAGATAAAGAAGAAATAGGTAGCCTTGGAAATACCAGCATGGAATCTAAATTCTTTGAAAATGTAGTTTCAGAACTGATAAATCTTACAGAAGAAAATTATTCTGAGCTAATAGTCAAAAGGGCTTTAGCAAATTCCCAAGTACTATCTGCTGATACTGTGGCTGGTTTTGATCCTAACTATCCAGAGGTTTTAGATAAGAGAAATTCACCATATATAGGTAAAGGCCTTGTCCTTGTTAAATATACAGGTGCCAGAGGAAAATCAGGTTCAAACGATGCCAACTCTGAATATATAGCTAAAATAAGAAAGATATTCAATGACAACAATGTAGTATGGCAAATGGGAGAATTAGGCAAGGTAGACCAGGGTGGTGGCGGTACCATAGCCTATATACTAGCCAACTATGGCATGGATGTGGTAGACTGTGGAGTATGCCTATTAAGTGTACATGCCCCCTATGAAATTGCCAGCAAGGTAGATGTTTATATGGCAATAAAAGGATATAAGGCCTTTTATATGGCATAATAAAGGAGACAGTTATTTTGTCTCCTCTTCTTTTTGGACTTTTTTAAACACCATACTTATACGGGTGCCAAAGTTTTCCCTGCTTAATATTTCAAAGTATCCTCCATGGCGGTCTATAATCCATTTGGCAATTGACAGGCCAAGGCCTGAGCCTCCGGTTCCTTTGGCCCTTGATTCATCTGAACGATAAAATCTATCAAATAAATTGGGTAAATTTTCCGCCTTAATTCCTATTCCATTATCCTGTACTATAATTTTAACTTCTTCACCCGTTGAAACCACCTTTAAAGTAATCTTATTGCCATATGGTGTAAATTTAATGCTATTGTCTACTAATATTCTTATGGCTTGTTTTAAAAGCTGTTTATCAGCCTTTATATAAGCAGGCCTATTTAACTCTAAACCATATTCATGGTTTGTATCTATAAGCTGAGTTTCCCTAACAATCTCCTCTACTATATGGCAGGCATCAAATATTTCCTGATTTAGCTCAATAGTTTCACTATCACTTCTAGCTAGGAATAAGAGCTTCTCTATAAGTTCCTTCATATTTTCCGATTCACTTTTTATGGCAGCAATAGCCTCTTCCATTACATTTGGGTCTTTTTTACCCCATCTGTCAAGTAAATTCACATAGCCTTGAATAATTGATATGGGGGTTCTAAGTTCATGGGAGGCATCTGAAACAAATCTGACCTGTGCCTTGTAGGAGTTATTTATTCTATTTAGCATATGATTAAGGGCACTAGCCAGCTCCTTTAACTCCTCCTGGGAACTATCTACCGTTATCTTTTTATCTAATTTATCAGCATCTATACTGCTGATTTTCCCAGCCAGGTCCCTAATGTATTTATCACTGCTACTTTTCATTTCTCTTTGTAGATTCTTAGCAGTTTCTGTTAATTCATCTATGGGCCTTAAGGCCTTTTTTATCATTTTATGTCCTTTTCTTATATTGCCAAGAAGAGTTAAGATCTCATATATAATAATTGCAATAAATAAATACAAAAATGTTCTTATACTTCTTCCTAAATAATACTCTATTAGATAAGTTGAACCATCTAGGGTAAATTCTATAGTATATTTTAATAGATCTAGCTTTTTAAGTAAGCCTACATTTGGATCCTGGCTTTCCATAACTAAATTCCTCTTTGCTCCTTCAATATTTACAGGAAGCCTTCTTGCAATACTTCCCGGAAGCACATATCCTCCCCTAGACTCTAATAGCTTAGATATTTGAAAATCATCATAATAATAGTACATATAATTTTCGGGACCTCTTTCAATAATCTTAATAAAGGCTTCAGCCCTTCTTTCCCCATTCCATAGGATTAAAAATGAAGCCAATAAGAGGATGACAAGGTTCAGCTTTAGAAAGCTAAGGGTAAGTCTTCCCAGCATCTTAAAGTTAAGCTTTAATACCAAAGAAGTCCTGATTTTATCTGTTAGATTTTTATTTGAAGTCTTTCTATTCTTCATCTTTTATTACGTACCCCACTCCATGAACTGTATAAATAAACTTTTCCCCAAAGGGTTCTTCTATCTTAGAACGAAGGTATCTTATATATACATCAACTGCATTACTTCCACCTGAAAAATCATATCCCCATACATTTTGAAGGATAGTATCACGGCTTAGAACTATATTTTTATTTTTTAAAAGATATTCTAATAAATCAAATTCTCTCTTAGTTAAATTTACAAGCTTGCCCTTTACATGGACCTCCCTTTTCATAGGGTCAAGTTTTAGTTCCCCTACTGTCAATTCTTTAGGATCCAAATAAGTATTTCTTCCTGCCTTCTTCCTTAAGGCTACCCTAATTCTTGCTAAAAGCTCCTCTATGGCAAAGGGCTTTGTAATATAGTCATCAGCCCCTCCATCAAGGCCTGTAACCTTATCTACTACTGCATCCCTGGCTGTTAAAAGTATTATTGGTACATCTGAAAACTGTCTGATTCTCCTTAATACCTCTATGCCATTTAAGCCAGGCAACATTATATCCAATAATATTAGGTCAAAGGGCTGGGCCTTACATAGCTCTAACCCATCCCTTCCATTATAAGCTTTTTCAACTTGGTAGCCTTCATAGATTAGCTCTAATTCAACAAAGCGGGCAATTTTTTCCTCATCTTCAATTATTAGAATCCTCTCCATTTGAATTATCACCTTTTACTTCCTTTTTAATATTTTCAACAACTCCAGCCATTGAATTCATGGCACCATTTATATCTTCCCTTTCTAGATCTGGGCCACTGAATCTATATTTAAATCCGAAAAACAAGCCTACAATCAACAAGGGAAATACAACCCAAAAAGCAAATATTGCAAGTAAAACTAATATGGTCACAGGTAAGGCCATTACTTTTTTGCCATTTTTAAATACTTCAAAAAAATTTCTATTACCCTTATCTATAGCTTTCACAATAAAGCTACCAACTTGTTTAAAAAGATCTTTAATACTTATAGAAATATCTTCTTTATGTTTCCTGTTAGCCTCTGAATCTTGGAATTGATTTACTTCCTTAATTTCATCCTTAGTACTATAGTACCCTCCACCTGCAGGTGGCTTTATTTTATTTTGTTTTTCTAAATTTATTATAGCTTCTAATATATCTCCATTTGCTTCTTCTAAGGCCTTTTTTGCTTCTTCATAAGAAATATTTGCCCTTTTTCTCAATTCTTCCACTTGTTCTAGCTTAATCATAATTTTACCTCCTTGTTTTTTCTTTATAATAACAAGGGAGGCTTTGAATATAATTTAAAAATTATTAAAAAATTATTAGAAATTTTATATTTCTTCTCCAATGGCTATTTCATCTAAATGGATATCTTTACTTTCCTTAGCTACAATATTCATTAAGTAATCTATAAAAGCTTCCCTTAATTCTTCATCCCTAAGGGCATATTCTACAGTTGCTTCTAGAAACCCCAATTTGTTTCCTACATCATACCTTCTGCCCTCAAAATTATAAGCATATATATCTTCATATTTTATCAGCTCCCTTAGTGCATCTGTTAGCTGAATTTCCCCATTTTTGCCTGGCCTAGTATTTTTTAATATATTAAATATTCTAGGACTAATAATATATCTACCAATGATAGCAATATTTGAAGGTGCCCTTTCCACACTTGGTTTCTCTATCAAATCTTCAACCTTATGTATCCTATTTTCAATGATATTTCCTGATACTATTCCATATTTATCTACCTCATCCTTTGCTACCTCCTGTACTCCTAAAATTGTAGCCTTGTATTCATTGTATACTTCTACCATCTGCTTAAGGCAAGGCTTTTTGGAATACACTAGATCATCTGGCAATAATACAGCAAAAGGCTCATTTCCAACAAAGGACCTTGCACAATAAATAGCATGTCCCAAGCCTAGTGGCTCCTTCTGTCTTATGTAATGAATGTTTGCCATTTCAGAAATGTTTCTAATCTCTCTTAACAATTCCATTTGATCCTTTTTCTCTAATTCTAACTCCAGCTCTATGGACCTATCAAAATGATTTTCAATGGAACCTTTGTTCCTTCCTGTAATTATAAGTATTTCCTCAACTCCTGATGCTACAGCCTCTTCTATTATATACTGTAAAGCTGGTTTATCCACAATTGGCAACATTTCCTTAGGCTGGGCCTTTGTAGCGGGAAGAAATCTAGTTCCTAAGCCTGCTGCAGGAATAACTGCTTTTTTTATTCCCATATAAATTCCTCCTTTTTAAATATCCATCCTATATAATCTATTAAAATCAATGCTTTATTATACTTAGATTATATCATTGTAAAATATAAAACTCCACAGCTTGCATTTATTAGTAATAGATGGCCTTATGATTCTTATTTAACATTTCCCATATTATATTTTGAACATATTTTCCTAGAAAAACTTTGTCTTCTTTCTTTAAACTATCTAAATATACTGGATGACCATATTCTATAATTACCCTAGTACTTCTTACCCATGGAAATTGCCTTTCAAATATTCTATCTGCATTATTTATAGCAACTGGAATTATAGGGGAGCTTGATTTCTTAGCAAGCTTAAAACTTCCTTCCTTAAAAGGCAGCATATCATAATCCCCTTCAAGATTTCTTCTTCCTTCAGGAGCTATAAAGATGGAATGGCCTTCATTAAGTAGTTTTACTCCAGCTTTAATAACACTAAGACCATGCTTTAGACTGCTTCTATCTAAGAACAAACATTTTAAAAAAATCATCCATATATTTATAAAAGGAACCCTTCTTAAGCTTTCCATGGCTATGAAACTAGCTAAAGTTGGAGCAGTAGCATAACATATTATCGGATCAAAATAGCTTCTGTGGTTAAATATATATACCACTCCCCTATCCTTTGGAACCCTATCCATGCCAATAGCCTTTAATATTATCATATCAAATTATCCATTTTTAAGTCGAAAAAAGAACACTTATTTGTGATATGATACCTGCTAATAAACTGTCTACTTTGGAGGTATCATATCAGCAAAAATAAGTGTTCTTTTATTTGCACATCTCATTTAATTTTGCAAATGCTTTAAATAGTATATCTATGAATTTTTCTCTATTAACATCAATAAGTACCCTGGTGTTGGGTCTTTCATATTTTGCCCACTGTCTATTATCTGCTGCAGTTCTTCCCCTGTGGATTCCATTTGAAGTATCTATTTCTACCTGCAAATCCTTGTATTCAAATATGTCAGGATGAAGCAAATACATAACACTACAAACATCATGTAAAGGATAGGATGTATATCCTTCACTGTGATGGTATCTAGTATAGGAATATAATAACTCTCCACACATTTTGGTAACTTTCCCATCTGTTTGCTTTAAGAATTCTATTTCTTCCTCTGTAATTGCAGCCTTATGGGTTACCTCCAGTCCACTCATTACAATGGGTATGCCAGAATCAAATACTATTTTTGCAGCTTCTGGATCCACATATATATTAAACTCAGCATAAGGTGTTACATTACCAGCATATATGGAGCCACCCATTAAGGATATAAGGTCTATCTTTTCCTTTACCTCTGGAAAAGTAGCAATAAGAAGTCCTATATTCGTTAGGGGGCCCATAGGCACTAAAGTAACCTTACCTTCTGCCTCTATTATTTTTTCATACATAAAGGTAATAGCATTAGTTGAATCAAGTTCAATACTAGGCTCCGGAAAATCCCATCCATCTAGACCAGACTTGCCATGTACCTCCCCTGCTGTTATAAGCTCTCTTATGATGGGCTTTGCTGCACCACTTGCTATAGGGGTTGATATGCCTAAGTAGGTATATAGTTTTCTTATGTTATTAGTCACCTTTTCTAGGGTTTGGTTTCCTGCAACAGTTGTGACTCCCAATATATTCAGCCTATCCTGATTGGCTAGTGCAAGTAATACTGCCATTACATCATCATGACCTGGATCGCAGTCAATTATTATATTTCTTTTCTCCATATTTTTCCTCCCATTTATCCATTATATGAAAATACTTATTTCTTTCACCCATATAATTATAACCCTTTATGAGCAGGAAACCAAGCCCATGTCTATTTGTGTTCATGGATATACACTATATGCCTTCTGAAAAAATATACATTGATTTAATTCTGTCATAGAAATATAATGTTTTTTATCGAATACTGTGTTATTATTAAATTTTTTGTAGGTGTAAATATTTCAAATTTACGGTTGCAGGTACAATTAAGTGACTTTTTTATCAGTTAATGTATAATAATAAGTAGTATCATAATAAATTTAAATAAGAAAGGTGTAGTCATGAATAGTATAAAAAAGTTAGTAACATTCCTTATCCTTATAATACTTTTTTCCATGGGAAATATATCCTATGCTGAAAATATAAAAACTATCATTATAGTTACTGATGAATTGGATTTTTCAACTATTGAAAAGCTAGATCTGGATTCTAAAATGTCCTTAGGTCTTATGAACACCAGGACCTCCAATGTATTTAATAGGAGTAGTGAAGCCTATTTTATGACCATAGCAACAGGTAGAAGGGTGGAAGTAGAAAGGGGATTATATAAAGGACTTAAAAAAGATGAAAATGGCAATATAACCATAATAGGATATGAAAATATTATTAAGATACTAGATGAAAACTACAAAGGCTTTTCTAAAAATATGGATTTTTTAGCAGATCTTCTAAAAAACAAAAATATATCCATTGGCTATTTAGGAAATAGTGTATCTAGCCTTATTGCTGCAGATAAAAATGGAATTATATATAATGGTTTCATAGGCATTGAATATGATGAAGAATGGTTGGTAGAGAAGACTTCTGATATATTTAAAGAATCAGATGTAATAGTTGTATCCTACAACATAGATGGTAGGGATGATAGATTAGCCATACTTAAAGATTATATAGAAAGGTATTCAATGTATAATATTATACTATTTCCTAGCAGGGTAAGTGGAGATTTAGATGATATAAGAAATGGCACCCTAGTTCCCATACTATATAACTGCAAGAATAATGGCTATGGTATGCTAACTAGTGACTCAACTAAAAGACAGGGCATGATAACAAATATGGATATATTTGCTGAATTAGCAAATATATATGGAGTTGAAACAAGCACAGCTACAGGTCATGAAATATACCTTGATGCAGAAAATTTTGCAGGGGAGGATTTAATTGAAGAAAACAAAAATAATCTAGATGGAATACTTAACCTTATTGTAATAAAGTATATATTTCATGGAATTGTCATTGTACTACAACTATACATAATCTATGATATTTTTAAAAGAAAAAACCATTTTTACAATAAATATAAAAAATTAATGGATAGTATAATAATTATGATATTGCTATCCATGTTATTAGGCATATTCAATCTAAATCAAAGCATTTTGCTTTATTCTTTAGTCCTAATTAGCTGTACTATAGGAGTATTATTTTTAATGGATAATTTCAGATTAAATGTTTTTCCTATAATTCCAATATTAACAAATATTACAATATTATTTGCTATTTTTTTCTACCAAAACATGATATATAACTCTTTTTATGGATTTAATAATCTTGTATCAGGTGGAAGGTTCTATGGCCTAAACAATGAAACCATGGGTATATTAATAGCTACAGGAATAATAACCTTTTCCTGCTTAAAAAGGAAAATATGTAATATAGTAGTGTCAACAATTGCTTTATGCTTATACTTTCCCATAATCATCATAGCATTATCAGAAAGATATGCAACAAATTTTGGTGGCTATTTAACCTCCATTGCAGCCTTTCTAATGCTATTTTATATGGTATTTTTAAAGGAAAAAGTCAATAAAAGAAATATTTTGGTATTATGTGCCATTGGGTTTGGAATTTTTCTATTAGGATTTGTATTGAAAGTTGGCAATAATTCTGCAGGCCATGCTGAAAGCTTATATCAAAGAATAAGCATTTTAGGAATATATGAATTAGAGGATATGATTAAAAAGAAAATAAAACAGTTATTATTAATAGCTATATCTCCCCCTTGGAGTATAGTTATCCTAGGCCAAATATATTTTTTCAAAAAATTCTTGGCAGGTGAAAGAAAGATCATAGAAAAGGTAAAGGCTAATAAGGAAAATAAATATAATGAAATATTAATAATAATTATAACCTCAATATTTGCCTTCCTTTTAAACGATACAGGAGCTGTTGCCTTTGTATACATGAATACTTATGTTATAGCAATACTAATAGATCTGTATTATTAAGTAGATTTGGGTTTCAATAACTCTAATCAAATTAGAATGGCTACACTTTTTAAGTGTAGCCATAAATTTTTAATAAAATAAGGGCGCTCCTGGTCCAAGAGGCAATCCCAACAGATACCATACAATAAATAGGCCTATCCAGCCAATAAGGAAGAAAATAGAATAGGGTAGCATTGTAGAAATAACACTTCCAATACCAGCCTCCTTGTCATACCTTTGGAAGAAGGCAACAGTAAGTACAAAGAAAGGCATCAATGGTGCTATAATATTTGTACATGAGTCTCCAATTCTATATGCTACCTGGGTCAGCTCAGGAGAAAGACCTAGTCTCATAAACATAGGGACAAATATTGGTGCCATTATGGCCCATTTTGCAGAATCTACTGCAATAAATATATTAATAAAGGCTGTTAAAACTATAAAACTTATAATTAAAGGCAAGCCTACAAAGCCAACAGATTCCAAAAAGTTTGCACCTGTTACAGAAATTATTGTTCCTAAATTAGATTTATTGAAATGGGCAGTAAACTGTGCAGCAAAAAATATCAATACTAAGAAACTTGCAAGGCCAGAAATAGACTTATTCATTAAAGCTATAACATCCTTGTCACTTTTAATGACCCTGGCACCTACTCCATAGAATATGCCAGGAATTAAAAATAATAGCATCATGAAAAATATAATTCCACCCATAAATGGAGAATTTAGAATACTTCCGCTTTCAGGATTTCTTAAAAGCCCGTTCTTTGGCAATATTAAAAGAAGCATTATTATTACATAAATTAAGGCTGAAACACCTGCAAAACGCATACCCCTCTTTTCATCTACAGAAATATCCTCTACAGCCTCTATACTGCTAAAGTCAAAGGGTTTAAGTCTTGGTTCAACAATTTTTTCAGTTTTATTTTGGTTTTTACGTCTTCTGTTTTGCATCCTATCTCCCCTCCTGAAACTAAAATAATTCAATTCATATGAAAAGTATATACCCTTAAATTAAATAATATAACTAGGCCTTTAATTGTCACAATATTAATATAAAATATATTTCCCATGTGATTGCAGCATAAAAGAAATTACTAATCCAATATTTTAATAAGCTTATTAATAAAGATATTTCTAAATATTGTAGACTAAGAAAATAAAATACCCCATATATATAATATTTAATAATATAAAAAATAAAGACAGCTTCATAGTCATAGCTGTCCTCTTGATTATTAATACACAAATTCCATTTTTTTATAAAATTATATTGTTTATTCAATTTCTTTCAAAGTATCCTCATCTTCAATATAATCCTTAATAGGTTCATCTTCATTTAGTCTTGCTAAAGAAAACCCTGTATAACCATATATAGCAGAGATTATTGGACATATCAGCCCTAATAAATGGTACCTTCCATATTCAAAGGCGCTAACACCTAATGTGGCTAAATATACGGCACCACAAGTAGACCAAGGTACTAATCCTGATGTTAAAGTTCCTGCATCTTCTAAAACTCTTGATAGATTTTTGGAATGAAGATTCAACTTTTTATAAATTGGTTTATACATTTGGCCAGGTATTACTATAGCCATATACTGATCAGCAGCCATGAAATTCATTGCAATACAAGCTATAATATTGGAAAGTATAATGGAGCCTCTAGATCTAAAGTATTTTAACAAAGAATTTAGTATTGTGTCAATACATCCTACCTGTTTAATTAATCCACCAAAGCACATGGCACATATAACTAGTGCAGTAACCTCCAACATAGATACAAGACCGCCCCGATTCAGTAACTTATCAAGCATTTCATGCCCTACAGTGATTTCATAACCATAATATAGATAATATAATGTTTCCTTTAAAGTATTACCTTGTAGAAAAGAAAATACGACACCTACCATAGTACCACCTATCATGCCTGGAACAGCTGGTACCTTAAATGCAATCATTAATATTACAAACAAAGGTGCTATAAATATAGCTGGAGATATCCAAAATAAATCATCTAAAATATTAGTTATTGTATCTATTTGAGCTACATCCGTTGTTTGTCCTCTATATCCCATACTCATTATTGCATATATTATAATTGAAAGTATTAGACTAGGAACAGTCGTATATAGCATATGTCTTATATGATCGAAAAGGTTGGTTTCTGAAACTGCAGCAGCAAGATTTGTACTATCTGATAAAGGAGAAATCTTATCACCAAAGGATGCACCCGTTACTACAGCCCCTGCAGTCATTGCTGCTGGTATTCCTAATCCAGCTCCTATTCCCATGCAAGCTATTCCTATTGTACCAGCAGTAGTCCATGCACTCCCTGTGGAAACAGATATTACTGCACAAACAACTGGCACCAGGGGTAGAAATATACTTGGTGTAAATAAGTTAAGTCCGTAGTATATTAGTCCGGGTACAATTCCTCCAGCTATCCATGTACCAATTAGACATCCAACTATTAATATGATAAGATTTGCTTGCATTACCGTAGCATTTGATTCTATCATTGCCCTTTCCATATCTTCCCATGAATGACCTAGATATTTCCCAATAATTGCAGTAACAATACTGGCAGCTATCAGAGGTATATGAGGTTCTACTTCTAATATGATAACACCTATCAGCATAAAAGCTATTAAAAATGCAAAAGGAATAAGAGCTAAAGCCAAGGATGGCTTCTTAACATTGTGCAAAGTCTCCATACTTATCCCCCTTTTAAATATTTAAAATTCGTATGTAACTAAATCTATTCCCTATTTTATTAAAAGGGAAAACTTATTATTCAAGCTTTCCCTTATAGAATCTCTTTTACAATGCCTTTAATAAGTACCTATTTTTCATAAACTATTATGCCTCTCTTAGCTAACTCTTCTACCATTTTTTCAAAACGTTTTCCAACAAACATATTTTCTGGTTCAACAATTCCTCTCATTCCGTCATCATCATGTGCAATAATCATGGCAGCTATAGATGAAGGATAAGCTGTTGTTCTTTCCATAGAAGTAATTCCTACATCCTCATCGCTATAATCTAATAATTCATATGCTTTTTGTACATATTTTCCATCTTTTAAACCCTTTCCTACTACATATAGATAGGTAAAATCCCTAACTCCAGGTATTTTAGCCATTAACTTATTAAGAACAGCCTCTGAAACATCCCTAGGAACTACTTCTACTCCCTTTACATTTATTGGTTCTTTATCAAAAAATCCTGCATCATCTAACATTTGCATTATTTGGTAATGCCCTGGATAGCGTAATGTATATTCTGCTGCTCTTTTAACTCCTTTTTCAATAAGAGTTTTGTTTAAACTATAAAGTCCATCGGTCTTTAAAGCATCAACTTCACCATAACCAGGAATTAAAAATGTTTCAAAATTATCTAACGGTTCTTCCACCTCTAATCTACCATCTTGTATAACAGTGGGAGGAGTTAAATATAAATCTAACAAGGCTTCAACATTAAACAGTATCATGTAATCTAAAGGTGCTACACCTCTTTTGGTTGGAAGTCCACCACAATAAATAGCTGTTTCTTCTAGTTGATCAAATTCATAAGCTAATTGACCTACACATATATTTCCAAATCCAGGCACAATTCCTAGTCCAGGAACTACTAAAATATTGGCTTTTTTTAATGCTTCATCAAATTCATAATGCTTTTCCCATAGCCAATAATCTGTAAGAACAGCCTTTTTGTCTCGTGTTTTTGCCAAAGAATTATAGAATTTTTCTGTAATTTCCCAAGTATGTGGTAGGCTATTAACAATTACATCTGCTTTTGACATTAAGGCTACTGTTTCTTCTTCATTAAAAATATCAAATTTTTCTACAGTAAGATTAAGATTCTTTATAAGTTTTTCTGCAATCTCTAAATTTTTATCATCAATATCTGCTAGTATAACTTGTGAATCCTTTTCAAACTGCAATATATCATATGCTACAACTCTCCCTTGTAGACCGCTACCCAGTACCAAATATTTCATGAAAAATTCCCCCTTGTCTATTTTTTAAACAGTATATTGCAATAAATATGCCAGGCATGAAAGTCCGATTTTACCTTAAATATTTTTAAAATGGCAAATAAAAAATTGCCCATATCTGGGCAATTTTTATATAATATAGGCACTAGCATTAACATTATCTATTTTATATTTAATTTTTTTATTTTATTCTGAAGAGTCTGTCTCTTTATTTTAAGATCTTTGGCAGTTTTAGATACATTCCATTTATTTCTATTTAATGCCTTTAATATTACTTTTCTCTCAAAATTATTTACTAAATCAAAGTAAGAATCAAAGTTTTTGTATTCAGTAGATTCTTCTTTTCTATTTAGATAGTCTAATAAATATGCAGGAAGGTGTTTAATTTGTATTTCTTCACTATCTTCCACCGTCATTATTACATATTCTATTACATTGATTAATTCTCGAACATTACCCTTCCAATCGTAATTTACAAAAAAGTCTAATACCTCTTTGGACAATTTCGGAGCAGGCACATTGAACAATGTGCTATATTTATCAACAAAATAATTAGTAAGGAAAAGTATATCTTCCTTTCTCTCCCTTAAAGGAGGTATTCGAATGTATAAAGTACTTAACCTAAAGAACAAGTCTTGTCTAAGTCTTTGAGATTCAATAAGCTCTAAAGGATCCTCATTGACTGTAGCAATAACTCTAACATTAACCTTTCTAACTTCATTACCTCCTACTCTTCTTATATAACCTTCTTGAAGTACTCTCAATAGTTTTGCCTGAAGATAGGCAGGAAGAGTATTTAATTCATCTAAAAATAAGGTTCCTCCATTAGCCTGCTCGAAAAGTCCTTCTTTAGTTATAGCTCCAGTAAAACTTCCTTTTTCAGTTCCAAAAAGAATGGACTCTAGAAGATTTTCTGGTATAGCAGCACAGTTTTGGGCAATAAAGGGCTTGTTTTTTCTACTACTAGCATTATGTATACTTTGTGCGAAAATTTCTTTTCCTGTACCAGTTTCCCCATATATCAATACATTAGATCCGTAGGAAGCTACCTTTTTTAGCTTTTTTATTAAATTAATAAGTGACTTATTACAAGTTTTAAAATCATCAAAATTATAATAACTAATTATATCTACGCTACTGTTCATATTATTGATTTTAGGATAATTTAACCAGTTGTCTACAGACTTATACAGCTTTTCAATTCTGTTTATGTCTTCAGCAAACTCTATAACACCTAAAACTTCACCATCTTCTATAATGGGTATATTTGTTATTACTGAAAAAATCTTTTTACCTTTTTTATTGATATAGTTTTGCAAGTCATTATAAATTGGTTTTCCCGTTTTTAAACAGCGGAAAAGTGAACTATTCTTCATATCAATAGATGGAAATAAATCAAGAATATGCTTATTTACTACTTCATTACTATCAAACCCTTCAATTTCCCCCATAGCATCATTATAATAAATTATATATCGATCTTTATCTATTATAGCTATACCAATATCTATGTTTTCGGTGATAATTTGTAGCAAAGTTTTAGTATCAACTCCAATCAACTTTTTCACCTCAAAACTATTATCATATGGTATTTAATAATTCCACTACAGTAAATTTTAAATATTAATGAAATTTATTATCACTTAAAATACCTTCTATAAATATATGTTCTTAATCCAAGTAATCTTATTATGCGTTTCTCCATAGCCTTTTTATATTCTTCCATAATTTTTACATATTAATCTGAAGTAGGATGATTGCTGTATTTATTCTCTACATATATTTCTGTTATATCCTTTATCCCCTTATCATCCATTACTGAAAAATTATAGGCAATTCTATCAGCAAACTCAAAATGGGTTTCTCCTTTTTCTCTAACTATTCCCCTTAACTCAATTAATTCTAATATGTCATTATATAGATAAATTAGTTTTTCCCTATTAGGCATTTTAGATATTTTTATATTCTTGTATATATTTTTAATAAACTTAATAATAAATTTCATAGATGTACTTATAAGCAGAAAAATTAGTACTGTTAAGCTTATATGCTTACCCTCTATTTTTTTATCTACCCTTTGGTCTTCTAAAGAATTTTCTATTTCCTTTCCTAATTCTGGTGCTAGAATATTATCTAGGATATTTCTTTCATCCATTTCAATTTCTATGCTTTCTTCACTTTCATAGGCTTCTTCTAATTCAATTTCCCCTAAATTTGAAGCTAATGGATAAGCTGGTGTAGGTTCAAAGGTAACCCAACCTACAGGCTCAATAAAAGCTTCCACCCAGCTATGGGCATTGTTGTTTCTAACTACATAAAGGCCTTCTTCCCTAGCTTCATGAGCCAAATATCCTTCCACATACCTTGTAGGTATTCCTTCAAGACGAAGCATAATAGCCATGGCGGTAGCATAATAGGTACAATATCCTTCCTTGCTATGGAATAAGAAATAATCTACAAAGTCAAATCCTACTGGGACTGCATCTACTTCATAGGTATACCTATAGTTTTCCCTTAGGTATTTCTCTATGGCCTTAGCCTTCTTATAATCTGTATCTGCTTGTCCTATAATCACTTTAACTAGTTTCTTTGTTTCATCTGTTATTGTATCAGGCAGCTGTAGATATATAGATATATTATCTAAATTATCCTTTTTATTATCTATTCCAAGGGATATTAATTCTTCATATTCAAGGAGTTCTAATACAGTTACCGTATATCTATCTCCAACATCTAAACTTCCAGAAAAGTATAGTATATCATCTTGATTTTTTTTAAGGATATACATGCTTTCAAAGTTTACCCTACTAGGTTTATAGGGTGAAAATAAGGTATTTGTTATAGTCCTACTAGTTATTAAATAGCTAGTTTCTCTATAATATCTATTTTTTTCCTCCTCTGATAATCCACTAAAATCTTCCCTTAAATTATAACTTTCCATATCATTTTTTTCAGTTATCCAATGGGTGCCTGTATAGGTATGTCTAATATTTCCACGTAAATAAACAGGTCCTTTTCCATAAACATTCATAATAGCCTTATCGTTTAATACTATAGGACCTCCTAGCTTACTAGGTTTATCAGGATATCCTACTATTTGAGTAACATAACCTGAAGTTTCTACCCTTGTGTTTTTTACAGAATTAGTGGAACGAAAATCTTCAAGAAAAGGGAAAAGCTCATATGCCTTGTCCTTCAGCCATTGCCAGTGTATGTATTTATCACTTTTAGGCAATGAAAAAGCTAAAAGCAATATAATTAAACTACAGGTGAAAATAATATTAACCTTTGTTATATATAAATATAAGAAACCATCACTAAATTTTTTGCTCTTATCTTCCCTTTCCTTAGCATAATTTCTCAAACCTAACAAAATGAAAAATAAAAGCAAAAATAATCCCATCATCCAATAGGCTGCATCATAATAGATATACCAATAATACAATATCCCACCTATATATACAGGCAGCAGTATTAATGGATTCTTAAATTTAAATATAATATAGTAAGTAAAAACACTCAATATGGCAATTATGATGCCCCAAAATATTAATATATTTTCAGATTCAACAGCTGCCATTTCTTTTATATGATAATATATATTTTCCAATAGGAAAAAAGCACGCCTTAAGAATATAATAATAAGGTCCTTTAAAAAATAGTTTCCAATTATAAGTCCTATTAATATTAAGATCATAATAATATATAAAATTATTGGATAGGTTAAAAGTAGCTTTACTATTACAGTAATTGCAAAAACCATCAGTATCTTTAATGGAAGTATTAAATTAACTCTTATAGGCAATCCACATAAATAGGAAAGGGTAAAGACCATGGAAGAATATATTAAATTATATAAAAACTTCTCTAATCTTTTACTTTTACATTTCTTATCCATTTCTAGCCTCCAAAGCTGCTTTTATATTAGTCTTACAATCTATTATATAAACTGGTATTCCATCCCTTTTTAATCCCTCTTCTACTGTTGATTCTAATAAGCTAATATTTTCCTCTTTATTAGTTGCAATTAAAAATATAGGATTTAAGTTTTTGGATTTAAGAAGTAAACCTTGTTTACCCATAGACTTATCAAGGTTTGGACTTATAATTACTACTGTTGAACCTTTTCTAATAAGATCTATCCTTTTTTCCAGGAATGTTTGAAAATCAAATACACCATTGCTTTCAAATTTGGCCAAGGCCTCCAAAAAAGGCTTAAGATCTGATATGTTCCTACCCTTTATTTCCACTGTATCTTTACCATTTTGGGATTGAAAAACTACAGGTATATTATATTTTAAATAATAATTTATAATGCTAGCACTTATGTCTACAATTTTATCTTCTAGATGACGATTTGAATCCCTTTTATATAAGGGCTGATAATTATCTACAAAGACTACTACATTTGTATCTGCAGAATTATCAAATTCCTTTATCATAAGTTTATCTAGCTTTGCTGATAATTTCCAGTGGATGGACTTTACTGAATCCCCTTCTCTAAATTCCCTTAAGGAGGATATCCTCGATTTGTCTTCAAAGGCCTTATCATCAATTATCATATCTCCTAACTGTTCTATTGATGTTATTTTAAATGAGTTAAGCTCCGTTGGTACTGGGTAAACAAGAAGGGAAGTTTCTGAGCTTACCCCTTTCTTTATGGAATAAAATCCAAAAATATCTTTAATAATTACTTGTATTTCTCCTAATTGATAATATCCACGCCTTTTTAGAATTAACTCTTCACTGTAGGTAAAATAATCCCTAGGATTTAAGGTGGCCATTATTTTAGGGGCTTCTTCCCCTGTTAATTCCTTTATAGTAGTATTTTCTATTTCTAAATAGGGTATGGTAAACTTACTTGAGTTTCTTACTGTATAAGAAATGGTTACCCTATCTCCTACATATATGGACTTGCTTGGAACATGGACAGAACCTATAACACTTTTATAAATAATAGAAATATGTATTAGGGGCACTAATAGGGCAAAAATATATGCATAAAATAAAAAATAAAGCATCTTGCCCCCAATAAATAGGACAGATAGTAATAAAATTATAAATATGGCAAAGATCACATTTTTTTTCATCTTATATCACCGGTATAAAAATCTGATTTATTAAGTTATTTAATACTTCTTCTATGGATTTACCTTCAATTTTTGAACTTGGAGACAATATTAACCTATGACTTAATACAGAAAGGGCTATTTCTTTCACATCATCTGGAATAACATAATCCCTTCCTGATAAATATGCTTTTGCTTTTGAAGCCTTTAACAGATCTATAGCAGCCCTAGGACTGGCCCCCAGCTGCAATTCATTGGAGTTTCTGGTTACATTTAGTATATTTACAATATATTATAAAATAGAATCCTTGGCTGTAATACTTTCCACTTCAGCCTGCATATTTAAAATATCTTCCCTACTTGCTACTGCTTCTACATCCTCTAGGCTTTTAATAGACTGATGGTTTTTTAATATTTCTATTTCATAGGATTTATCCGGATATCCAATAGATAGACACATTAAAAAACGATCTAATTGGGCTTCAGGTAAGGGAAAGGTTCCTTGATATTCTAGTGGATTTTGGGTTGCCAGTACTATAAAGGGTTTTTCTAATATATAATCCCCTTCTTCTGTAGATACTTCCCCTTCTTCCATAGCTTGTAATAGGCTAGATTGGGTTTTAGGAGAAGTTCTATTTATTTCATCTGCAAGAAAAATGTGATTAAATATAGGACCTTTTTTAAAGGAAAAACTTCCACTTTCCTTATCGTAAATATTTATTCCTATAATATCTGAAGGCATTAGATCAGGAGTAAACTGAACCCTTTTATATGAGAGGTCCATACTTTTAGCTAAGGCTTTTGCTAGGGTTGTCTTTCCTACTCCTGGTATATCTTCTATTAATAGGTGCCCTTTAGCCAAGATTGTTATAAGTACCCTTTCTATAACATCATCCTTTCCTATAATAACTTTCTTAATGTTTTCTATAATTTTTAAAGCTTTACTATTGTCCATAATCTTCCCCCTTTGTTGTCCAATTTGTCCCAAAATAAATAATATTTTATATTATATGTGTAATTATAACACATTTATATATACAAATTAAACTAAATAAAGAGCACCTGTAACTAAACTACAGGTGCTCTTTATTAATCATATAATTTATAATGTTCCTCAATTATGTCATAAAGCCCTGCCTTTTCTAAGGCACTAACTGGCGCTAGGAAAGTTACAGTTACAGTTCCTGGAGCCCTTCCTATTTCAATGGAACCATTTATTGTAGCCCTGTTCATAACTTCAGGAACTGTCAAGCCTAATACATCTGCAGCCCTTTGAAGTCCATTGTCTATAGCCTCATTTAAATTAACCCCTGTTCCTACAAAGGAAATTGGTGCACTTCTCTCTAATTCTTTAACTCCCCATTTTTTTGCTAGTTCCTTGGCTATTTTGTATTCCTTTTCAGTTATGGGTTTGGCCAAATAAGGGAGATCTTCTTCTACTGGAAGGAGAATGGGACCATCTATATTTAAATTTTTTAATACCTTAACCCTTAAGGTAACTATTGCAGCTATGTCTGCTGTATGGCCTGCTATTTCTCCATCCCCCTGCATTGCATGGGCATCTCCTACATAAACCCCTCCACCTTTTACCTTAACAGGTGCTATTAATATAGCCCCTTCTCTAACCCTGCTTATATCCATATGTCCATCAGTTTTATGCTTTTTAAGCTCCTCTTCAGTAAGGGCATAATCATGGGATGCTCCTATTAAGAAAGAACCAAAATCTCCAGCATTATGGGAATCAGGCATAGCTACGGAAGGAGTAGTTCCAAGTTGGCCTAAAAATGGTCTAAGCCTTGATATGTTTCCAACTATATCATGGGGTGCAAAGTTTACTATTGGATTTTGAATAGAATTATCTGGTATACACATATTCTCCCTTGCATTTTTGGCAGCAGCATAGGCAGCTTCTTTATTTAGTGTTATACCCACCTCTTTTTTATCATCAAAAACCATGGTATAACCATTGGTAAATTTAAAGGGTGAAATGTCTTCATTACAATCTGCACATCTTACAGATTCATAGCCTATTCCCTCTAGTTTTGTAACAGGGTTAATTGTACCGCAATTGGGACATTTTGCATCAACAAAGGGGTCTCCATTGTAGTTTTTAACTATAGTCATATCATTTCCTGAAGCCACAACAAGAGAAGTTGGTTTTATGGATTCAATATATATGGCAATTGCATCACCTACTTCTGCTCCCTCAACATAAACTGGTACTGTAACCTCATGACCTCCCTTTAGTTCTGGTGTTATCATTGGCCCCCAGCAACCTGGTGCAGTATTGGCTACAATAATTCCTCCATCTTTAACAGGTCCTAACATTTGCCTATTTGGGTCAAGTATGCCATCGGTAAACTGGTTAACAAAAACTGTTTGCTTAGCCAAAACCATTCCCCCTTTTTTTATCATTACTATTCATATATTCCAATTCATACCCTTATATGAATAATACCCAACATCTACATTTAACAACTTGATCAGCCCATAATATATAAAAAATAAAAAACACCTGTAATTTTAAAATTACAGGTATTTGATATTACTATACTATTTAAAACTCTCAATGATGAGTTTAATTTATAATACTTTGTTCCTTATCATATTTGATTACCAGTATTACATGGTCTAAAACTGCATATTCATAAAGATTTTTCTCATCTTCAGGAGTATAAATGTCAAAACAAGTATCTATTATTCCATTTTCCAGCTTATTGCCTGTTGATTCTATAGAATCTATAAACTGTTTAAAAAAAATTCTATTAACCTCTGATATTTTAGTCAATTTATTTAATTTGGCAAAGGAAAGTAATGAATCAAAAGTATTAATTACTGTATATTTTCCATGTTTCTTTTCTAGAGAAGAGGAATATTCGCATTTAAGCCAGGTATCTGGTATATAATTTTCTTCTACAGACTCAAAATTTTTAGGACTTTCCAGGTAATTTAATAAAATTCTTTGCCTGTCCTTTTCTAGTAGCAATAGATTAAATCTTTTCTTTAATTTAGAAGAATAATAAACTTCCTGGCATATGGAAAAATCTTTAAACTCCTTTAATTCGTCTATTGTTTTAGTAAAGGCATCGTTTATAAAATTTACAGTACATATATTTTTTAGGATAGATATAAGTTTATTGTTAAACTTACTATCGCTTATTTTCCCCAATAGTGAACTGTACTCTTCCTTCATCTTTCTCAATACTAAGTAGGTATTTGATACATTATCAATTACCTCTTCTTCCATGTACACACCAATACCCCTTTCTTTTTTTCTATAAATTATGTCATAAATAATAAAATATGTCAATCAATCATTGAAAATAAAAAACGTCTGGTTTATTATGATAATCTCAACCAATATATTACGTAAAAAAGTCTTGAGACCTGTAAAGATTTCAAGACTTTTTAACATAATTTTATCTCTTGCCCTTATCGTAGATCTCTCCCAGTGCCCTTGGTGGCCTATTTGATTTAGAGAAGAATATTAGCAATAATAGTGTAAGAACATAAGGTAGGGTCATGATTAAGTCTGAAAAGGTACTGGGCATCTTTAGTATTTGTCCAAGGACATAGCCTCCTGACCTGGCAAAGCCAAAAATCAAACAGGCTCCAAGGGTAGGTAGTATCTTCCAGTTGCCAAATATTAGGGCTGCAATGGACAAGTAGCCATATCCCATATATATTGACGGTGAGAAGTGGGTTAAGATAGAATAGGTATAGCAAATGCCTGCTAAGCCAGACAAGGCGCCTGAAATTAAAACTGCCTTGAATTGAACCTTGTACACATCTACCCCTGCAGCATCTACTGAGTGAGGGTTGTCTCCACAGGCTCTTAACCTCAATCCGAATCCAGTCTTATTTAAAACATAGGCTGCTATTAAAGCAATAAATAAGATCACTATTTCAAAGGGATATAGGTTTTTAAATGCTGCCCCTAATACTGGTAGTTTTGACAAGCCTGGTATGGTAAAACGAACAGAAGTGCCTATTTGAAACTTATCAGATAATTCACCAAAGGCAACAATATTTATCTGTGTAGTTAAAAAGGTGGTTAAGGCCATGGAAAGTATATTTATAACTACACCACTGATTACCTGATTAGCTTTAAACTTGATACATAATAGGGCATGGATCATGGAAAACAACATTCCACCTACCATAGATAAAAGTAAAGCTAGGTAATACAGTTTCTGAATAGGTATATCAAAATAATAGGAAATGGTAACTGCCCATAAGGCTCCAAAAAAGGCACCAAAGCCCTGCAAGCCCTCCAGGGCTAAGTTGGTAATTCCGGATCTTTCGCTATAGATCCCTCCAATGGCCATTATAAAAAGTGGTAGAGCAAAGGATAATCCATCTATAATAAGGGTATCTATCATTCTTCTGCCTCCTTCCTTGCCATGTAGGAAAGTTTATCCTTATTGTCCCTAATTTTATGCTGGATATAGGCTGTACAAGCGGTGAACAAGAGGATCATACCAGTTATAACAGAGGCGATTTCCTTCCTTACCCCGGCCATGGAGCTCATATAGGTGCTGCCCCTATCGATTATAGATATTATAAAGGAAGCGCCTATAATTCCATAGGGGTTGGTATTACCTAATAGGGCTACTGCAATGGCATCAAAACCTACACTGGGCAGTACTTTTGGCTGAATAGATGCAAAATAACCTAAATAATATGTAACTCCTGCCAGGCCTGAAAAAACTCCTGATAGGACCATGGTTAGAATCATGGTTCTTCCTACATTGATGCCAGCATATTTGGCCCCCTTTGGATTAGCACCTACTGCCTTGATTTCAAAACCAAGGCGGGACTTATGAAAAAATACTTTTAATGCTATGGCAAGTATAATGGCTATTACAAAGCCAATGGAAATATCCATCTTAAGACCAAACATTTCCACATTGACTAGGGTAAGCCTAGCTGTATCAGCAATATACTTGGACTGCCTGGATACTGGGTCTATATAATAGGAATGGATAAAAAAGCTTAAGACATACTGGATAATATAATTAAACATTATGGAAGATACTACTTCATTGATGTTGAACTTGTATTTTAGAAAGCCAATTAAACCTCCCAGTATTCCACCTGCTATAATGCCTATGGCAAGCACTAGAGGTTTTGCAACTATTCTACTTAGGCTGCTGTAACCAACTGTTATGGAGGCTATGAAGCCTGCCAAAAGCATCTGACCAGAAACCCCTATATTAAAGAGACCTCCCTTTAAGGCTATAGAAACAGCTAAGGAAGCAAAAACCATAGGTGTCATATAATTAAGTAAGGATAGGAAGTCTGTCAGCATGCTCTTGTAGGCTGCATAAGATGGCTTAGGTAGGATACCTACCCCCTGTAAGAGGTTGTAAAAAGCCCCTAAGGGGTTTTTGCCAAGGGCTAATATTATTATAGAAGCAGCAAAAAAGCTTAAGAAGATCAAGAAAATAGGTATAGTTATATGCTGCCACCTTTCATTACCTATTGACTTCAAGAAAAACTTGGCTAAGACATTTTCTTTTCTTTTACCTACGCTCTTTTCCCTCATGCTGTAACCCCCATCATGTATTCACCTACTTCTTTTGTAGTTAATTCTTCAGCAGGTGAAACTTTTTGTATTTCTCCATTGTATATTATGGCTATGGTGTCGGCTATACTCATGATTTCATCAAGTTCCAAGGAAACTAATAGGATTGCCTTACCCTTATCCCTTTCCTCAATTATCATCTTCCGTATATTTTCAATGGCCCCGATATCTAAGCCCCTAGTAGGCTGGACAAATATCATTAATGGCGAATCCAGTTCAATTTCCCTGGCTACTATAGCTTTTTGCTGGTTGCCTCCACTCATTTGCCTTACCTGAGTATCTACACCAAGGCTACTACGAATATCATATTTTTCAATTAGTTTTTTGCCATATTCATCTATTACTTCCTTATTTAAAAAGCCTTTTTGGCAGAAGGGCTCCTTATAGTAGTCCTTAAGGGCCAGGTTTTCTGCTAAAGTAAAGTCTAGTATTAAGCCATAGGACTGCCTGTCCTCAGGAATATAAGAAATTCCTTCTATGGTTCTTTCCCTAATGCTGTACTTACTTATATCCACTCCATTCAGTTTAATGGTGCCACCTGATATGTCAGTAAGGCCTGCAATTGCATCGGCAATTTCCACCTGGCCATTACCTGCAACTCCTGCAATAGCAAATATTTCACCACTGTGAACCTTAAAGGAAACACCTTTGACCACTTCAACCTTGTCCTGATTTTTTACTCTAAGATCTTCAACTTCCAACACCACATGTCCAAATTGGGCTGGCTTTTTATCTATATCTAAGGAAACCTCCCTGCCTACCATTAGGTTGGCCATGGTTTTGGTAGAAGTCTCCTTTACATCTAAGACCTCTATCAGCTTCCCCTTTCTTAAAATTGCACACCTGTCTGCTACCCTTTTGATTTCCTCTAATTTATGGGAAATGAGGATAATGGTTTTGCCGCCCCTACGTAGTTCCTCAATAATATCAAGTAGGTAATCCGTTTCCTGGGGAGTCAATAGGGCTGTAGGTTCATCAAATATGAGAATTTCAGCCTCCCTGTATAACATCTTCAAAATCTCCACCCTCTGCTGTAGGGAAACGGTCATATTCTCTATCTTCTGTCTAGGATCAACCTGCAGGCCATATCTCTTTGACAGTTCAGCAACCCTCTTGTTGGCATCATCAATATCCACATAGGGTATTAGACCACCTAGCTTCTTTATTGGCTCCACTCCTAGGATGATATTTTCTGTTACAGTATAATTGTGGACCAGCTTAAAGTGCTGGTGTACCATTCCTATGTTTAGTTTGGCAGCATGGTTAGGGGAGAGGATTTTAACCCTTTCTCCCCTAATCCAGATCTCACCTTCATCAGGTTCATACATGCCAAAGAGAATACTCATTAATGTTGACTTACCTGCACCATTCTCCCCTAAAATAGCATATATTTCACCTTTTTTAATTTGGATGGTAATATTGTCATTGGCAACTATTCCAGGAAATCTTTTGGTAATATTTTTCATCTCTACAATGTACTCATACATAGATATTCCCCTCAAGTGTATTTATTATGGCTATAAAAATTTTTCATCCTATGGTAAGCCAGGAAAATCTTCAGGTGTATATCCGTTAAAGTTGGCCGCAGGAACAATTTCCCCCTTCTTTAATAGTTCATAGGCTTCATCTATCTTTGCTATGGTATCAGCTGACAATTGATGGCGGCCTTCTTCTTTCACATATCCTGTGGAATCTGTATCTGCCCTAAGTATAACGTTGCCACCTTCGAAAGTGCCATCTTTTATTGAACTTAAGGCTCTTTCAACATTTAGACTCATAACTTTTAGGACAGAAGTAAGTACAATATTCCTATCCCCAGCTACACCATCGTCATATTGATCTACATCACAGCCTATTACCTTTATGTCTCCTTCAGCTTCCTTGACAGCAGTGAAGACTCCATTTCCTGTAGCACCGGCAGCTACAAAGATAATATCAACTCCTTCAGCAATTAAGGCATTACCTATTACCTTGCCTGTTGCTTCATCGGCAAAGTAACCGGCATAGTTGCCACCTACATTGGCTCCTGTAACGTCTGTACCTGCATATGAAAGCAGTTCTATAATTTCAACGTTTTTGTTGTACTTAGCATTTACATAGTTTACACCAGATTCAAATCCATATTGGTAATTAACGTTGGATGGGAATGCTACACCATTGACTACTGCCACCTTGTTAGTTTTAGTCTCTAAGGCTGCAGCCATACCGGCTAAAAAGCCACTTTCTTCTTCAGCAAACATCATGGCCAAAACATTGTCAAATTCCTCTTGCCCATCTACTGCTTCTGGGAAGGTATCAATTAGAATAAACTTCTTATCTGGATTTTCTGCAGCTACAGTTGAAATACCTGCAAATTGGAAGCCCGGTGTAACTATAACATCATAATCTGCTACAATATCTGACACTGCTTGAACTGCTGCAGCAGGGTCTCCAGTTGGTTCCCTTACAGCCTGAACTGTTGCATTAGGATTTGTTTCAATAAAGTTCAAAATACCGTTGTAGTTATCTTCGTTAAAGGAACCATCATCTACTCCGTTAGGGCTTGTAACTATTGCAATCTTCATACCATCTCCCTCTGGTGCGTCAGCTTGCTTAGAACAGCCACTTAAGCTAATAGATAATATTAGGGTTAAAACTAATAAAATAGACAAAATGCTTTTTCTTTTCACAGTTAATCCCCCTTTATTTTAATTTTTATAATTTAAAACCAACCTTAAAAGCCCTAGACTTAAAGGCCTTTTCATACTCCTCCAGCCCATATAATTCAATAGGCGGAAACTGGATTAGGCCTTCTTTTAGAAGTTGTAGGGCTGGCTTAAAGGGACCACACCTACTTCCAACTATGGTTATCTCATTTACTACGAAATAGCTCATGTCCACTTCTACCTTGCCTGAATAGGTAGATTTAACTACAATGGTACCCCTTTTTCTAACTATTTTTTGAGCTGTCAAAAGCCCTGTAGGAGAGCCTGAAGCATCGATGACTACTTCATATGTGTCCTCAGTATTTGTAGTCACCCTGGCAAATGGCTTAAATAGGCTTAGTTTTTCCTCATGTTTGCCAATTATAGTAAGATCTGACCCTGTTAAAGCCACCACTTGACCAATCATAAAAGCCAGCCTACCATCTCCAATTATAGCCACATTGGTAGAAGGTCTTATATGAACCTGGTCTAAAATCTCTAAGGCTGCTGCAAGGGGTTCAGTAAAGATGGCTATTTCCGATGGAAGTTCCTCTGGCACCACATGTAGTAGCTGATTTTTTAAAACCATATATTCTGCAAAAGCCCCATCCTTGCCAGAAATCCCTATAACCTTCCTGTTTTCACAGTGGGTAGGCCTATTAGTTTTACAATAAAGACAATGGCCACAATATTCATTGATTTCACCAACAACCCGCTTGCCTAAAAGGGATGGGTCATCAGATTCTACAACCTGGCCTACAAATTCATGGCCTAAGATCCCTTTAAAGTCAGGCCTGTAGCCTTTTAATATCTCCTTATCCGTATTGCAAATGGCTGAAATAATGATCTTTATCAGGCTTTCCCCTGATTTTGGGAATGGCTTTGGATAATTCTCCACAAATTTTAGACCATTATGATAATATAAGGCTTTCATATGTCTTCCCCTTTTTCAATATATTTTAAATATCCCAAGCTTATTACCAGCTTAAAACAAAATGAAGTGATAACGATTTCCTCCTTAAGCTAAATAACCTTTTACTAGTATTATACTATAAATTTTAGGAAATATCATAAAAAGAAAGCTGTTCTACTTCAAAAAATATGTACAAAAACGTAAAAATGGCCAGACAATTAAAGTCTAGCCATTTTACTTGGTGTACCTAGAGGGACTCGAACCCCCAACCTCTTGATTCGTAGTCAAGCACTCTATCCAGTTGAGCTATAGGTACATATAAAAATTTAAAGTGGAGGCGACACCCGGATTCGAACCGGGGATAAAGGTTTTGCAGACCTCTGCCTTACCACTTGGCTATGTCGCCCTATATGGTGCACCTAGGAGGATTCGAACCCCCGACACACGGATTAGAAGTCCGTTGCTCTATCCAACTGAGCTATAGGTGCAAATAAAAGTGGAGCGGGTGAAGGGAATCGAACC
>JAAYFE010000099.1 GCA_012728365.1 Tissierellia bacterium
ATGGGTACTTAGGGATTGTAAGGAGGAACCTGAAGAAATGGTTAGGATAATGTGTGAATATGGGCCTGATAAGGAAAGATTTGTTTAGTAATATTTTAAATTGTCAATTATGATAAGATTTATTATGAGTATTAAGATAAAAAAATAAGGCTTAAAAATAAGCCTTATTTTGAATTTAACAAATAATTATAAATTAAAACTGCTCCATCTTCTCTCTTAATCTCAGTTTTTGGATATAGTTTACCCTTATCTCCTTCTACTATTTTTAGCCCATAGGCAATGGCCACATAACCCTTTAGTTCCTCTGATATATCCTTTGAATCTTCAAATATATCTTTAAATATATCTGTCAGTTCTGCTATTTCTTCGTAATTTAAAGCTCTAATTATATATTTAATAGCTTCTTCCTTGGTTACAAATTTTTCAGGAGCCTTTTCTTCTTCCTTTATAATACCTCTACTTGTAAGATAGCCATATAGTTTTTCTTCATCCTCTAGGTCAATATAAGCATAATCTGCCTTTGCCAACAGATACAAGAAATCTCTTTGGATCATCTTTTCTTCTGGCCTGAACTCTTCTCCTGGTAGTGCTATTCCTAGTTGGGCTAAAGCAATTATCTTGTCTTTGGCATAACTTAAATCAATATCAATATAGGTAGGTACTTCATATTCCTTGTATGGTTTTCCATTGTAATCAAGTATAAGGCCACTGTTAGCATCTATATTTAATGGTTTATTAGTTTTAATTCCATACACTAAAATTGCTTCTTCATTCTCTTTATTCCTTCCATCCATATCAGCCTTATGGGGTACAACATACTTAAGTTCCATACCAATTTCTTCAAATAATATATCATAGGCCTTATCTAGAGACATTACCTGATCCTGTAATGGAAAGTCTACTTCATACCAGCTTAGATTATAGTCTGTAACCTTTCCATTAATTGCATTTACTGTAATATATATACCATTATTTTGTACATAAGCTTTATCAAACTTCCTTATAAAGTGGAAGGTATAGTATTTTTCTTTCTCCAAGGGTCTTACTACTGATGGATTTTCATTTAATACGACAAATTCCTTTTTGTTCTTTGCCACCTTATCAATGAACTCTTCTGCAATGTCTAAAGCCTTTTCTTTATCATATTTGGGCTCTGTATCTTCAGTAATTGGATCATAACTATATAAAGATATTAATTCCTTATTTTTTGCATTTATACTTACGTATATGCCACCTCGGGAATAATCATCATCCTTGGTAAAATCCATTGACCAATAATAGTTATCCCTTACATACACATCCCTGTACAAGGACACATATCCTAGCTTATAGTCATCAGAAATGTCTAATAGATCCCTTGCAGCTTTTTCTGCTTCCTCTTTAGTAATTATTCCTTTAATATCCTCCACAGCAGCAGCCTCCTGTGGACTTAAACCTCCACCTCCTGCAGCTAGAGACTCTCCTACCACATCTTCTGCAATCCTATAATAATAGTAATCACTAACAATATCCCCATTTTTGGCATCTATGCTTAGGTTAGTATTAAGTGAAGAATAAACTAGATAGTACTCTAATTTATCAGTATCATACTTTTGTTTGTATATTAAATCTAATCCTATTTTATTCTTATAAATGTCTTTTGCTTGGTCCAAAGAAATAAGATCACTTTTATCTGTAAAGTTTAAATCTTTATCCCAGTTGACATAATATCTGGTAACTTCAGCTGTATGGTTGTCTACAAATACTTCTATGCTGTTGCCATAATAGGGTATTTCATTTTCAACCCTGACAAATAAATAGTTGTAGCCTTCAGAGTACACATAATAGGGTTGGTTTCTTTCAACATACTGTACCCTGTCCTTGTATTCAGGGGATACTTTTTCTATAAATTTATTTGCAATTGTAAGCCCTTCTTCCTTGCTCATGTTAGGTAGTTTAGTCCTATCCCTCTGGGAAGTCGTATACCATTTATTGTAGCTAGTTACAGTACCATCAGCTGTAATAGTAACAGTAATATAACCTAAGGCCTCTTTGGAATCATGCCAATTAAGATAAAAAACAATTTCATCATTGTAAGTAGAAACGCTGTAGTCAAATTTGTCATACTCATCAGTAATACCAAATAGCTTCTTGCTTTTCAGTATAGCCTCCTCCAGCTGCTTATCATAGTTCTGCCCGTAAGATGCTGTTGGAATGGACGTCATAAGCAAGACCAAGGACAACAAAAATAATATTTTTTTCATACGATCTCCTCCCTTTAAGGAATTTGAAAAATTTTCCTCTTTTCTTATGTATATTATATCCTTATTTTGGCATATAGAAGTTACAATATGTTTACGATTTAACCAAAAAAGCTAAGAGAAAAATTTTCCCTTAGCCTTTCTATTTGTTTTGAGACAACGGGTTAGATAATGCTTCATACCCTCCCATGGCAGAAGTTGTAATTAACATGGCATTAACTACCTTTAGTGCAATAGACTGAATTGTAAAATCACCATTATCAAATATAAAAGTTAAAAGTAATGCAATTACAAAGACATAAATTCTTACAAATACATCAGGAAGCCATTTTTTTATCAGCGGTTTTGTAAACTGAACAATTAATGATGTAGCAGCTACTAATCCAATAAATGTAGTCAAGGTTTCTGGAGTCATAAAATCATCAAACATATCCCCACCCCTTATATGTTAAAATATCTTTATTCTATTTTATTATTAAGCTAACTTCTTATATGCATAAATAAGTAGAATTATAAAATAAAGACAAGTTATGAATAGAAATATATAAAACAAAAACAACCCGTTCATTATATTTATGGGTTGTTTATATAACTCTATCATTATTTTAAAGTATCCTCATAATAATCCTGTGAAATTTCTTCCACTTCCTCTACTGAACCACTATTTTCCTCATCAAATACACCTAAATCATCTCCGGTATTAAAGGATGGATCCTTTTCGATTTTATTATATCTTGCAACTTCCTGATAACTATCCTCCCTATCAAATCCACTTATATCCTCATTATTTTTATAATTACTAAAGGGGCTTATGCTATCTTCTTCCTCAGGCCTAAATTCCATTTTCTTTTCTAAAGGAATTTTCTTTTCTGAACAATCAATGCAAAGTTTTAAATATGGAATAAGTTCAAGGCGATTTTTATCTATTTCTTTTCCGCAGGATATACATACTCCATAATTTCCTCTATCAATTGCATCTAAAGAAGTGTCTATTTCTGAAAGGGTATTATTTAGTTTGTTTATCAGACCCTTATCCTGTTCCATCATAAATATTTCAGTTCCTATATCAGCAGGATGATTATCATATGCAGATAATTCTGTATAATAATCATCTATGAAACCGAGTTCTTCTTTATTTTTCATGCTATTTAATGTTTTTAAAATTTCCAATTTTTCCTTCATCAAAAGGCTTCTAAAGTGTTTTTTCTCCTTTTCTTCCATATTATCCTCCTTTAATTTATTTATTTTAAAAATAATATGCCCATCCATTATTTTAAAATCCTAGTAAAATTCTAGAATATTTTAGGTATAATTCATTAAGATTAGTAGGAAGAAAAGAAGATTGTGCTTGTTATATTTAGCATTCCATACATGGGTAAGCAATAAAAAAAACAAAAGTAGATGATCATCATATCTATAAGCATAAGCTTCTTCCAAAAATATCCCTCCATTTTCATATATTACTATATACTATGAAAATAGAGGGATTTTGTTTTAAAAAGTTAAGCACCTAAATCATCAACTTCTTCTATTTCAGTTTTAATTTCAATTTCTTCCACCTTTATTTCGTCTACTTCATCTATGTAATTATGTTCATTATCCTCTTCTTTCCTATTTTTTTCTTGTTCCTTAATTACTTCATCATAAAATTGTTCTAAGGCAGACAATTGGGATTCAATAAGAGATTTATAACGAGTCCTAAAAATAATGACTTCCTTTAATATATGCTCATATTCCATCCTTATTCTCTTTACTTCGTTTTTGGCTTCGTCTATTATTTTTTTTGCCTCATTATTAGCCTCTTGAATTATTAATTCTGCCTTTTGTTTTGCTGCTATTATTACTTCATCAGCAGTACTTTGAGCAACTATTAAGGTTTCCTTTAATGTGTTTTCTAAAGCATTATACTTTTCAATTTGCTCATTAAGCAGTACTATTTTATCCTTCAATTCTATATTTTCTTTATTAATCTTTTCATAATCTCTAATTACCTCATCAAGGAACTCATCTACTTCTGCTTCATTATATCCTCTTATAGATCTTTTAAAATCCCTATTTTGAATATCAAGGGGTGTAATCATAGTCCTCACTCCATACTCCATTATTTTAGTAGTTTCAACTGAACATTAATTTTCCCTTTTTTACTAGTTCCTCCTATTGAACTTAATATAAATCTCCCATACCCCTTTACAGATATTATATCTCCCTCTTTAATAGATTTAGATATTTTATCTATAGGTTCCCAATTAACTTTAACTCTTCCTGATGTAATAAGCCTTTGGCTAATATTTCTTGATAAATTTAAAGCACTACTAATTAATACATCTAATCTTAGGGATGATATGGTATCTTTTCTAATTAAGTATTCTACTTCAGCTTTTTTGAGGCTATTTAAAGATATTTCTTTAACCTTTACCTTATGCTTGCCAATTTTAGTTAAATTTACTAATATATAGTCTACTATTTCTCTTTTAACAATAACTTGAGTATATTCCTCATGGATTAAAATATCCCCCACTTTACTACGGTTTATTCCTAAATTTAAAATCCCACCTAGAAAATCTCTATGAGAAAGGTTTCTGTTATTTATTTCTATAGAAAGAGCAATTATATAATTATTTATATCTTCTATTTGAATATAAGGAGGATAGATTATTATAATTTTTCTTTCAGCTTCATCTATTCCTCCTATTTCTTCATACTTAATATCTATAAATTTGTTTAATATAGATCTGGAAAGCCTTCTTTCATATGGGTCTAAGAAGTCTGTTGTTTGTATTGAATTTTTATTTAGGACTATTTCAATCTTGTCCATTAATCTCCGCATATTTAAAATCTGATTCTTATCTTTTATATGTTCTATATATTTCTCCTTATCTAATTTCAAATTTATCACCATATATTTAGAAAATTTATTATAAGAGCCTGAAATAAATTCAATATAAGCAAAGCCACTATAGGAGAAAAATCAAACATACCAGTATCTATTCCTATCTTATATATAAGTCCTCTGGCTATAGAAAGTATTGGCTCTGTTAATTCGTATACAATTCGGCCAATAGGGCTGTAGAAGCTAACTCTTAACCATGACATAATAACTCTTACTAATATTAATAGCTCTATTATTTCAAATAATATCCTAATAGCTTCATATACATTATGCATTAGATTACCTCTTCCCTATATTAATTACCATTTAAATATTCCTCTATTTTTTAATTCATCTTTAATATTTCCATTTATTTCAACATTAGCTGGAGCCAATACAAATATATCTGTTGTTACCTTCTGAATAGTTCCTTCAAGAGAGTATAATCCTCCATTTATAAAATCAAATATCTGTCTTTTCAAGGCTGCGTCTAATTGTTCAAAGTTAATAACTACTACCTTCCTAGCTTTTAGGTCTTCTACAATAACTGGAGCTTCCTCATAGCTTAGGGGTTCATGAACTATTATTTTCATATTAGTATTAGTATGGATATTTACAACTTTATTATTAAACTTTTTAGTTTTTGTTGATACTGGAATATCA
>JAAYFE010000006.1 GCA_012728365.1 Tissierellia bacterium
CCATTACCTTTCACCTCCTTTAAATACTTCTACAACATAGTCCCACATTTCTCCATTGGCCAGTTTAAGTCCTGCCTCCCTTACACTCAAATTTTTATCCCTTGCCAATCTATAAACTAAATGGCCTGCTCCTTTTCCTAATAAGCCTCTTTCTACAGCCCCATCCACAATGGCCTTTGCTTCTATACTAGAAAATCCCATTCTAAGCAAGACCGACCTTTCTATCGATGGGCTGGTGTGCTTACAAGCTAATTCTACAAGGGGATCAACAATTTTTTCAGCCAATTCCCAAAATCTCTGCTCTAATTCTTCCTCTGTAAGATCTGCAAGGTGTTTTCTTCTTTCTTGAAAATCATCTGCCCTTTTCATCTAATTTCACCTCTTACAATTAATATTTAACTCCTAATTCATCAAGAACCTCTTTTACAAATTCTTCATTGGACTTAGTATCTTCTGCTAAAAACTTAATATCTTCTTCCGTCACTTTTTCTACTTTGTAATTATTAATGCAGTTTCTTATATAAGATTTTCTTAACTTATCAACATCTAGATCTTTTGCCTTAATATAACCAGGATCCTTAGGTAATATTATATTTTTACCCGGTACTTCCTCACTTGGATCACCAATTAATATTTCAATTCCATTTTTTCGTGCAAAGGTTAATTGGGGTTGAATGTGCTTACCTGCTCCAGTATATTCAGTTTCTTGTACAACTATGATTTGGTCTTCATCCATCTCTTGTGCCAAATAGAAGGCTGCAGCTAAGGATGTATTTCCTGCAGGCCCCCTTTCAATACCTTCTAGTTGTGCTAAAGCCTCTGTCATATAAAATACTGAACCCTGATTAACAGTTACATATCTATCAAGATATCTTAGTGGCCTTGCTGCTGATCTTGGCACATCAGATCTGTCTGGCCAGGTAGCAAAGGGAACTCCAAAGCCTGTATGTCCTGTTGTAAAGGATTTTTTGTTAAATTGTATGTCACTTGCCATATGTAATCCACTTAAATCAACACTTGCTCCTATTACCTTGCTTTGTGCTCCCGCCTTTAAAAGTCCCCTGGCAGTACCAGTTAAGTTTCCGCCTCCAGCATTTGTTACAACTACTGCATCTGGATCCCTTCCTTCCCTTTCCCTAAATTGCATTGCTATTTCATATCCTAAAGTTTCTACTCCTGCTATTCCAAAGGGAGAATATAAGGATGCATTAAAGTATCCAGTTTCTTCTAATAAAACCAAGAAGGTATAAAATAGTTCTGGACCTACAGTAAGTTGTACAACTTCTGCGCCAAAGGCTTCACACTTTCTAGCCTTTTCTATTATTTCAGGTTGTCCTACACCTCTTGAATCATAACATTCTTGTACTACTATACACCTTAATCCCCTCATGGCAGCTTGGCTTGCAACGGCAGAACCATAATTTCCGCTAGTTGCTGCAATAACACCCTTATAGCCCAATTTTTCAGCATGATAGCAAGCAGTGGCTGCTCTTCTAGCCTTAAAACTTCCTGATGGATTGGCTGCCTCATCCTTTATAAATATCCTTGCACCCTTTCCCTTAGGAGCATACTTTCTTGCTAATTTAGTTAAATTTTTTAGTTCTAAAAGGGGTGTATTGCCAACGTTAGTTTCACTTTGAATCTTTTGAATTTCTTGTAAAGTATACCCTGTTTCCCTCATCATTCTTTCATAGTCAAAGGCTATGCTTCCTGATTCAAACTCATCATAATCTATACCTATGGCTCTTTTCATTATTTCCCCTTTTCTAGCCATTACAGCTTCATAGCTCATATCCATTGCCATATTACTCACCGTCCTCTTCCAATATTGCCCTCAACTGCCTACCTATATGTAGCAGTTCTGGGACAACTTCTCCAAAATCATGTTCCCACCTTGGGTTAATTTCTATTAGCTTTCCCTTAGTTCTTCTTCCTATATAGGTTTCTATTTCTACTTCATCACCAATATTGGCTTCATCGTTTAAAAGAAATCCTTTAACCCACATTTCTAAAGGTACTTTTTGAGTATCCTCTGGTAAATTTGAAGATCTCTCTCCTGCCTTTAACACTATATTGTGTATCCTTACCCAATCACCTTTTTTTGCATCCATTTAGATCTTCCTTTCTATAATTTTTGGTTACTATCATTAGCTCCTCTTAAATTATGATAGTATCATGTCTACTCTTCTATTAGCTCTCTCATATCTCCCATAATTGCCCTTGGTACTGGTAAATCTATCATTGTCTTTAATCCTGGTTTAGCATTAATAACATGAGGAATCATATTAACAGTCATAGCAATTGTTCCAATACCACCAGGCACTTCAGGAACAATTTGCATGTTTATATTTGGAGTACCCTTAATAGTAATATAATCACCAGTTTCTACTCCTTCTAATTGAGGTTCTACTTGTTGTGGGTGAACCATCTCAATTTTTAACTCTCCATCAACATAGCCATAGCCCTTCATATTACATCCTGCAACATCGCCAGGTTGTACTTCTGCATAGGAGGCCTTTCTATATACTTTAGAAACAATAGGAGCCCTTTCTAATTTAATTTCATCACTTAATTTCCACCCTAAAGCATCGGCTATCATAGTAATTGACTCTGGAAATCCAATATGTCCATCTAGAGTATTTTCTTCTACTCTTTTATTAAATTCTTCTACACTTATTCCAACACCTTGTCCATGCATTACTGCAGGTCCAAAGGGTGATAGGTTATTAATCCTTTCAGCCTTAATACTTTCTACATCTATACATGCTCCTGTAAGTGTAATCACTAGTAGATCCATAATAAGTCCTGGATTAATGCCTGTACCCAATACAGTTACTCCATTTTCTTTAGCTATTCTATCTAATTCCTTCGCTAACTCTGGTGATTGTGCTTGTGGATATGCCATTTCTTCAGCAGTTGATATTACATTTATTTTTCTTTCTAAGCAGTATTTAATCTTATCAAAAGATGTTCTAGTATATGAATCGGTGGCAATTATTACTACATCAGCAGCCCCTTCCTTTATTACATCTTCATAAGAACCAGCTATCAAATCTGGTCTGTCTCCCCTTTCAATGCCTGTTAACTCATACATTGATTTTCCAATCTTATTGCCCCTTACCACTGCACCAACTACATCTACACCCTTCTTATTTAATAACATCTCCACTATGCCTTTTCCCATGGCTCCTAGTCCCCAAACTATTACCTTTACATTTTCTTTTCTCATAAAAGCACCTCCAAAATAAAATTTCTACACTTAATATTTATGCAAATTTCTTGCCAGCTTTTTTATAAGCATTTCATTTAAATTTCCTTATATTAATTGTACTATTTTAATTATTAGTAACAAGACCATAATAAAACAGCAAAGTATTTTGCACAATAGTGCAAATTATTTTGCTGTTTTAAAGTATTTTTTAATTTTATGTTGCAAGGTTTGCCTTTTAATTCCCAATTCTTTAGCTGTTCTTGATATATTGTATTTATTTTTTTCTAATTTTTCCAATATTATCTCCTTCTCTAGTTCTTCTAAATAAGTAGGCAGAGGTTTTTCTAAATTAAATCTCTTTATAATTAAAGAATTACCAGCATCGAATATATTGGTATTTGTGATAAAATCTTCCTTCAAAAGGAATTTTCTATTTATGGGTGCACAATTCATGGCTGATTCTATAGCATTTTCCAATTCCCTAACATTGCCAGGCCAAGAATAATTATAAAAGGCTTCTAATACCTGATCATCAATACCTAATATATTTCTATTTAAAATATAATTATATTTGTTTATAAAATGATTTGATAGTATTCCTATATCTCCCTTTCTTTCCCTTAAGGGAGGAATTTTTAGATAAATTACATTTAAGCGATAATATAAGTCTTTTCTTAATCTACCCTTTTCAATACTTATTGATGGATCTTCATTGGTAGTTGCAATTATCCTAACATCTATTGGAATGTCCTTTAATCCACCAATACGTCTAATATACCCCTCCTGTAGTACCCTTAACAATTTTGCTTGTAAGCTATGGGACATGGAGTTAATTTCATCTAACAATAAAGTGCCCCCATCAGCCTGCTCAAATATACCCTCCCTTGCTACAGCCCCTGTAAATCCTCCCTTTTCTGTTCCAAAAAGTATTCCCTCCAAGAGGGTTTCAGGTATTGCTGCACAGTTTTGAGCTATAAAGGGCTTGTCCTTTCTGTTTCCACCATAATGTATACTCTGCGCAAAGAGCTCCTTGCCCGTTCCTGTTTCTCCATATATTAATACTGAGGAAGGTGTATTGCTAGCACGTCTTGCTACTTCCTTTAAGTTTATAATTTTTTCATCTTGACCTATAATGTCAGCAAAATTATATTTCTTAATTTTCTTCTTTTTATTGAAGTTAGAAAACTGATTATTTATATTTAGTTCATTTTGTAAATCCATAAGCCTTTCTGAAAGTTCCTTAATATAGGTTATATCTTTAGCAATTTCTAAGGCACCCACTACCTGATCCCTAATAAATATTGGTAAGGTAGAATTGATAGTAAATATCTTTTTACCTTTTGAGTTAATATATACTTGTGCTTTATTTAATATAGGTTTCTTTTCTGTTAGGGCACTAATTAAGGTAGAAGAAGTCTCATCTAAGCTAGGAAAAACTTCTAATAGGTCTTTGTTTATTACTTGTTTAGGATCAAGCCCTTCAATCCTTCCCATAGCATCATTGTAAACAACAGTTTTTCTATTTTCATCTATAACGTGTATACCAATATCTATATTGTGCAAAATATTTTGCAGTAGCACATTATTGAAAGCACTCATGCTCATAAATATCATCCTAACATAGATTTTTTTATACTAAGGCAATACCAGCTATCATCCTTTTATCTGTTCCTTTTTCTTTTCTATAGGAATATAGTTTGTTTACATTGCAGCTAGTGCACATATTAGCTAATATTATATTTTCCTTTGGTACTCCCTTTTCTTTTAGCTGTAAATAATTTGTTTTCCATAAATCTAAATATATTTTTTCATTCCTGTTAACAATTATATCTTCAAAGTTTTCATACCTACCTATGAACAAATCAGATACATCTTTTCCAACTTCATAACAACAGGGACCTATGGAAGGTCCAATGGCAACTAATATATCTTCTATTTGTGAATTATAATATTCAATCATACTATCTATCATTTTACCTGCAATATTTCCATAGGTACCCTTCCAGCCCCCATGGGCTAAGCCTACTACTTTCTTATACTTGTCTACAAAATAAATAGGAACACAATCTGCATGGTAAGTTATAAGGAGGACATCAGTTAAATGGGTTATAATTCCATCGTACTCTCTTCTTTCAGTTTTAGCTGATACTTTATTTATGGAATCTATATGCAAAATATCTGTTTTATGTACCTGATTTACATTAATAATTTTATCTGTATCTATATTAAAAAGTTTCGATAACTCCTCTTTATAATTTTCTTTAGTCCAACCAATTCTAGTAGTAAATATATGTTTAACAAAATTTAAGTCATTAAGCTCTTGAAACTGTAAGTATAAAAACTCTTTTTTCTTTTTTTCCAGCATAATAATTAGCACCACCAATTCTATTTTTCATTCAATAATTTCTTTAACTCTTCCATAAAAGTATTTATATCCTTAAATTGCCTATACACCGATGCAAACCTGACATAAGACACTTCATCTACTTCCTTAAGCTTATTCATTACCATTTGTCCAATCATTTCGCTGGTAACTTCTTTTTCCATTGAATTGTAAAGATCCTTTTCTATTTCATCAACTAGTTCTTCTATTTTAGTTAAAGGTACAGGCCTTTTTTCACAGGCCTTTAAAATTCCATTTAATATTTTATTCCTATCATATAATTGCCTATTACCATCTTTTTTTATCACTATAAGGGGGGTTTTTTCCATTTTTTCATAGGTTGTAAACCTTTTTAAGCATCTTAAACATTCTCGTCTTCTTCTTATAGCCTGTCCCTCATCTGTTGGCCTTGAATCAACTACTTTTGTTTCGTGATAGTTACAAAAAGGACAGTTCATTTACTCACCTCCAAAACTTTCTTTATTAGATTATAATATATCTATTTTTATTTGTCTAATTGTATAGTTTCAGTAGTTCCCATATCCACTAAAATAATATCTTGTCCAATTTTATATATATTTTGCCAGGGAATATATAAATCCCTAGCCTTACTAAAAATACTCAATACTTTACCATAAGATGGTACCAAGGCAGCTACAACCTTTCCATTTTCTAAATCTATTTCAAAATCGTATATAAAGCCTAATCTTTCCCCATTTCTAATATTAATAACTTCCTTTTCCTTCATTTCAGATAAGTTAATCATTACCTCACCTCTTCTTATATATCTCTTACTATATATATTGATAATAATGTTTAAAATATTACTAAAATTTGGTGAGGCAATGAGTTTTCTTATATTAATTTCCTCATTTGTCTTAAAGCATTTTTCTCAAGTCTTGACACTTGAGCTTGAGAAATTCCTATTTCCTCAGCAACTTCCATTTGGGTTTTTCCTTCATAAAATCTTAAATTTAAAATATGTCTTTCCCTTTTGTTTAGTTTATTTATTGCCTCTTTAATGGCAATAGACTGCAGCCATACCTCATCTTCTGACTTTTCATCTTTCACTTGATCAACTACATAAATAGCATCGCCACTATCATGGTATATAGGTTCAAATAGGGATATAGGATCCTGTATAGCATCTAAAGCAAACACTATTTCCTCTTTTGGAAGATTTAATTCTTTAGCTATTTCAGTTATTGTAGGTTCCTTAGAATTTTTATTAATTAATTGTTCTCTTGCTTGTAAAGCCTTATATGCTATATCCCTCAAGGATCTACTTACTCTAATTGGATTGTTGTCACGAAGGTATCTTCTAATTTCTCCAATAATCATAGGCACAGCATAGGTTGAAAATCTAACATTTTGGCTTATATCAAAGTTATCAATTGCTTTGATTAATCCAATACATCCTACTTGAAAAAGGTCATCTAAATTTTCCCCTCTTCTATTAAAGCGCTGTATAATACTTAATACTAATCTTAAATTCCCTTGTATAAACTTTTCCCTTGCCTTTTTATCTCCAGCCTTTATTTTAACAAATAGTTCTTGCATTTCTTCATTTGTCAACACTGGTAATTCTGATGTATTAACTCCACAAATTTCTACTTTATTTATATTCACCTTCTTCATTCCTTTCACCTATATTGCCCCTTTTACTTTAAAAATTATTACCTCTATATAATTTTTTATTCAATTATTATATGCCAATAATAACCAATTCATATTTATAAAAAAAGACAGCTATTTAGCTGTCACATTAATTTTACCATTTCTTTTTTTAATCTTTTTATAATTCTCTTTTCCAATCTAGAAATATAAGATTGGGATATTCCAAGTAGATCTGCAACTTCTTTTTGGGTTTTCTCCTTTCCACTTTTTAACCCAAACCTTAATTCTACAATAGTTTTTTCCCTTCTCGAAAGCTTTCCAATTGCTTGATTTAAAAGTTCCCTATCAACTTCATCTTCTAAAAGCTTAAATATTATATCTCCATCAGTCCCCAATATATCAGACAATAATAACTCATTTCCATCCCAATCAACATTTAGTGGTTCATCTAAGGATATTTCTGATTTTGTCTTGCTATTTCTCCTTAAATACATTAAAATTTCATTTTCTATACACTTAGATGCATAAGTGGCAAGCTTTATATTTTTATCAGGGTTAAAAGTATTTACTGCTTTAATAAGTCCAATAGTACCAATAGAAACCAAATCTTCAATGTTAATACCTGTATTTTCAAACTTTTTTGCTATATATACTACAAGCCTTAAATTTCTTTCAATTAAAATACTTTTTATACTATCATCATATTTTAGCTTACTAATAAAATAGCTTTCTTCTTCTGGTTCCAAAGGAGGCGGAAGAACTTCACCACTTCCAATATAATAAATGCTTTCTAAAAAACCCAATCTGCTTAAAACTTTGTATAGATACCATTTTAATTTAATAATTGCTAATTTCAAATTTTCTACCCCCTATCCTAATATTTCAGGATGCAATAATCCGTTATATTCCTCATCTTGTGCTAACTTTTTATTATAAATTGCAACAGTTATTCCTTTTTTTAATCTTTTTGTCTCATTTTCTAAATATATAGTAATACTATCTGGCTTAAAACCAATTAAAATACCGTTTTCATTTCCTATAGATTTAAATGGAATTATTCTAAGTTTCATGTCATCTTCAGTTTCCTCCATAACCTTAACTATTTTATTTAAATCTAAATGATCTTTTTCCATGTAGATTTCTTTTAAACTTTTGGGAAGTATTTCCCTTAAGGCATTATATTCTGCAATTATGACTGGTTCTTGTGATATAGGTTCCTTTAAAGAATTCCCCGTATCAACAAGAGCTGTTAAGTTTGCTTTTTTGTCATTTAAAGTAATGGTAATATTTGTTATGAATTTTTCTTTTTGTATTCTAGATTTATGGTATTTAAAAATATAATGAATTAATATAATTGCAAGGCCTATGCCAGTGATTAAATATCTTAATAATTCTTTTCCATTGGTAAAAGATATTTTGGCAAATAAATTATTATTATTTAAAAGATAGTATATTCCTATGATGGTTCCAGCGAAGGCAAAGGAAACAAGATAGAAGGCAGAAATCTGTTTTAAAAATGTATTAAATTTTTCAGGATTAAAAGCTATTAATATCATTAAGGCCGATACTAAAAACTTTATAACAAACCTACCCATAAATCCAGATAAAGGAAAAAAAGCTATAAGAATATATAAAGAACCAATAAAGGCAGATATAAGTAGTCTATATTTATTGCTTTTAGCCTTAACTATCATTTTAGTTACTTGTAATATAATAAAATTGATTACAATATTTTCTATTAAAATGTATTCAGCATAAACATACAACTTGATACCTCCTTAGCTATATTAAAACCTTATTCAAAGCTTATATTATTTATGTCTATTATATAAAATATATTCATAAAAATTTGTCGTTATGAGTAAACAAAAAAAACGTATCTCAAATTTTGAGAAACGTTTTTTTGACATATTATTATAAAAGCTATTATATTCTATTTCTTAAATACTATTTTTTCTTTCTCAAAAAAGTTGGAATATCAAGATCATCTACTTTAAACTCACTTGTAGCTGCAACTTCATCTATTTTTACATCCGTTAAATTCCCTTTATTTTGCACTTTATCATCATCAAATCCTGTAGCAATAACAGTTATGCTTATTTCATCATTCATTGATTCGTCAATTCCAGCACCAAATATTATGTTTGCTTCTTCATCCACTGCCTCCCTTATTAAGTCAGCAGCCTCATTAACTTCAAAGAGGCCTAAATCTTCTCCTCCAGTTATATTTAGAAGTACAGCTTTTGCACCTTCAATTGAAGTCTCTAATAGGGGACTTCTTATAGCTTGTTTTGCTGCCTCTACAGCTCTATTTTCACCGCTGGCTCTGCCAATTCCCATATGGGCAATACCCCTATTATACATAATAGTTTTAACATCAGCAAAATCCAGATTAATTAAATTAGGTACAGCAATTAAATCTGAAATTCCTTGTATACCTTGTTTAAGTACTTCATCTGCCATAGCAAAGGCTTGTACCATTGTGGTTTTCTTTTCAGCCACTTGTAACAATCTGTCATTTGGAATTGTAACTAAAGTGTCAACTTTCCCTTTCAATTCTGCGATACCTTTTTCAGCACGCTCTTGTCTTTTTCTGCCTTCAAATGTGAAAGGTTTAGTCACAACACCTACAGTAAGTATTCCAAGTTCTTTTGCTATTTCAGCTATAACTGGAACTGCACCAGTACCGGTACCTCCTCCCATTCCTGCAGTAATAAATACCATATCTGCACCTTTTAAGGATTCAGCAATTTCATTTCTACTTTCTTCAGCTGCCTTCATACCAATTTCTGGATTAGCTCCTGCACCTAATCCTCTTGTTAATTTTTCACCTATCTGTAATTTGTATTCAGCCTTTGAAGCATATAATGCCTGTCTATCAGTATTAACTGCAATAAATTCAATACCTCTAACACCACATTCAATCATCCTATTGACAGCATTATTTCCTCCTCCACCAACCCCTATAACCTTAATTTTTGCAAATTGTTCTACATCAATGTCAAAATCAAACATATACAGACCTCCTTACAATAATTGTATTTAATATACAGTATAAATTTCAAACATTTTAATACTGAGAACTAATCACTTTCCTTCCTCTTCCTATTAATAAGAAGGCGCCTTATGCTTGCAAAGTTTTCAAAGAGCCTTCCCCCAAAAGTAAATATTGCCGCATAATATAAAGGAACTCCTAGTTTATCACCTATATATGCTAACATAGCAGCAAGTATTGAATTACCAAAAAAACCTGATAAGAAAATTTTTAAATCAAATTTGCCTTCTAAATTAGCCCTAACTCCTCCAAAAACAGAATCTAGACAAGCTAATATTGCTACAGATATATAAAGGGAATAGGTAACACTATATGTATAGGGTAGTATTAAACCTATTATTATACCTATTAAAATTCCAATTGCTGCAAAAAACACTCTAATCACCTTCTCTTACTGGTTTTGCATATCTAAACTCAAAGGCTCCCATATATGCTGGTATTATGATTTCATCTTCCATACTTGTTTCTATATTGATTTGACTTATATTCTTTAAAGCATAACCATAAGTATTTGGCGCATTTATAGCTGCACTTAAAACTTGTGGATCTCCAATGGCTCTTATATAAATTGGGGTTCCTATACTCCTACCATTAATCCTTATAATTGGTCCACCACATTTAATTTCTGAAAAAGCTAAAACCCTCTGATTATTTATACTAATTGCCTCAGCACCTGCATCCCTTAAATCATTAATAATCCTTAAAACATCCACATCATGAATTATATCCATATCAAAGGCTTGACCAAAAGCATTTTCATCCAGATTATCTGTCATTTTAATCATTATACCAGGTCCTTTTACCGTCTTAAATCCTGCTATAGCTTTATTTTTCTCTAGCTCCTCCTTTAATACAGATGATAGATTTTCATTACCATCTAATATACTTTCATACATCTTAATCTTTTCTTCCTTATCTTTAATCATAATCTTTAATTCTTCAATTTCTTTATTTAAAACCTTAATCTCATTTTTTGTAGCTTCAATAGATTTTAAAGTAACAGGAATCATTTCAGGTACCTTTTGTTTCAGCTGTACTGCCAAAATAATTCCAAGCATTATAGACAGGCCAAAGACTATAAAATTAGTCTTATTTATCTTCATTCATATCACCTATACCTTAGTTTACTTCTTCGTTTACTGGTTGTGAGTACACAAATTCAATTAACTTTCTATATTTAGGTATTCTTATATTATCATCCTTTATAAGATTTACTGTATAATCATAATACCTAAATGTCCACACTACACCCCTCTTAATTGATAAAGCAGACTCTAAAGTCTCTGGATCTCCTATGGCTTTAATAACTATGGGAGAGTTTATTGAAACTCCATTCACTTCAATATGATCTCCTGCCCTGACTATCTCAGTATAAGCTGTATACCTCTGATCGTTTATTGATATTGCTTCAGCCTGGGCTGCGTTTAAAACACTTATGGTCTGTAATATTAAATCTAAGTCATCTACTATACTATATTCTATTCCATATTGTACATCTACTGGAGGATCTTGTATTTCAAGTATTATTCCCGGTCCTTCTAAATCAACATATCCCGATAAGATCCTATACTTTTCCAGGTCCTTATATAGGTTTTCTATTATTATGTTATTATCAGCTTCCCCTCTTTCATATTGAGCAATTTTATCCTCCACTTCATTAAGTGCCTTTAAAGCAGCATCTCTTTCTTCTTTAGCTTTTTTTAACTCTATCGCCAACTGTTGGGCCCTTTGGGTAGGCAATATTCCTTCCCCAACTGTAGCACTTACAGTTTTAAATTGTAATGAAAGTATAATTCCCAAAAGTATTGATACTAAAGTTATTGCTATTGTACCTTTTTTATTCTTCATCCACTCCACCTACCTATTATCTATAACAATTATGGGATTTTCACCCTTGTTAAATAGTATTTGTTTTGCATCAATATTTTTATTGTCAATATCTTTTAAAATCTCATTTAAAAAGCTTAGTTTATATTTTACATTATTTAATGGTCCAAAGGCAATTAAAGTGCCGTTATTTAACTCAATATTAATGTCCTCTTTGTTGGAAATATCTATTTCATCTATAGAACTTAAGATATTTAAATATTCACCATATACTATAAAGTCTTTCAAATTGCCTATAGAATTATTTTGAAATATATTACTTCCTTCCTTATAGTCTACTATATTTAATCCCGTAATTATAGGCAAAGTAATATCTTTTTTGCTTATATCTATTTCTAATATGTAGCCTTCATTGTCAATATAAAGCAAATGTTCTAGATATTCAATTGCTGCAATTTCTTTTCTTTCCTCAATCTCTATAATTATTTTATCTGGAAGTTGTTTTTTTATTTTACAATCCTTTACATAGGGAACAAGTTTTAAGTTTTCTTGGCCTTTTTTAGTATTAATTTTAAAAATATTTTCCCCAATATTACAATTTGAAGCCTTAACTATGGAATCATACTTTAACTTTTTGTTTCCTATTATAACAATATCTGATAGGATAAAAAAGTCAGTTTTAAATATAAATAAGTAAGACAATATAATAACTAACACCATTAGTAAAATTCTATTTAATCTTTTTTTTTTCTTTTCTTCAGTTCTTTCTTTTTCATAACAATATCACCTAAACCTTGTCCATTTTTTAAAAAGCAGCAAAGGCTGCTTAATCTATTTTCTTAATATTTGCTCCTAAGCTTTCCAATCCTAAATGAAAATTTTCATATCCTCTTTCAATATGGTATATGTTATCTACTTCAGTAACACCTTTTGCTGCTAAACCCGCCAATATCAAAGCTGCTCCTCCCCTTAAGTCCTTTGCTGTTACCTTAGCACCTGTTAGTTCCTTAACACCTTTAATAACTGCAACCCTTCCAAAAGTTTTTATATTTGCTCCCATTCTAATTAACTCTTCTGCATGTTTAAATCTGTTTTCAAAAACTGTTTCTGATATTATACTAGTTCCATTTGCAATAGTTAACAATGCCATCATCTGTGCTTGCATATCTGTAGGAAACCCTGGATAGGGTAAAGTTTGTATCATTTCTATGGAGTTTATTTTCTTAGGCCCTATAACTTTTAGCGAGTTCTTATCATCATATATTATACTTCCAGCTTCCTTTAATTTAGCTATAATAGCCTGTAAATGTTCCACAACTATATTTTTTATAACTATTTCTCCACCAGTAATAACAGAGGCTATCATATAAGTTCCTGCAACTATTCTATCTGGCATAGTATTGTGTGTAACATCTATAAACTTATCTACTCCTTCAATGATTATAACGCTTGTTCCAGCTCCACTTATTTTTGCACCAGCTTTATTTAAATAGTTTTGCAAATCAACAATTTCAGGTTCCCTAGCAGCATTCCTTATAACTGTAGTACCCTTAGCCTTAGTTGCTGCTAACATAATATTTTCTGTAGCCCCAACACTAGGGTAATCAAGCTGTATTTCACATCCCTTTAATTCCTTTGCTTTTGCATGGATGAAGCCATGGGATTCAACTATCTCTGCACCTAATTCCTTTAAACCTTTAAGATGTAAGTCAATTGGACGAGGCCCTATTTCACATCCGCCTGGATAACTAATTATAACTTCACCAGTCCTAGCAAGCATTGCCCCCATTAAAATAATGGAAGATCGCATTTCTCTAACCAATTTCTCAGGAATATTAATATTACTTAAAGGTTTTGAATCAATCCACATCATATTGTCCATTCTCTTTATATTTAATCCAAGGGAAAGTAATATTTTTTCCATAACTGTTACATCTAATAGATTAGGAACATTAAACAAGGTACTTTCATTAGCGCCAATAACAGAAGCTGCCAAAATAGGTAATATTGCATTCTTTGCACCAGAAATAGAAATTTCTCCTGTTAATTTTTTCCCACCCTCAACTACTATCTTTTTCATTATAGCACCTCCAAAATATGCCTATACAAGTTGGTATATCACCATATTATGCACATATTTTGGAAGTGTGACAACTTTATCTTAAAGCAATTTTATTAATAATATCTACAATTTGTTCTGTAGCATGGATATTTCCAAGGGCTTTGCTGTTTTTAGCCATTTCTTTTAATTTATGTGGATTATAAATTAAGTCATCTATGGCCTTGTTTAATTTTTCACCTGTAAGATCCTTCTCTAGTATTAAATAGCTTGCCCCATTTTTTTCAAAAGCTTTAGCATTATACTCTTGATGATTCTCAGCAGTATAGCCTTTAGGTATCAAAATGCTCGGTACTCCAATGGCAGAAATCTCCGCTAATGTAATGGCCCCAGCACTTGTAATTACTAGATTTGCTATATTTAATGCACTTGGCATATCATACATGTAAGGTACTATCTTTATCTTATCTCCTAATGACAGTTTTCTTGATTGGATTTCTTTCATAAAACTATCATAAAATCTATTTCCTGTAACATGGAGTATTTGAATATCCTTATTTATGTTTTTTTCTATTACATACAATATTGCGTCATTAAGCTTCTTCTGGCCTCCACTGCCCCCAAAGGATAAAATAAAGGGTATATTAGGATTAACCTTTAATTCAAAGTAGGCTTTCCATTTATCTACTTCCAGTATACTTTTCCTTATAGGATTTCCAGTTAAAATTATTTTTTCTGGACATTTAAAATATTTTTTAGACTCCTCAAAGGTTATCAATACCTTATCAACATATCTGGAAAGAATTTTGTTTGTAATACCTGGAAAAGCATTTTGTTCATGGATTAAAGAAGGAATATTTTTCTTACTGGCAACAAAAACTACTGGAGCACTTACATACCCTCCTGTACCAATAACAACATCTGGTTTAAATTCTTTTATTATTTTGTTTGCATCCCTTATGCCTAATAACAGTTCCTTTAAAGCCTTTATGGTTTGTAGGTTTAATTTTCTCGGTAGGCCTTGTACCCTAATGGTTTTAAACTTAAAGCCTTCCCTTGGAACTAACTTACTTTCTAAACCTTTTTCAGTGCCTACATATAATATTTCTGCATCCTTATTTTTCCTTTTTATCTCCCATGCAATGGCTAATGCAGGATATATGTGTCCACCTGTACCTCCTCCTGTAATCAAATATTTCATATTTTCAACTCCTATCAGTTTTTACATATCTTGATATATTTAATAAAATTCCTATTGATGACAGATATACTACCAATGATGTTCCACCATAACTTACAAAGGGTAAAGGAATACCTGTTGTAGGCATTGAGGATGTTACTACTGCTATGTGTATTAAGGTCTGAACAATAATTAATCCAACAATACCTGTAGCTAATAAACATCCAAATAAGTCATCTATATTAAGGGCTATTCTTATTCCTCTCCAAATAACTACAATAAATAATAATATAACAGTTAAAGCCCCTAAAAAGCCTAGTTCTTCACCTATTATTGAAAATATAAAGTCATTATATGGTTCAGGGATGTAAAAAAACTTCTGCCTGCTCTTTCCAAGTCCTAAACCAAACAACCCTCCAGAACCTAGGGCATATAAAGATTGTACTGCCTGCCAGCCTGAGTCAGTCTTGTCAGCAAAAGGATCTAGAAAAGCTGTCCATCGCCTCATTCTATAGGCATGATCTTCATCTGTAATGGCATAAAATAATCCTAAAGCTCCAGCTACTATCATTGCAAATAGATGGCTTAGTTTCATTCCTGCTACGAAAAATATTATCATCAAAGTCATAGCCAAAGTGACAGTAACACTTAAACTTCTCTGTAAGTATATCATGCCACAGGAAAGTCCTATAATTAGCATGGCAGGAATAGTACCTTTCCTTAGGCCTTTCACTTCATTTTTTCTTTTTGACAAGAAGTCTGATAAAAATATTATTGATCCTATTTTAATAATATCAGAGGGCATAAATGTAATAAAGCCCAAATTAACCCATCTTCTCGCTCCCTTTAATTCTAATCCTAGTGGTGTAAATATTAAAAGACCAGTAAATAAGGAAACTAAATATATTAATTTGGAAAATTTCTTTAGGTATCTATAATCAAAATTCATAAAAAATAGCATTGCTATTATACCTATAGTAGCAAAGATAATCTGCCTTTTTAAGAAAAAGTATCCATCATTCATCCTAATAGCCTCTGGCCATGAGGAGCTAAATACCATAATAATTCCTATGAAAACAAGTATTAATGTAGATAAAAGCAGGGTGAAATCAGAAGCTTTCTTTGAAACTTTCTTCTTTTTTCTACTAGACATTACTTTCCTCCTTTAAGCTTGAAACTACATTTTTAAAATCATGCCCCCGCAACTCAAAGCTACTATACATATCCCAGGATGCACAAGCTGGAGACAGTAACACACTATCACCAGGTTCTGCTAATTGAAAGCTCTTATAAACTGCTTCCTTCATGTTATTTACCATGTGAACATTTTTAAATCCATGTTTTAAAGCAGTATTCTTAATTTTTTCCTTAGTTTCTCCTAGTAGGACTAAAGATTTAACCCTATTTTCAAAGGACTCTATAAGTGAATCAAATTCACTCCCCTTATCTTGCCCTCCAGCAATTAATATAATAGGAGGATTAACTGCTAGTACTGCTTTAATACTTGCATCAGGATTTGTTCCTTTAGAATCGTTGTAAAACTTTACACCATCTATTGTATCCACATACTCTATCCTATGTTCTACACCTTTAAAATTCTTTATTATTTCTCCCATAAGTTTAAGATCAAGACCCATTATCCATCCAACAGAAACACTTGCCAATACGTTTTCTAAATTATGTTTTCCTAATATCCTTATATCTTCTATCTTAACTACTTTATAAATCCTTTTGCCATCATTAATAACTACATAGCCATTCTCTATATAGGCTCCCTTTGATAACTTATTATCAACACTAAACCAAACTAAATTAGATTTGACTTCTTTACCTATTTCTTTCAATAAAGGATCGTCATAATTTAATATTGTGTATTCATTACTTGCCTGATTTATAAATACTTTCTTTTTAGCATTTATGTAGTTTTCATAAACCCTATGCCAATTAATATGATCAGGAGTTATATTAAGAATTACACTAACTTTAGGTTTAAATTCCTTAGTGCTTTCCAGTTGAAAACTACTTGCCTCAATAACAAATACATCCTCAGAGTTTGAATTCACCAAATCCCATAATATTCCTACTCCTATATTGCCAGAAACATGGGTATTAAATCCACAGCCTTTAAAAAGCTCACCAACTAATGTTGTGGTAGTTGTCTTCCCATTGGTTCCAGTTATAGCTATATAGTTTCTATCTGGACTTATTCTATAGGCTAATTCTAAATCTGTAATTACTTCTATTCCTCTTTTAGTTGCTTCTTTAATTATATCTATAGTAAGAGGTATTCCAGGACTTTTAACTATTAAGTCTATATTATCTAAAGGTACATTATTAGTTCCAAAATAAGTTTCTAAATTCATGTCTCTAATTTCTGTTAGGAAACTTCTTAATTCCTCTTCAGTCTTTAGATCACTAATTACAACTTTAGCTCCTAATTTAGTTAAAGCCTTAGCAGTTGAAACACCACTTATACCTAATCCTAGTACTAAAACTCTTTTATTATCTATGTTCATATTTCATCTCTCCCATTAGCTTAAGCTTATAACAGCTATTAAACTTAATATGACTGTAATACTCCAAAAAACTACTACTACTTTTGTTTCCTTCCACCCTTTAAGTTCAAAATGATGGTGAAGTGGACTCATTAAAAATACTCTTTTCCCTGTTAATTTAAAAGAAGTTACTTGAATAATAACTGAAAGGGCCTCTGCAAAATATATACCACCTACTATTGGAATAACCAATGGTAGATTTAGTAAAATAGCTATGGCAGATATGGCCCCTCCTAAAGCTAAAGAACCAGTATCCCCCATAAATATTTTGGCAGGATAGGCATTATGTATTAAAAAGCCTAAACATGCTCCAGTAAGTGCTGCTGAAAATATAGAAATACTATCCATCCCCCAATTTAAAGCTACTAAGCCAAAAAAGGATGATACTATTAATGTTACCCCTGAAGCTAATCCATCTAATCCGTCAGTTAAATTTACACTGTTTACGGTACCTACAACTACAAAAACTATAAAAGGGACATAAAGCATACCTAGGTCTAAGTACTTATTTTCCAAAAAGGGTATTATAACCTTCGTTCCAAGCATAGAAGTATTTGACTGATATATTGCAAGTATTACTGCCAAAATAACTTGACCTATAAGCTTTTGATAAGCCTTTAAACCTAAGGATCTTTTATTCTTTATCTTTAAATAATCATCTAAAAAGCCAATTAATCCAAATCCCACAGTGGATAATATTAATACATACATATCTCTATTTAATAAACCAGAAGTTATGGAAGTAATTATAAGGGAAAAAATAATTATTATTCCTCCCATAGTAGGAGTCCCACTTTTTGTCGTTAAATGGGACTTAGGTCCATCATCCCTTACATTCTGTCCAATATTAAGCTTCTTTAACATAGGGATAACTATTGGCCCTAATACTAAAGTAATAATAAATGCAGTAACAACTACTCTAATAATATCAATATATTCTACCATTTTTTTACTCCTCTCTTGTACATTTTCTAAATTAACTAGTCAACTTCATTTAGTATATCTAATACTATTTTATATTCATCAAAAGGAATTACCTTATCCTTAATTATAGTATAGGTTTCATGACCTTTACCTGCTAATAATATGGTATCCTTTGGTTTTGCATTTTCCAGTGCATATCTTATAGCTTCTTTTCTTTCAGTTATTGCTACATATTTAGCCTTACCTCTTTTAACCCCTACTAATATATCACTAATTATTTTATCTGGATCCTCAAATCTTGGATTATCAGATGTAACAATTACAAAATCTGCTAAGTTTGCTGCTATTTCACCCATTAAGGGACGTTTTTCCCTATCCCTATTGCCTCCTGCGCCAAAAAGGACCACAAGCCTTCCTTCTGCAAACTGTTTTATGGTAGATAATACCTTTTCCAAACCATCAGGTGTATGAGCATAATCAATTATAACACTAAAATCTTTATTTTTTAAAGGTATTAATTCAAGTCTACCTTTAATTCCACTAAAGGATTCAATAGCTTTCTTTATTTTTGATAGCTCCATATTAAAAGCAATTCCACATGAAACAGGAGCTAATACATTATATACATTAAATTTTCCTAGCAATTTCATATTTATTGGTATGCTGCCTTTTGGGGTATGAAGAAGAAAGTTAACACCATTATTATTAAATAAAATATTCTTAGCTTTTACTTCACAGGAATCATCTAAACCATATGTTATGATGGGAACATTGTTATTAATATCTTTTAACATTCTCCTTCCGTAGGGATCATCATAGTTTATGATATTACATTTTTTTGTACTATTAAATAGTTTTAATTTGCTTCTATAATAATTTTCCATAGTTAAATGATAGTCTAAATGATCCTCTGTTAAATTTGTAAATATACCAACTTGATAGTCTACATATTTAACCCTTTTCAAATCAAGTGCATGGGATGATACTTCCATCACACAATATTCTATATTTGCATCTACCATTTTCTTTAAATATCTTTGTAGGGTTAAAGAATCTGGAGTTGTATTTTTATTATTAATCATCTTATTGTTAATTATGGACCCTAAAGTGCCAATTATTGCATTTTTTATTTTATGTTCATCTAAAATTTTTTTCATAAGGTAAGTAGTAGTTGTTTTTCCATTAGTACCAGTAACTCCTATTAAATTTAGTTTCTTAGAAGGTTCATGGTAAAAAATTGAACTAATGCGGGCTAATGCATCTACTGTATCTTTAACCTTTATTACAGTCACTTCCTCTTCAATACTTACATCCTCTTCTACTATTATACAAACTGCTCCATTATTTATGGCCTCATTAATAAATTTATGACCATTTACAGTAAAACCTTTTATTGCAACAAACATGTACCCCTGTTGAATCTTTCTAGAGTCATGATCTATTCCTAATATATTTATATCTGTATTTCCCTTTATTATTTCATGGTGAATATTATTAATTAATTTATTTAGCTCCAAAACAACCCCCTACCTTTACTAAAAATAATTAATTAAAAGGCAACTTTATAAGTCGCCTATTAATTATCTTTAGTATCTTAAAACATCAGTTTAGCTTTAGTTCTTAAGCTAATTTCATCTCAAGTTAGGGGGCTTGGGTAAAGTCTGTATCAAGATATAAATCTATAATGGAACCTTTGGTAACTTCTGTTCCTGGTAATGTAAATTGCTCTATAACAATAGAATTTTCCTCTATATTATATGATTCTGTAGTATATCTAAAGCCTAGCTCTGTTAATATTCTTCCTGCTTCTCCAATAGACAAATTTCTAACATCAGGTACTACTTCAGTATATTCAAATTCTTCCTTTTCTTCTTCAGTAAATTCACGCTTTACTTCTAAATAACTTAGGGTTTCTTCAATTAACTCTCCAGCTATTGGAGCTGCAACACTTCCCCCATAATAAATTCCTTCAGGCTCATCTACAATAACCAGTACTGCTATCTTTGGATCATCTGCAGGTGCTATAGCTACAAAGGAACCAATATATTTGCCTGGAGCATATCTCCCATCGACTATCTTTTGAGCAGTTCCAGTTTTCCCAGCAACCCTATATCCTGGAACATATGCATTTGAACCAGTTCCCTCTGAAACTACTCCCTCCATCAGCTTAAGAAGTGTTTTTGATGTACTTTCAGATATAACTTGTCGTTTAACTTCAGGCTCAAAAGTTTTTACTACATTTCCTTCATTATCCACAAGCTGTGAAACCAATCTTGGCGTCATAAGTTTCCCGCCATTAGCTATGGCAGATACAGCAGTTATAAGCTGTATTGGAGTTACAGCTATTCCATGGCCATAACTCATAGTAGCTAAATTCACTTCTTTTATAATATCAGTACTTACAGGTATAATGCCAGCTTGTTCTCCTGTTAACTCTATTCCTGTTTTTTCACCAAATCCAAAGGCTTTGATATACTCATATAACTTTTCTTTTCCTAGTCTTCTTCCCACATTTACAAAAACAACATTACAGGAGTTTTCCAAACCTTCTTCAAAAGTCTGATGTCCATGGGGATTATACCATCTAGCACATCTTAAAACCGCACCAGGTATATCTCTTACAAAACCATTGCAATAGAAAGGACTATCTACCTGTACTACATTTTCTTCCAGTGCAGCTGCTGCAACAATAACTTTAAAGGTAGAACCTGGCTCGTAAGAATCATTTATAGAAAAATTTCTCCACATATCATACCATCTTTTCTGTAATTCCTCTTGAGGTAGGCTTTCCCACTCATTTTTAGTTTTTTCATCTAAGGGCTCCCTTGGTGAGTTTGGGTCATATTGGGGCATATTTGCCATGGCTAATATATCTCCAGTATGTGGATCCATTACAATTATTGCAACATGTTCAGCTTTTGTTTCCATTAGTTTCTTTTTAGCATATTTTTCTGCAAAATGTTGTATAGTTTCATCTATTGTTAAAACAACATTCAATCCATCCTCTGGGTCATAGATTTTTTCCCCTCCGTAGGGCATTTCCACCCCTCTAGCATCTTCAGTCTTTACCCACATACCCTGGGTGCCAGACAAATACTTGTCAAAAGTTCTTTCTATACCATATAGACCATTATTATCAATATCTGTAAATCCTAGAATATGGCTTGCAAATTCTCCATATGGATAAAATCTTTTGTTATCATCCACTATCTCTATCCCCGAAAGGTTTAAACTTCTAAGTTCTTTCACCTCTTCCATAGAAATCCACTGCTTTATTTTAATAACATTTACATCTTTTGTAATCTTTTCATATACCTCTGATTCATCCAAGTTAAGTACTTCTGCAACCTTTTTAGCTGTATCGGTTGGACTTTTTATATCAGCAGGAGATGCCCATACAGTATGTGAACTTACTGAAATTGCAAGTTTTTTTCCATTTCTATCAAAGATGGTACCTCTTTTAGCATTTATGTAAATGCTTTTTGTCCATTGTTCCAATGCTCCTTTTTTCAGTTCTTCCCCTTTGACAATTTGTATATACCCTAATCTTATGGTTAACCCAAATAATGTAAGAATAGTTACTAACAATACAAACAATAGTCTTTTCTTTGAAGCATTAGTAGGCGATGTCAAAAACTAGACCCCCTTAAATAAACTCAATGTAAAATTTACTATATTTTTGAGTACAGCAGTTAAATTAAAGTCCTCTGTTTCATTTTCACCGCTAATGGTAGGCTCTTCTACTTCAACATAAACTACCTGGCCTTCTTCTGGATATATCATGCCTAGTTTTGTAAAGGCATCTTCTTCTATTTTCGTTGAACTTTTAATTGCCTCAAGCTCTGCCATTAAATCATCCTTTTCTTTCTCTAGCCGAATTTTTTGAGCTTGTAATTCTGTTATTTCCAATCTAAGTTTTGTAATTTCAGCATATCTTTGAAGTACAATTAAAGATAAGGCCAATCCAATAGTTGCAATAAACATAAGCATTAGCCTATATAAAGCCTTGTTGTTTTTTTTCTTGTTAGTAGTTCTAATCTTCTTTTTTGTTCTTACTTCTTCATAATTATATTCTAATTCTTTTTTTGCTACTAACAATTTATTCTAACCCCCTTTGATTTAGAACCTAAAGTCTCTTAGCAATCCTCAGTTTTGCACTTCTTGATCTAGGGTTTTTTTCTATTTCCTCTAAAGTAGGAACAATTGGTTTTTTGGTTACAATATCAATTTCCTTCTTTTTATTACATCTACAAACAGGAATTTCAGGAGGACATATGCAATCTTTGTTTAACTCCATGAAAGCCCTTTTTACAATTCTATCTTCCAAAGAATGGAAAGTAATAATACAAAGTCTACCATCCTTTTTTAAATGTCTTACCATATTGGGAATACTTTTCTTTAATATATTTAGCTCATCATTTACCTCAATTCTAATGGCCTGGAAAGTTTTTTTTGCAGGATGATGTCCTTCCATTCTTGCCTTTTTAGGTATAGCTTTTTTTATTACTTCTACCAGCTCCAAGGTTGTGTCTATTGGCTTATTAGCTCTCTCCTTTACAATAAATTCTGCAATTCTCTTTGCCCATCTCTCTTCCCCATACTCCCAAATTATCCTTTCAAGATCTTTTTTTCCATATTTGTTCACCACATCCCATGCTGAAAAATTTTTTTCTCTATTCATTCTCATATCTAGGGGGGCATCCTTGTTATGTGAAAAACCTCTTTCCTTTTCATCTAATTGATGGGATGACACACCTAAATCAAGAAGTATTCCATCTACTTTGTCTATATTCAAGTCTTCCAATATGTGGTCTATATTTACATAATTATCATGAACAAAGATAACTTTATTAAGGTAATCCTTTAATGTTTCTTTTGCCTTATTTATTGCATTAATATCCTGGTCTATGCCAATTAGCATTCCATCTTTAAGCCTTTTTACAATTTCATAGGAATGGCCTGCACCTCCTAAGGTGCCATCTACATAAATTCCATCTTCCTTTATATCTAATCCTTCTATAACTTCTTCAAGTAATACAGGTATATGTTCAAACTTCAACTTATCCACTCCTTAACTAAATACCTAATTCAGCCATTTTTTCTGCTATACTATCATAACTTAAACTATCATCTTCATTATATTTATCCCATTCTTCTTTACTCCATATTTCAATTCTTGAAGCAACTCCAATAATTACTGCATCTTTCATTAATTTTGCATGTTCTCTTAAATTATTAGGTATTAAAACCCTTCCTTGCTTATCTAATGTACATTCTGTAGCTCCTGAAAAGAAAAAACGTACAAAAGCTCTTGCATCCCTATTGGTAAGTGGTAATTTTCTCAACTTTTCTTCTAATACCTTCCACTCTTCTTGAGGATAAACAAATAAGCAATTGTCCAATCCTTTAGTCATTATAAATTCCAGACCTAGATTTTCCCTAAATTTGGAAGGTATTATAAGTCTTCCTTTACTATCTACAGTATGTTGATATTCTCCAATAAACACACCACTCACCCTTTTGGTTCACTTGCCTTAACAAACGCACCACAATCTACCACTTTCCCCCACACTAATTATTATTCTATATCATTTCAATAATTTTTTCAATTAAATTTAATTTTTTGAAAAAACTTATAGTAATTAAGTCCTATTTTCCCTCAAAATACTCCATAGTATAACTTATTTCGACAATAAATGCTAATCGGGTAGGAGGAAAATAATTAATTTATTTTCCGACCTCCCACACCACCGTACATACCGTTCGGTATACGGCGGTTTCATAGTTTACACTCTAACATCAAGGTAATATTTAAGAAAGCTTAAATATCCTTGTTGTTC
>JAAYFE010000100.1 GCA_012728365.1 Tissierellia bacterium
GTATTTGCTGAGTCAGAGGTCATTAGCCTTATTGGTAGGGGAGCCAAAAGAGAGGACATTGCAAGGGGGGTATTTAATTCTATAATTGGTAGAATTAAGACCCTACTTAGCAAGCAAGGGATAAGAGGAGACTTATACTTAACAGGAGGCCTTTGCGAACTGGAACCCTTTATAAAGCTTTTATCTGAAAATCTGGGTAAGGAAGTGAAAACCAGTCCCTTGGCAAGATATGCAGGTTCCATAGGTGGAGCAATACTGGCAAGGAATATTAAATAAGGAAGGCCTTAGCCTTCCTTATTTAATAAGCTCTTTATAATATCAAGATTTAACTCCTTGAAATTTTTTATAATTAGATCTGCTTCAGATAAATCTTGATTTCCAGAGTCTAAGTTTTTCAAAGCAATACACTTCATTCCAGCAGCTTTAGCAGCCTTTACACCATTAGTAGCATCTTCTATGACTATGCAATCTGTAGGACTTACATTCATTTTTTTAGCAGCAGTTAAAAATATTTCTGGATCTGGCTTGCCCTTCTTTACTTCTTCTCCGCTTATGATGAATTGCATGTATTTCCCTAGTTGGAATTTTTCAACAACTGCATCTACTATTCTTCTATTATTAGAGGAAGCTATGGCCAATAGGAATCCTTCTTCATAGGCAGCAAGCATAAAATCCATAAAGTTATCTACCAAGTCAACCTCATCTATTCTCTTCATGAACCTTTCTTTTTTTGTTTCTACCAGTTCCTCCACTGGAGGTTTAAGCTTGAACATTTCTTTAAATTTACTCCACATATTATAGTCTGTTGTTCCAGCAAAGGATTGTAGTTCTTCATCACTTATATTTCCACCTAGTTTTTCCAATAGTTCTTTTTCAATTTTAAAATGTAAAGGTTCGCTATTAATAATTACTCCATCCATATCAAAAATTATTGCTTTCAAACTATCTCCCCTTTGTTTCTTAGTTTTCATGCCACATATAAATATATATTATTATGTAAAATAAGTCAAAAACTTATATACAAGGTAATGCCCAGTGGAAAATTATGGTTATAGCTAAAATTTATAATAGGGGCTGCTTCTATAAAATATTGATATTTTACTAAAATAAATATGTCAAATATAATGTAAATGGCCTGATATAAGTAGGGACTAAGTACAGTTATCAATTTATGATTAGATACATTAGGAAATGGGAGTTGATTATATGCTTGATTTACCAGAAAGATTTGATGAATATGAAGAGACCAGAAGGGAAGGATTTTTAAGGGTAAAAGAGTTAAAGGAAAAAGGGGCTAACATAGTAGGGGTTTTTTGTACATATTCACCCTATGAATTAATATATGCTGCAGGAGCATATCCTATAAGCCTATGTGGTACAGACAATGTATCTGTACAGGCAGCCCAAGCCCATCTTCCAGAAAATCTTTGTCCCCTTATAAAATCCAGTTATGGTAATGCAATTTCAGAAACCTGTCCATACTTTTATTTTTCTGACTTAATACTAGGAGAGACCACCTGTGATGGTAAGAAGAAGATGTATGAACTATTGGGTAAAATAAAGGATGTCCATGTAATGCATCTTTCCCAAGGGCAGTCAAAGAAACATGATTTTCTTTACTGGAGGGAAGAAATGCTAGAATTCAAAAGGGTCCTTGAGAAGAAGTTTAATGTAGAGATTACAGAAGAAAAGCTTAGGGAAGCTATAAAAACTAGAAATAGGGAAAGAAAAATAATGGTTGACTTTTATGAATTGGGTAAATTGAATCCTATACCCATAAGCGGTTTTGAAATGAATACAACTATTGAAGCCATACAATATAGATTTGATAGGGAAGAGGCCTATGCTGAATTAGAAGAAAGAACCAAAGAATTAAGAGAAAAATATGAAAGGGAATTAAAGGGCACAAAGTCAAACAGGCCTAGAATATTAATAACAGGCTGTCCTACTGGAGGAGTAAGACATAAGGTTATCAAGCAAATAGAGGACCTAGGTGCAGATGTGGTTGCCTTTGAAAATTGTAGTGGGGTAAAGGAAAAGAAGATGCTGGTAGATGAAAACAAGGATCCAATAGATGCTCTTACAGATAAGTATTTAAATGTTAATTGCTCAGTTATGACCCCCAATACTAACCGTCTAAAGGATATAGGTGAAATGATAGATGAATATCAGGTAGATGGGGTAGTGGAGGTTGTACTCCAAGCTTGCCATACCTACAGCATTGAAGCCTATACTGTAAAAAATTATGTTAGAAAAGAGAAAAACAAACCCTATCTCTATATAGAAACTGATTATTCAGAGTTCGATACAGGACAATTAAATACAAGATTAAATGCCTTTATTGAAATTCTATAAAAATTAACAGTAGGTACTAACAATACCTACTGTTAATTTTTATTCTATCTCATCAATTTTTGCTGCCAGTATGAAGTCATTTTCATGGAGGCCTCCAATTTTATGGGTCCACAATTCTATAGCTACCCTTCCCCAGGATAGATGTATATTAGGATGATGGCCTTCCTCTTCAGCTATGGCTCCTACTTTATTGGTAAAATCTAAGGCTTCTTTAAAGTCTTTAAATTTAAAGGTCTTTTTTAGCTTTTTATTATCTATTACTTCCCAGCCTTCCTTTAGTGATTTCATCAGTTCCATAATTTCATCTTCCATTAGGGTTGGTGCCCCAACACTACAAGGAATACACTTTTTACTTGCCAAGTCAGCCATAAACTCACCATCTTTCCTTTATTTGTATTTTATTAATACCCATTACTAGGATTTTTATTAAAAATACTAAGAGTTTGAAGGGTTTTTAGATTAAATAAAGAATAAATAATATTATATAAGAACAATGGAGGATTACGAGAGATAAATGACAAATATGGGGAAAAGGCTTATATACCCTTTATAGCCTTCAATTAACGAAGGATGGCTTAAGCTAATAGACAAAGGCAAATTAAAGGAATTAGACTTAATTTGTCCAATTATTATAGTAATAGAATATAAAGGAAGTGAAAATATGAAGAAACTATTAGTTTTATTTAGCATTTTTATGATCATAAGTGTCTGCTTGCCTTCTGTGTCCTTTGCCGATGTTGGACCTAAACCCAGTATAAAACTAGTAGTACTAAATCCACCAGAAGATGAATACTATTTGGACTTACTAATTGATTATGATAAAAAGAATTCCTATAGCAATATACGCCAATATGAGGAACTTGATAAGGAAATGATTAAAATCCTAGAGGAATATAATGAAGATGGCTGGAGACCGGCCCTGGTTACTGGTACCAGAGTACCCCTTTTTGGTAAATTAACAGGCCAAAGAGAAGGGGAGACTATGGTTCACAACTTTAGCTACATAGGGACTCCTGATAAATTTAAGGTTATTATAGTGGAAAAGTCAGGCAAGGTAACAGTTTCAAGGGATGTATTAGAAAGAAAGGCCTTTAAGGCTACCATATATTTTGACTATGCTACAAATAAGCTGTGGGAAAGTTCAGCTGTGCCTGCCTATATAAAGCAGTTTATGATAACTTTTACTGCCACCTTAATAGTTGAAGGAATAATACTCATTTTATTCAGATTCAGTTTAAAGAAAAACTTAAAGCCCTTTCTTGCAGTAAACTTAATAACCCAGATACTACTTACCCTAGTAGTATTTACTGCCATGTATTTTGCAGGTTCCATGGCTGCATTTTTATTGTACATACCCTTTGAAATAGTTGTTTTGGTCATTGAATCTAGATTATATAAAAAATACCTTCTCCAGCATTCTCCAAGAAGGAGGGTAGGCTATGCCATAGTAGCTAATGTTGTAAGTTTTCTAATAGGCATGTGGACAATATTACAAATCTGGAGATATTATTGATTGCCTATTATCACAGGGATGGCATCTGCCATCCCTAAAATCTCAGCTGCCTACCCCTTTTGTTTTACAGCCAGCCCTTTAATAAATTCATCAGCTTTAAAGTCTTCATCAATTATTTTAAAATAACTATTTTTCAGTTCCTTATTTATTATGGACTTAAAATCCATAAGGCTCTTTTCACTTTTATTGGATATTCTATTATTTCTTAATATAATAGCCCTATTTATGAAGGCCTGTACATCTTTAACCCATATTTGATTAAACTTCTTTTTCAATATCAGATTTCCATCAGATATATAAAAGAGTTTATAGCCATCATCTATCCTTTCTCCCATTATAATTTCCCTATCCTTGCTTATGTTATTATTTTGAGCCCTATACAAATGCTCAAAAGATAAGTATATGTCCCTAAGCTGTGATGCCCTTTCGAAATTTAGTGCTAGGGAAGCCTCTTCCATTTTATTCTTTAGCATATCCAGAAAAACTTTTAATGATGCCATATTAGTAAACAATTCTATTAAGCTTTTCCTATTTTCTTTAAATTCCTTTTCATCCATAGTAATAGGAAGGGGATGATAATCAAAATCAAAGGATTTTCCAACCTTCCTAATAGGATAGAGTTTTCTTAGGAACTCTATTAGATCATATATATAATATTTGTTCCTATAAGGGCCGAAGCTATATTGTCCATCTCTGTCATATACAATAGATAGTGGGTTTTGACCACAGTCTTCAATCTTTAAGTACACATAGTTTTTGTCCCTTACAAATTGAGAGTTATAAATAGGTATATACTTTTTAATCAAGGCACATTCCAATAACTGAGCTTCTAAATGGGTGTCTGTAATTATGATATTAATGTCATGGATATTAAAAACCAATCTTTTTATTTTAGACCACTCATGATTGGTGTAAAAATAGGATCTTACCCTTTTATTTAAACATTTACTTTTACCAATATATATAATATTTCCATGGAAATCCTTCATCATATATACACCTGGCTTTTCAGGTATTGCTTGTATTTTTTCTATTAAATGTTCAGGTATGCTCATAATATCACCAGCCTTAAGTCATACAATAATTTTTTCATATTCTATAGATTCTGTCAATGCAATAGTGTATAGGGAAAACAGACCTGCTAATAAGCATAGGACATTATGTAAAAAATTAGAAGGAGTTTGCTAAAGATTATAGAATATATATCATAAGGGAAATTTAAGAGGATAATGTTATTGATTATCAATTAAGTGAATATACATTTGTAATAACTCTGGAAACTTATATTAGGAGGAGATTTAATGGTAGCTATTAATAATGTGCTAGTTTTCTTTTTTGCGTTACTATTGCTTTCAGTTTTATTTAAGTATTCTTGGGCATACTTAGTAGTTAGGCTATTTCCAGAAGCAGTAGAGAAAAATTTAATAGCCAGAGAAATATCATGGAAGATTGCAATTTTATTTGCAATAATTTTCATGGTTCTTAAGTAGTACAAATTGTTATTTTGTTAAAGCATTGTGGCCTTTAGAAATTCTATTAGGAAGAGAGTGTTAATAATGAAGATTGAGTATGCAAGTCAGTTAGACTTTCAGTTTATACTTGAGAATGATAGACATGTATCTAAGGACTTAATAAAAAACAAACTAATAGAAAAAGAGATTATAATAGTAAAAAATCAAGAAAACCAAATGAACAGGCCCAGCATTTTTACAGAAAAATATGTGAGCTCTTACAGGTTTTCTTTAATAATAAAGGGCAATTCTCAAAGAGATAAGATCTTTGAGAATTACCCTTTAAGCTATTTCTTCAAAAAGTTTAGCCCTATATATATCCATTAACTCTCCTTCAGTGGTATCTTTGCTGGCCTTATCTAATATTATCCTGCCCTTATTAAGCATTATAATCCTATCTGAATATTCAATGGCATCCTTCATATTATGGGATATCATAATGGTAGTAATTTTGTATTTATCTAGTAGTTCCTTAGTTTTCTCCATAACTATATGGGAGGTTTTAGGGTCTAAGGCTGCTGTATGTTCATCTAAAAGTAGTAAATCAGGATGTTTCATAGTAGCCATTATTAGAGATAAGGATTGTCTTTGGCCTCCAGATAGATACTTTACTTTGGTGTTAAGTTTGTTTTCAAGGCCTAAGCCTAGACTTTTTAACAGTTCCACATACTTATCTATATTATTTTTTCTAATTAATCTTCTTAGAGTAAATTTTTCTCCCTTCTTGTCTGCTAAGGACATGTTTTCTAAAATAGTTAGGCTAGGAGAAACACCCATGGAAGGATCCTGATATACCCTTCCAATATACTTGGACCTTTTTTCCTCACTTAAATTGGATATATCCTCCTTATTAAGTATTATGTTACCCGAATCTGGTAAAATACTTCCAGCCAGAATATTAAGAAGGGTACTCTTGCCGCAGCCATTAGGCCCTATTATTGCAGTACACTTATTTTCCTCTATAAGTAGGTTAAAGTTATTAAATACTTCAATTTCATTATCAGTGCCCTTATTAAACTTTTTTGACAAGCCTTGTATTCTTAACATATGCTCCTTCTCCTTTTTTCTTTATTGATGCAAATAAATCAATGGCCAGATTGTTATAAGCTATAAACAATATTACAATGATTGCACTTATGGCTTTTAAATCACTAGGTGCTAAGCCTAGGTCTATTGCTATGCCACCTATTATCTTGTATATAATTGCTCCAATTATTGCCCTTGTTGTATTTGCCAATATGGTTGAATTTTTCTTTATTGTATCCCCAATTATAATTGAGGCCAGACCAATTACAATAACTCCAGTTCCCATAGTAATATCTACGAAGCCTTGATACTGAGCCATCAATGCTCCACTTAGGGCTATAAGGCCATTGGATAACATAAGTCCAATTATCTTATACTTATTGCTGTTGGCACCCAGGGACTTAACTAGGGTTTCATTGTCTCCTGTGGCTATTAAAAGATATCCTATTTCTGTTTTTAGGAAGGTATCTAACAATATTTTTATTACTACAACTAAAAGAGCCAGTAATAGTAAAACAGGAAGCAATTGGAAAATTGAATCATAGTTAAATAGCGGTATATTGGATTTTCCATTTATTCTAAGGTTAACGGAGTATAGCATGGTCATGGTTAAAATACCAGCTAAAAGGGGTTTTATTTTTAGCTTAATGAATAATACAGCTGTCATAAGGCCTGCCAGTGTGCCAATGGCAAAGGCTAGTATAGTACTGATGATGGGATCAACTCCCATGGCTATGAATTTTGCGAAGATGAAGGCACCAAAGGGAAATGTGCCTTCAACAGAAAGATCTGCTATATTCAGTACCTTGTAGCTTATAAATATTCCCATGGCTAGTATGGCAAATATTAAGCCTTGTTCTATAGAAGTAATTATTAAGGAATTCATTTTACACCTCCTATGAATCTAACTACCTTGCAAATTTTTCAGCTCCTTCAAATGCCTTATTATTTGCATCTAAACCTAAAGCCTTCAATGTTTCTTCGTTGTATACTTTTTTAGTATTACTTGCAGTTTCTACAGGAATATCACCAGGTGATTTACCATCCACTAATATTTCTTTAGCCATTCTGGCTGATTGCTTTCCAAGTTCATAGTAGCTTATTCCATCAGTTATAAGTATGCCTCCTGCAAGATGGGATTCTTCTGCACCAACAGTAATCATCTTGTTTTCAATAGCCTTTTCTGCAACTACATTAATGGCTGAGGCTACCATGTTGTCTGTTATTGTATATATGGCATCTACCTTCTTTGAAATGGAATCCACAGCTTGGGGAATGTCATTAATTGTATTTATTCCTACTTCAATTATTTCAAGCCCCATGCTGGCTGCAAGTTCCTTTGCTCTATCTACTTGAATATGGGAATTAGGTTCACCAGTGTTAAAGATGATTCCAATTTTCTTGATGCTATCATCTAAATCCTTGAATAGTTGAAGTTGCCTATCCATTGGACTTTCATCTGAGGTTCCAGTTACATTGCCTCCTGGAGACTCTATTGAGTCCACTAGCTCAGCATCAACTGGGTCTGTAACTGCAGAAAATACTATTGGAATATGAGAACTTGCCTGTTTAGCACTTTGGGCTGCTGGTGTTGCTATGGCATATATTAGGTCTACTTCATCTTTTACAAATTTTTGAGCAATACTTAAGGAAGTTGGTATATCTCCTTGGGCATTTTGGTACTCTATTTTAGCTTCAATTCCAAGCTCCTTTAGACCATCTTCAAAACCACGCCTTGCATCATCCAAGGCAGGATGTTCAGCCAGTTGGCTAATTCCAATTGTAAATTCTTTTTGACTTTTTACAGTAGCGCCACTGCTACTACAAGCACTTAAGAAAATCATGCTTATTAAAAATACTGTAAGTAACTTAGTAATCATAATCTTTTTCATTAAAGACCCTCCCTTAATCATACTTGGTATAGATTGAATTCAACTTGTACAAGTGAACTTTTTAGTTAATTCAGGCGCCTCTTGTGATTCTATTTACCAAATTATTATTTTTCCATAGCTTAAATATTTTAGGAGCTCCTTTAAGTTGACCTAGATCAACTTATCATCTTAAATTAGGTATAAAAAAATCTTTCGTTCCTATCAATACAGCCTAAAGCTATATTCATAGGGACGAAAGATTTTCCGCGGTACCACCCTATTTGTGACACAAGTCACCTCTCTTAATCAGACCTAACAGTCCTATCCCTTGTAACGATGGGCTTTCGGATTCACCTACTTGGATTACCTTTCAGCGAATCAGTTCAGGAGTGTATATATCACATCCAGTTATTGTTGGTTTCCACCCTTCCCAACTCTCTATAAATAACTTTAGATGTGTTTCTCTCCTTCAACACTTTTATGTGCTAAAATTTTTGAAATATTAATCTATATGATAATATCAATTTATAAATTTGTCAACTAATTTTTTAAAAAAATATTATTATTCTATGATAATGTCATATTAAATTCATTCTGATAAAATGTCATATATGAGAGAGGAGATATTTAATATGACTCAAAAAGAAATAACTAGACTTAGAGTCATTAATCAAACTATTGATGGAGTGTTAACTA
>JAAYFE010000007.1 GCA_012728365.1 Tissierellia bacterium
ACATAAGATCCTCCTGAATAATAATTATTTCTACATTTTACTATTCTAAAATTTCCAATATGTTATGGGTAATTAGATAAATATAAGCATCATATACTTCTTCACTGGTTATTTTTTCATTATTATTGTCTAATATCCACATCTTTAGCACATAAACTATACCTATAGCATAATACTTTGCAATTACATCAACAGTTAAAGCTTCATTTTTAATATCAATTTTTAACCCATGTTTTTTTATTAATATCTTACATAGTTTAAATACCTTCTTAGAAAGTATTTCTTCAAAGGAATTCTGTCCTGCAGTTTTAAAGGCTTCCTTATAAAAAGATCTGTTCTTATCAAAAAAGGTAAAGATCATTTTTAAAGCCTCTGATTCTAAATCATTTTCTACTAAGGCATATAAAACGGCAAAAAGCTCTTTTTCTAGTATGTATTCAAATATTTCATATTTATCTTTAAAATAGTTATAGAAAGTAGTTCTAATAACCCCAGCTTTATCTGTTATCATTTTGACAGTTATCTTTTCAAAGGGGGTATGTAATAACTGTTCTTTAAAGCTGCTTACCAAAAGCTCTTTAGTATTCTTATTTCTATTCATATAAATCTCCCCAGTTAAATATGTTTACACTTATATTATATATTAAATTATCAGAATTTTTAAGGAATAAATAATTTAAGCTTAATAATTAACAACTATCAGGAAGAGTTTAATAAATTATTCACCTTTTGTCCAGTATCTGATAGAATTAAAATAAATATTTAAAGGAGGCAATTTAAATGAATAAGAAATTAACAAAATCCTCTAAAGATATTATCATATCAGGGGTTTGTGGAGGGTTAGGAGAGTATTTTAATATTGACCCTGTAATAGTTAGAATTTTTTGGGTACTTTTATCTACTATGAATTTTATGACAGGAATACTAACCTATATAGTATGTGCTATTGTAATACCAGAAAACAATGATATGGTATATGATAAAGATGATTCCTCAACAAAAAATACTCCCCTATTTATTGGCCTTATACTTATTATAATTGGTACCATAAAACTTTTAGATATGGTATTCCCGAGTTTTTTTAGAATCTACAATATATTTAAATATTGGCCAGTCCTTTTAATATTAGCAGGAATATATATAATAGTTAAACAGAAAAGAAATTAACCACAATACACTCTTTATTGCCTTTTATAAATTTTAATGCTAAAATTAATACACCTTATATAAAGGAGGTTTAATATGAAAGATTATAGCGTGTTTGATGTATTAGGTCCAGTTATGATAGGCCCTTCCAGCTCCCACACAGCAGGTGCTGCTAGAATAGGCAAAATTGCAAGAAACCTAGCAGATAATTCATTTTACAAGGTTACTTTTTACCTACATGGATCCTTTGCTAAAACCTATAAGGGGCACGGTACTGATAAGGCCTTAGTTGCTGGTATATTGGGAATGGATCCTTCAGATGATCAAATTAGGAACTCATTGAAAATTGCAGAAAAAAAAGGTATTGACATAGAGTTTATTGAAGAAAATTTAGGGTATGTACATCCTAATACAGCTAAAATTGTATTTCACTATGAAAATAAAGAAAGCTTTTATGTAATAGGTTCTTCCATTGGTGGTGGAAATGTTGTAATTACAAATATAAATGGTACTGAAATAGAGTTTACAGGGAACTACCCTACAATTTTAATAAAATATAGGGATAAAAAAGGCATAATAAGTAAAATTACTACCATACTATCTAATCATAACATAAATATTGCAACTATGAAGGTAACTAGGGAAAATAAAATAGCTACTATGGTTGTAGAATTAGATAATCCTGTAGAAAATAATACCATAGAAGCAATAGCTTCTTTAAATGAAATATTGTATATAACAGGAATTAATCCAATTGAGAGGTGATAATATGTTTAATACAGCATCTGAACTAATAAAACTATGTAAAGAAAGAAACAGTAAGATTTCTCAAATTATAATAGAAAAGGAAATTGAAAGTTCTAGACTTACACATGAAGAATTAATAGAAAAAATGAAGGAAATATTATCAACTATGCAAAACTCCGCAAAGTATTCCTTAGATAAAGAAGTAATTTCTGTAAGCAAGCTTACTGGAGGAAATGCCAAAAAAGTAGAAGATTATAAAAATAACAATAAAACCATATGTGGAAAATTAATAAACTCTGCCATGGCAATGGCCCTTTCTACTTCAGAGGTTAATGCTTCAATGGGAAGAATTGTTGCTGCACCTACTGCTGGAGCCTCTGGTATATTACCTGCTGCACTTTTAACTGTAAAAGAAAGATTAAACCTTTCAGATGAAGATTTAGTAATGGGACTGTTTACAGCTGCAGGAATAGGAGAAATAGTGGTCAAAAATGCAACTGTATCAGGGGCTGAAGGTGGATGCCAAGCAGAATGTGGAGTTGCCAGTGCAATGGCAGCAGCAGCCGTAGTAGAATTGGCAGGAGGAAGTGTAGAAGCTTCCTTTAATGCAGCATCTTTCTCCATTATTAATGTTATGGGACTTGTATGTGACCCAGTAGCAGGTTTAGTAGAATTCCCATGTTCTATACGAAATGCATCAGGTGTAGCTAATGCATTAATTTCTGCAGATTTGGCCTTGGCTGGAGTAAAAAGCTTTGTACCCTTTGATGAAGTAGTGGAGGCTATGTATAAGGTAGGCAAGCTTATGCCTGAATCTTTAAAAGAAACAGCCCTAGGGGGAATTGCAGATACTAAAACGGGAAGGGAGGCTTGGAAAAGATTGTAAATATGGGTCCCTTTAAAGAAGTCTATTCTTTATTGTCTGAGGAAGCAGATAAGGATTATCTAGACCATTACAAGGAGGAAATTACGAGGATATTTTCTAAGAAAGAGTTTAATAATTTATTGAAAATGAATTTGCTTAACAATAAATATGATGCCATGTCAATTTTAGAGCTCTTTTACCCTGTGTATAGTAAATATTGGCATAAACCAAAAGAAGATATTTTAAAGTATATGTTTGATTGGGTGCTTCACCTTTCCTTTCCTGAAAAGGTTAATAGGAAGTTTAATAAACATTTAAATCCCCTAGTATTTTTCTATTTAAATACTTTAAGAATTTTTTCTCAAATAGAGGAAAAATACAATAAAGAGAGTTTTCAGCACCATTATTCTTTAGAATTTTTAACTAAAGAAGAAGAAAAGGATGTAACTAAAGAGTATTTTGTATTCAAAAAAGCTTTTTTAGAGAATTGGATATATGAAATGATGAAGATAGATTTGTCCCTAACAGGACATAACACCCTAGAACATATTTTAGGAGTAAACTATATAAGCTTGTATATAGGAAGACAAATTAAAAAATTAGGTCTTCCCATTGATTTAGGTATTGTAGTAGGTTCCGCTCTAGGCCATGATATAGGAAAGTATGGAGTTATGGAAGAAGAAATTAACAGGGTTCCCTATCTTCACTATTATTATACTGAAAAGTGGTTTGAAAAATTTAATCTTAAAAAAATTGGCCATATAGCTACTAATCATTCAACCTGGGATTTAGAACTTGAAAATCTACCATTAGAATCCCTTATTTTAATATATTCAGACTTTAGGGTTAAAAACAAAGATAATAAAATGCATATTTTTACACTAGATGAAGCTTATAATATTATCTTAAATAAGCTTGATAATGTGGACATGAACAAGGAATTAAGATATAGAAAGGTATATCATAAATTAAAGGATTTTGAAGACTATATTATAAACCTTGGGGTTGATACAACTTTAACAGCTCAACACCATAAAAGAGAAAAACAAAAGCCCTTTTCCCTATTAAATGAAAGAGAAATTATCAACAATATTAAATTTCTAGCCATTGACCATAATATTAAATTAATGGCCAAGCTCTTTGATGACGAAAGCTTTAACAAGATTCTAGAAATGGCCAGGACTGAATACAATTGGAAAATTGTACGCCTTTACTTACAGATATTCAAGGAATATTCTACTTATCTTACCCAAAATCAAAAAATACTGGTTTTAAATTATCTGACAGATTTATTGCTCCATAGAGAAGATGATATAAGAAAAGAAGCCTCTGAGCTAATAGGGCTCTTAATCAGTAAATATGATGAAGAATATAGAAAGGAAGTACCTAAATCAGCCAAAGTAATTGAACCAAAATTAACAAGCGAAATGCTCTTAGATAAAATAATAAGAAGCATACTTTATCCGGACCATAAACTAATAGATTTTGCAATTGAATGGCAATACAATTTGCAAAATATTATAAATTCACTTTTTACTAACTGTAGATCTGAGCATTGTGAAAAATATTCCAAGGTTCTAATAAGATATTATGAAAATTTCAAATCCATGTCCATTACAAGCCAATTTTATCTCTGTCAAACTGTAAATTATATACCCTTAGAATGTTTAAGTACCTCTGAATTAAATGCAATCCTTAAATACATTATGCTTCAATTAGATTCTATCTCTATAGAAATACGTTTAGCTACTTTAGACATAATAAATAGAATTGGTCATAGGCTTATTAAAAATGAAAGCTTTAAAAATGCCATGGAAAAATGGATAACAAATAATGTTAGAGCTTCAGAAAATGTTCCAGAAAATTATCTAAAGTATCAAATAGCTGTTAAATTTCATATAGATGAAAATATAGTTAAACTACTTAAGGACAATTATGAAAAGGATAAAGAAAATATATCTGTCATATTTTTACAGAATTTAAAAACTGCCACTGAATGGATGAACAAAAAAATAAATATAGATATATTATATGATCAGGTAAAAAAATCCCCTAATTCAAATGGCTTTCACATAGGTATGCATTTTTGTAATTTACTAAAAGTTAGTGCCTTTGAGAAAGTAAGAAATTACGCTGGATTTACCCTTTTAAATATATTTAAATTTTTATCCCTGGAAGAGAGAAATGATATAGTGGTAGAACTATTAAGAGCTTTAGAGATGCAAAGCTACCAATTTACTAAGTTTATTCCAAATTATTTAGGCCAGCTTTTATTATATTTGCATCCTATTGAATTAGATGAAGTTATAGATGATTTTGAAGACAAAATAAAACAATCAAATACTCAAGTAGTATTCCTTCTTCTTAAAACAATTAGTGTAGCCATTGAAAATTATCCAGAATATATTAAAAGGTTTAAAGAGGATAAAAAAACCAATAGAAACAGACTTATTCGACTATTAAGCCTTATATTAAATGGAATGGTATCCTTTGATTATGAAATAAAAATAGAAGCCTTTAGAGTTTTAGCATGGGATATTTTTAATTCAAGTAAACTAAATTTACATCAGAGACTTGATATATTTAAATATATATCAAAGAAGATCTTAACCCTTCTAGATGAAATGGAAGATGATGAATTTATACTTCTTATTAATTCTGCCTCTTTAAACCATATTTATAGATTTATATCTGATTACGAGTTTCAGTATGGAGAATTTTCCTTGGAAACAAACAATAAGATTGCCTTTTTCCCAGGAAGTTTTGACCCCTTTTCTTTAAGCCATAAGGAAATTGCCTTAGAAATAAGAAACCTAGGCTTTGAAGTATATTTAGCAGTTGATGAATTTTCATGGTCTAAAAGGGTCCAACCCCATAAATTTAGAAAGAATATTATATCTATGACCATAGGCCATGAAATAGACATTTATTTATTCCCAAGTGAAATACCCATAAATATTGCTAACGACAAGGATCTACTTAAGCTTAAATCTATTTTTGAAGGCAAGGAAGTATATATTGTAGTAGGAACAGACGTTTTGATTAATGCCAGTGCCTATAAAAAAGATGGGCTTTTGAAAGAGTTTTCACACATAATATTTGATAGAAAAAGTCTAGAATCCAAACATGATGATATAAGCATTGTTGAAGAAAGAATCAAAGAAATTAAAGGTAAAGTTTTGAGACTCTCCCTACCACCCCAATATGAAGACATTAGTTCAAGCCATATAAGAAGGGCTATCGATCTAAATATGGATATATCTAATGAAATGGATCCATTGGCCCAACAATATATATATAAATATGGTCTTTATTTAAATGAACCTAGATATAAATCTCTTATTCAAACTAAAACTATTGAAATAGAAATTTTTAATAAATTAGATGAAAAAATTGTTAATTATATTTGTAATAATTTTAAGTCTGAAATTAACAGGGAACTTTTATTAAAGCTTAAGGAAAAAAATGACTTGAATATATTATTACTTCAGGATGCAGCAAAAAATAAGTTACTTGGGTTTTCTATTTTCTACTGGGTTAAAAACAGCATGCTTTATGATGAATTTAAGGACACTACAATTACAAACTATATTAGAGAAAATTTAAGAGGTAGAATAGTAGTAATAGCAGGGCTTTTTGTCAAAGATAGAGATAATTATTTATCAGAAATTGTATTAAATGAAACTTTAGCCCATTGTGTTGAATCAGAATATAATCATGCCATATATTTAAACTATTTAAGCTATGAAGAAAATAGACACATCATTGAAAATATAATCCTTCAAGGCTTTGTAGAAGCACCCTTTTATTGTAACAATAATAAAGTATATATTGTTGATATGAGCAAGCCTATAACATTAAGCCAGGATTTCGAAACCTTGCTGAAACCTCCCTTTGATCACAATAAAAACATATTATCAATAATAGATAAAACTCGAAATAGATTAAAAAGAGCCATAGCTAACCTATATCCAGGAGAATTAGTTTTGGTATTCAATAGGGATATGATATACAGTAAACTTATTCAAATAATATGTGATATAAATAGGGTGCCTATAGTACAAGAAAAAAAGAGAATTCTTGGTCCCAATATGTGTGTCCCCTTTGGAGCCATATTAAATGGTAGGATTTTACCAAATACTGTAACTAAATCAATGCATACAGAAAAAATTTTTAGTCCCAACATTAGAGACTTTACAATAGGGGCTTCCCCTAACTATTTAAGCTTAGATGATCAGGCCAAGATGCTAGCCTCTTTCAACCGCCCTATAATATTGGTAGATGACCTATTGCATAAAGGCTATAGATTAAATGTAATAGAACCTATTTTAAGAAATAATGATATTAAGATCAAAAAATTAGTTGTAGGAATACTTACTGGTAGAGGTAAAGAAATTGGACATGCTAAAAATATTGATGTGGATACTGCTTACTTTATCCCTAACCTTAAGCTTTGGTTTAATGAAAGTGCACAATATCCATTTATAGGCGGAGATGCAGTATTAAGGGAAGATTATAACCAAGATTATATAATTCCAAGCATAAATTTAATACTACCATATGTTTTTCCTAATTTTATTAAAAATACTTCTGCAAAAAACATATATGAATTCTCTGAAATATGTTTAATAAATACTATAGAAATTTTTAAAGAGATACAAAAAAGCTATCAGGAAATTCACGGAAAAAGTTTAATAATTAGAAATTTAGGACAAATATTCATATCACCTAGAAGACCAGATTCCTCTATTTATGCTGATTCAATACGAAATTTAAAACCTACAGATTATTTAGAAAAGGATCTGGAAAACTTAAAGAGAATTGAAAACTTAGTCTTAAGATAACAAAGGATGGGTTGATATGATTTATTACTATAAGTTAGAGAATAAAATTCTATTTTCTTTCCATAAACATGATGGCCTCAATAATATATCAGAAAAAGAAGCAAGAGCAAATAAAGGAAACCTTTATTTTTTAAACAAGATGGATCCTATGAAATCAAGAAGAAGCTTTTTAGTAAGTGACCCCTCCCTGCTCTTCATAAATAGGGAAGGATTAAGGCTCTTATTATTAGATGATGGGGATTATTCACTAAACCTACCCAATTGGATAATAGATAGAATAAATAATAAGTCAGTCATATCAATAAATACCGAATATCCTAATTGGCAAATAGCCTTAGAAGAAGGACCTAAAGATAAATGGAATGTAAATACAGTTGCCCTAGGAGATGTAGGCAGCACCCTTTTAATAGGGTTGAGACTTTTAGGTGGAGATTGTATCAATAGAATTGGCATATATGATAGAAATGAAAATAGGTCAAAGCGTTGGCTACATGAAATAAATCAAATAAGAAAGACCTTCAATCCTAAGGCATTTCCTCCTACAGAAGCAATTACAAAAAAGGACCTATTTAACTGTCATATGTTAATTTTCTGTGCTTCCAAGGGAGTACCTCCTGTAGGAAGTAATATTAAGGATGTAAGAATGATCCAATTTGAATCTAATAGCGAAATAATAAAAGAGTATGCAAGATTGGCTAGAAGCTCTAATTTTAAAGGAATATTTGCTGTTGTATCAGATCCAGTAGATTTATTGTGTAAAGTTGCCTTTTTAGAAAGCAATAAAGACCCTGATGGAAATATGGATTTTAAGGGATTAGCTTCAAACCAAATAATAGGATATGGACTTGGGGTTATGTATGGAAGGGCATGTTTTTATGCTGAAATGTCAGAGGATACTTTACACTTTCTGGAAGAAGGAAGGATTTTTGGCCCCCATGGGGAAGGCTTAATTGTAGCCAATAGCATAAAGGATTATGATGAAGATATATCTGATTATTTAACTGAAAAAACTTTAAGTGCTAATAAAGTAATTAGAAGCTTTGGTTTCAAACCCTATGTAGCACCAAGCCTTTCATCAGGTGCCCTATCAATAATCTCTACTATAAAGGGGGAATGGTTCTATGGTTCTTCTTATATGGGGGGATGTTACATGGGTTCTAAAATAAGGCTAATAAAAGGTCATATAGAAGTGGAAAGGCTTAAATTACCAGCTAAACTATATGAAAGAATAAAAGAAAGCTATGAAAGGCTAGTGACAATAATATGAAAGAATTTTATTTAATACTTCCTGAAAAACCTTCCTCCTTTTTAAAAAAGATGATAGATTATGCAACAGAAAAGATTAATTATAAGGTTGTTGATAATTTTAATAAAATTCCTGATTTAAGAAACAAGAAAATAATTTTTGCTGTAGAACTACCTGCAACTGGAATTAGTAACAATCTTAATAATTTCTTCTTAAGTCTTATAAATAGAGGAAAAGGTGCCTTTCTTGGTTCAGAAGGCATAGTATTAATACATAGTAAATATCAGCTCTATACTAAAACCTATGCCCAATATATTATATTTCAAAGCAACCTACTAGGTTTAAGATTTCCAGGTAGGCCCATAGTTGAAGCTACAGGAAATTTAGATAATTTTATTCCCTTAATAAATGTATATAAAATGACCACAGAAGAAATATGTTTTATGCAATGCAGAAAATTGGGCCTTAGATTTGCTAATGATAATATTAAAAGGATTAAGAATCCTAAAATTTTAGCCCTTCACTCAAGTAACTGGAATACATCTAACTCATTATCATTGTGGAAAATGGTAAAATCTAATTTAAAGTTAGAAAATATATCTGAAATAAATGTTGGAAAAGGGGATATAGTAGATTGTGCAGCCTGTCCCTACACTACATGTAAATATTTTGGTCAGCAAAGCAAATGCTTTTATGGTGGAATTATTGTAGAAGAAGTATATCCCAGTATATTAGAAGCTGATGCAGTAATATTTATATGTCCAAACTATAATGACATGATATCTGCAAATATTGTGGCAGTTATAAATAGGCTTACTGCTCTATTTAGAAAAACTAAATTTTATGATAAAAGCCTATTTGCAATAATCGTTTCTGGTCATTCAGGCTCCGATGCTTTGGCTAGACAGCTTATTAGTGCCTTAAATATAAACAAAACCTTTAGGCTGCCACCCTATTTTGCCCTAATGGCCACTGCCAATGACAAGGGAGCCATAAAAAAGGTACCTAATATTGAAGAGAGGGCCAAAACCTTTGCTGAAAACATAGAGAGGAACATAATGAAATAATAAAGCTTACCAGGTTTAGCCTGGTAAGCTTTATCTTATATGAACATATTTCCATTTGCCCGTTCTAAATCTAAATAATACAAGGGCCCACCTAACTATTTGATCGATTAAAATAGCATACCATGCACCTATTAACCCTGTTCCCACAATATGTATAAATATATATGCAAAGGCTACCCTTATAATTAACACACTAATAAATATGGCCACTAAAGTCCATACCGTATCTCCTGCCCCCCTTAAGCCTCCTGCAGTTATTAGCTGGGATGATTGGAAGGGCTGCACTACTGCTGCAACCTTTAATATATTTGCAGCTTCACTTATTATAATTGGATTACTAGTATATAGGCTTGCTATCAGACCACCAAAGAAAAAGAAAATAAATCCTATGGCTGAAGCAATTATTGAACCTAATTTCCTACATTCTTTAGCATACTTTTCAGCCTTATCTGCTTTTTCTGCACCTAGGCTTCTTCCTACTAAAGATGAAGCGGCTATTCCAAAGGCATGTCCTGGCGTAAAGGATAAATTTAATATATTTAATCCTATTTGATGGGTTGCATAGGCTACAGTTCCTAGAGAAGCTACAATTCTTACAAATAATAATATTCCCACCCTAAAGGCTATTTGTTCCAATGAAGCTGGTACACCAATTTTAACTAAATTATACATTATATCCTTATTAAATTTAAATCTTTCTTTTAAATTTAATCTTATAATAGTTTGATTTTTAAGGATTCTTATCAGGATTAGTATAGATGCAATAAGCTGTGAAAGGGATGTAGAAATACCAGCACCTGTAACACCTAATCTGGGTGCCCCAAATAGTCCATATATTAGAATGGCATTGCCAATTACATTTAGAGAATTTGCCGTAAGATTTATTTTCATAGGTGTTTTGGTATCTCCAGCTCCCCTTAAGACTGCATATATTGAAAGATTAAAGGATTGGAATACAAGACCTAACATGATGACTTTAAAATAGCTTGTTCCATACAATATGGCATCTGCTTCTGCTCCTAAAAAGATCATAAATTTTTCTGCAAAATTTAAGCCTAATATAAGAATAGGTATGGCTATTAAAAGCTGGGTTAGTAATACTACATGCCTTACTACATTTTCTATCCTATCAATTCTTTTGCCACCAACATATCTGGCAACCATGGCTGTTGCACCGACATTTAAGGACTGTATTAAGGACAAAGCAATGAACACTACCTGGTTTGTAAGACCAATGGCAGCTATAGATGCTGCTGCCTCCCCTGCATCAGGAATACGCCCTACCATCATCATGTCTACCATTCCAAAAAGGGAACTTAATAGTACTTCTATTAATATAGGGCCAGCAGTATTCATTACATCTTTACGTAACTGCCTTTTACCAGTATCCAATTCTTCTGTCATTCTACCACCTCTTTAAAATTTCGCTACTCTAAATATTATAACATAATTATAAATATTGTAAACGCCAATGCTATTAGTAAAAAAATATAAGTATTGGTTTAAACCAATACTTATATTTTAATTTAGGCTTCTGTCTTTTCCCCATATTTTTCTTTTATATATTTATCTATACCAGCAGCTGCTGTTCTTGCTGCGCCCATTGCTAGTATAACTGTTGCAGAACCAGTTACAACATCTCCACCAGCAAATACGCCTTCCCTAGTAGTTTGTCCATTCTCATCTACTATTATACAACCTCTTTTATCTACTTCTAAGCCCTCAGTTGTTGAAGCAATAAGTGGATTTGGTGATGTACCTAAGGCCATTATTACAGTATCTACTTCCATTTCAAACTCTGAACCTTCAATTGGCACAGGTCTTCTTCTACCTGATTCGTCAGGTTCCCCTAATTCCATTCTTATGCATTTTATTGATTTAACCCATCCATTTTCATCTCCAATAATTTCCACTGGGTTAGTCAACATTTCAAATTTTACTCCTTCTTCCTTTGCATGGTGTACTTCTTCTACCCTGGCTGGTAATTCTTTTTCAGTTCTTCTATATACAATAGTTACATCGGAACCAAGCCTTAATGCAGTTCTAGCAGCATCCATTGCTACGTTTCCGCCACCTATTACAGCAACTTTTTTGCCAACTTTAATTGGTGTATCATAATCTTCTCTATAAGCCTTCATTAAATTGTTACGAGTCAAAAATTCATTGGCTGAAAATACACCATTTAAGTTCTCTCCTGGAATACCCATAAACTTCGGAAGTCCAGCACCAGAACCAATAAACACAGCATGGAATCCTTCATCATTTAACAATGAATCTATGGTAACAGTTCTTCCTACAACAACGTCTGTTTCAATTTTTACACCTAGTCTCTTTAAGTTTTCTATTTCTGGCTTAACAACTGATTCCTTTGGAAGCCTAAACTCTGGAATTCCATAGACTAGTACTCCACCTGGCTCATGAAGAGCTTCAAATATTGTTACATCATATCCTTCCTTGGCCAAGTCCCCTGCACAAGTAATTCCTGCAGGACCAGAACCTATAACTGCAACTTTAAATCCATTTTTCTCTTTAGTCTTTCCAACTTTAATATTATTTTCACGTGCCCAATCTGCTGCAAATCTTTCTAGTTTCCCTATGGATACTGCTTCACCTTTTATGCCCCTTACACATTTTTCTTCACATTGGGTTTCTTGGGGACAAACTCTACCACAAACTGCAGGTAATGCAGTATATTCTGCTAATATATGGGCAGCTTGTTCAAATTCGCCATCAGCGATAGCCTTTATAAATCTTGGAATATCAATTCTTACTGGGCAATTGCCAACACAAGGTTTATGTTTACACTGCAAGCATCTTTTTGCTTCAGCCATTGCCTCCTCTGCTGTATATCCTAAACAAACTTCATCAAAATTTTTTACCCTCTCTTTTGGATCCTGTACTGCAATTGGCACTCTTTTGAACATATCCATTAGTTAGCACCTCCCTGCTGGCATGTTCACACTTTTTCTTCCCCTCTTTTAGCTAATTCCTCTTCCTCTTTCTTGTACTGTGCAAGTCTCTGTAAAGCTAAATCCCAATCAACTAAATGTCCATCGAATTCTGGGCCATCTACACAGGCAAACTTAGTTTCTCCACCTACATTAACCCTACAAGCACCGCACATTCCTGTTCCATCTACCATAATTGGGTTAAGGCTTACAATAGTTTTAATTCCATATTTTTTAGTAAGTAAACATACAAACTTCATCATGATCATAGGTCCAATGGCTACTATTACATCATATTTCTTTCCTTGATTTTCAACAAGTTCCTCAATCATAGCAGTTACCATCCCACCAAATCCATAGCTACCATCATCTGTACATACATATAGGTTTCCAGCTACTTCTCTCATTTTGTCTTCTAGTATTATTAATTCTTTAGTCTTTGCTCCTATGATTACATCCACATCAATACCATTTTCTTTGAACCATTTAGCTTGAGGATATACAGGAGCTGTTCCCACGCCTCCAGCTACAAATAAGTACTTTCTTTTCTTTACTTCTTCTAAATCTTCATTTACATAGTCTGATGGTCTTCCAAGGGGGCCTACAAAATCTCTTAAGTAATCACCTTTTTCCAGTTGTGCAATTTTCTTTGTAGTAGCACCTATTGTTTGGATTACTATTTTTACTGTTCCCCTTTCTGTGTCATAATCACAAATTGTTAGTGGAACCCTTTCTCCTTTTTCATCTGCAACTACAATTACAAATTGGCCAGGCTTAGCTGAATTTGCAACCCTAGGAGCTAATATGTCCATTGAAACAATGTTTGGAGCAAGAAATTTTTTCTCAACAATTTCAAACAATTATAACTCCTCCCTCATATAATATTAGAAATTGCCTATAATTAGATTATATAAAAAACAACTAAAATGTTAAAGGATAGTTAATTCTATAACTATCAATTAGTTAGTACCATGTAGATTGTTCTTTTTGTTACTTCATTAACAAACATCGTTAAAGTTAATATATCATAATAAAATCCATTATTCAAGATATTAATAACATATTGTTTTTCTTGCCTTTCTACCTTCATAATTTATACAATTTTTAATATATTTTGTTAAAAAATATACTTTCCATATTAAGTTTTTGATATATATCAAAGTTTTTATGTGCAATTAGTTATATAATTTATTTAAAAATATAGGAGGGACAGGAATGGAAGGAAATATTTGGCTTAATCAACCTTATGGAGATATAGTAGATTATATTATTAAAAATTATCATAAAAAGCTTTCAGATCAATTAAAAGATTTAAGTAAATTGACTACTACTATCATGAGGGTCCATGGCTTAGAACATGAAGAACTTTTTGAAGTACACAGATTATTCCATACAATTCAAATTAACATGGTTCAACATGTTATTAGGCAAGAAACTAGAATATTCCCACTAATAAAAAGATATAGCATAAGACCCATTGATGAACTTCTAGATAAAGCTATAAAAGAAATTAATATTTATAAAGAAAAAGAAGATAATACAGAGGAACTTTTAAGTAAACTTAAAACCATAACCAATAATTATACTGCCCCCCAAGATGGATGTATGACCTATGACAGAACCTACGAACTTTTAAAGGAGTTGCATGAAAATATAATGGAACATTTAAAACTTGAAGATGAAATATTGTTTAAAAGAATATTAGAGGAGAAAGTTCAATAAAGTATTATAATTTTTCAGGTAATAGCACTTAGAAAATAACCTATTATAAGGTAATTTCTAAGCGCTTTATTTTTGCTTTGTAATTATTTCATAATCAATAATTAAACAAATCTATAAAGTAGATATAGTTTTTTATACAACATTGAAATTGTCATTATTGGCAAAGTTATTTGTCAAGATTGTCAATAGATATACAATTAATTAATTTAAACATCAAATATAACACATAAAATCTCAGGTTCAAACACCTAAATCTTATATTATCTGGCATATAATTTGCATTTATTTAATTTTGAAGATAAATACGTACTAAGGGAGTGATTAAATGGTTTTCCCTTCAATATCTGTAGATACTAAAAAAATCCAAAGAAATGCTAAAGCAATAGTGCGAATGTGTAAGCAGCATAACATAGAAGTAATGGGAATAACAAAAGGAATTTGTGCCTATACCCCCGCAGTAGAAGCCATGTTAAAAGGGGGGGGTTCTAAAACTTGGAGATTCACGAATAAAAAATATTAAAAATATGAGAAAAGCAGGAATCAAAGTACCTATTTATCTTATTCGGATTCCAATGTTATCAGAAATAGAAGATGTAGTAAAATATGCAGATGGTAGTTTAAATTCAGAGCTTATAGTAATAGAAGAGTTATCAAAGAAAGCAAGTCTATTAAATAAAATACACAAGGTTATATTAATGGTTGACGTAGGAGATTTAAGGGAAGGTATCCTTCCTAAAGATGTTGTTGATATTGCAGGCAAAGTTATAAAACTACCTAATATTGAATTTGAAGGTCTTGGTACAAACGTAGGCTGTTATGGCGGCGTATTACCTAGCTATGAAAATACTAAAATTCTAGTAGAACTTGCTAAAGAAATAAAAAATAGATATGGTGTTAATATTAAAACCCTTTCAGGGGGAAGTACAGTTACTTTAGGATTGCTTGAAAAAGGAGAAATTGCTCCTGGTATCAATCAATTACGTATAGGAGAAGCAATTTTACTTGCTTATGATATAAAAAATCTTAAACCTATACCTGGAACGGAGCAAAATACAATAACACTAAAAACCCAAGTAATAGAATTAAAGGTAAAGCCTTCATATCCCATAGGTGAAATTGGTAGAGATGCTTTTGGTAACATGGTACATTTTGAAGATAAAGGCCACAGAAAAAGGGCAATTGTTGCTCTTGGTAAACAAGATTGTGCATTAGATGGAATTACTCCCATAGATAGTTCAATAGAAATATTAGGCTCAAGTAGTGATCATATGATTTTAGATGTCACTAATTGCAAGAAAGAAATCCATGTAGGGTCTATAATAGAGTTCAATGTATCCTATGGTGGTATGCTAGATCTTATGACATCAAAATATGTAGAAAAAAATTAAAAGGCGAGCATTCTCGCCTTTTAATTTTTTGTAACTAGTACAGAAGAAGGAATATCTCCTTTTCTTTTTAACCTTACTTGTGGTTCACTAGGTATTTTAAATAATGGTATGAATCTATCTAATCCTGTTATGGTAAGTAAAAGTAGGGATGCTACTGAAACTATACACATATAATTGTATCTAATAACATCACTAAACCCAAATTGATATAAAGGATATATAGAATTAGCTATAGTAAGGAAATATACAACATAACAATGCCAAGGGAAAAATTGTGCGGAATAAACCCCCATAGCATCAGAAAATGTAGCATTTCTTAGACGAAGCTTATACATGTCTTCTTCACTAGCTTCCACATTCTCTTCTGTCAAGTTTTTTATAATTGGTCCAATTGTCACTATTTGTGCCATCTCATCAGCTAAAACCGCATTGCCAAAAATACAAAGCAATCCATTATTGAAAAGTAAATGTCTGACATTTCTGGAATTTCTTAATACAAATTTTGCAACTGGTTCAAAAGCATTCATCATACTCATAATGCTTCCAAAAGCAACGACCCATAGCATCATTGACACAGAATGGTTACCCGCATCTGAAAAACCTGTAAATAACAAATCACTTAAAGACATAAATGTAATGGTTTTAGCACCTAAACCTAGTATAAATGCTGAGATTATTCTTGATAGCAAACATATTAAAGTAGGCATTCCTTTAAAAGCCAAACCAACTACAACAATTAAAGGAATTGCCATATAAACTGGTACACCTTCTCTGACTTGATTTAAAAGGACAACAGCAGATGGCCTCTCTTCCTCTAAAGTAACCCATGCTTCTTCAGGAATCTGATTAATTGTCTCTTCTGCACTTGCTGCTGTAGATGGAAGTCCCATACCAACTGCAGTAACATATATTAATATAGCTGATAATATTATACACATTACAGACCATACCCCTTGATGTCTTACCCTATGTATGAC
>JAAYFE010000101.1 GCA_012728365.1 Tissierellia bacterium
AAGATTTGAAATAAAGCCAATTACAGCATATTACCAGTATATTAAACAAAGGATATAATGTCAACACAGCAAAAAATATTTTTAATTAACTGACCATATGTAAAGCTATTCTAACTGTGTCTCTTTTTGTCGTCTTTGTATCCCCTAATTCTTCTACTTAATTCTCTGGCAGCATTGTATCCCAGCATTTTCTGTCTTAAATTTCTAGCTGCCACCTCCACTATCATGGAAGTGTTTCTTCCTGGTCTAACAGGTATTGTAAGCTTAGGCACCCTTTTACCTAATAGTTCTGTATATACTTCATCTAGTCCTAGCCTATCATATTCCTTTTCTTCATCCCAAAATTCTAGTTCAATAACCAGATCTATAAACTCTTCCCTTTTTATGGCTCCAACTCCATAAAGCCTTTCTATGTCCAGTATCCCTATACCCCTTATTTCCATAAAGTACCTGACTACTTCAGGAGACTGACCCCTTAGCTCTCCCTCTATCTTTCTTATTTCCACCACATCATCTGCCACCAGCCTATGGCCTCTTTTTATTAGTTCAAGGGCAGTTTCACTTTTGCCAACACCACTTTGGCCAGTAATTAGTATTCCTAAACCGTATACTTCCACCAGTACTCCATGTACCAGCATACTAGGAGCTAGGACATAATCTAAATAGTTAATTAACCTATTAAATAACTTGCTGGTGGTTATACTGGTTCTTAGTATGGTCCTGTTGTACTTTTCTGCCAGCTCAATAACTTCTGGGAATACTTCTAAATTTCTACTAAAGATTATGGCAGGAATAGGATAGGTGAACATATTTTCAAATCTAGTGTAGCGTACTTTAGGATCCAGACTGTTTAAATAAGACCATTCAATCTTGCCAATTATCTGCAGCCTGTCATAGGCATACCCTTCCATATAGCCAGTTATAGGAAGCCCTGGCCTATTTACTTCACTGGCTGAAAGCTTTACATTTTCTATTCCTTCAGCCTCATATATTATTTCAAATTCCAAATCATCAATTAATTTATCTAAGGTTACGTATTTCATCTTAATCTCTCCCATCCTTTTTTCTAAAATAGTTATACAGCTCCTGGGCTACTTTTATGTTCATGCTTTCAACTTGAGCTAATTCTTCAACAGATGCCTTTTTTATATCATCTATGGACTTAAAGTGTTTCAGTAGGGCTATTTTTCTCTTTTCTCCTATTCCCTTAACATAATCTAGCTCAGACTTAAACATGTCTTTGCTTCTTAAGCTTCTATGGTAGGATATGGCAAATCTATGGGCTTCCTCCTGTATGGCATATATGAGTCTATATAGATCACTATCTACTTCTAAATTTATTTCTTCATCATTATATATAATACCTCTAGTCTTGTGGAATTCATCCTTTACCAGGCCACATACAGGTATATCTAAATCTAAATCCTTTAATACTTCTAAGGCTACATTTACCTGGCCCTTTCCTCCATCTATCATAAGTAAATCTGGGAAAATTGAGAAACCCTTCATCTTTAGTTTGTTTTCTTCTGTTAATTCCTTTTCCTTAAGGCCCCTAGTAAATCTCCTTCTTAAAATTTCCTCCATGCTCTTATAATCATCAGGGCTGGTAACAGTTTTTATTCTAAACCTTCTATAATCACTTTTTTTAGGCCTGCCATATTCAAAGACTACCATGGAGCCTACAGAGTTTACACCAGCTATATTGGATATGTCAAAGGCTTCTATCCTATAGGGAGTCTTGTCTAAATTTAAAAGATCCCTTAATTTTTCTAATACTTCTTCCTTTTTTCTATTTTCCCTTATTAGCCTATCCCCATCCTGTTTTAACATATCCATGGCATTTTTACGGACCATTTCCATTAGTTCAGATTTTTCGCCCCGCTTAGGAACCCTAATAGTTACCTTATTTCCCCTCTTTTCTGATAGCCAAGTAGAAATAGCCTCCATATCCTCAATTTCTTCCTCAATAAATATTTCCTTGGGCACATAGGCAGTACCTAGATAAAATTGCTTTATAAAGGAGCTTAATATATCAGACCTTTCTTCATTAAAGGTGTCCTCTAGTATAAAGTGTTCCCTGCCTACAATTTTGCCACTTCTTATGAAAAATACTTGAATACATACATCATTTATGCCCCTGGCCATGCCAATGACATCCTGGTCTACTAAATTGCTAGTACTTACCACCTTTTGCTTTTCCAATATGATATTCAAGGATTTTATCTGGTCCCTGTATTTTGCAGCACTTTCAAAGTCTAAGGCATTTGATGCCTTCTTCATCTTTTCTGCTATTATTTCAATTAACTTATCCTCCTTGCCGCTTAAGAACATGATTATTTCATCTATCATTTCCATGTACTTATCATGGTCCACATTGCCTAAGCAAGGGCCTACACATCTGCCTATATAGTAGTTAAGACAGGGCCTTATTTTTCTAGGATTTTTATCAAAATTTATCTTACAAGTCCTAATGGGATAGAGATTTCTAATTATATCAATTGTATCATTTACAGCATATACAGAAGGATAGGGGCCAAAATATTTGGCACCATCCTTTAATACCTTTCTAGTTTTCAATACCCTGGGGTATTTTTCATTGATAGTCACCTTTATATAGGGGTACTGCTTGTCATCCCTCAGTAGTATATTATATTTAGGTCTGTGTTTTTTAATAAGGTTAGCCTCTAAGATCAAGGCCTCTACTTCATTGTCTACTATTATATATTCAAACTCAGCAATATGCTTTACCATGGCCTGAACCTTAGGGGGATTGTTTCTAGAGGATTGGAAATACTGGCGAACCCTCTTTTTTAAGCTTACAGCCTTTCCTACATATATTATCTCTCCACTTTTGTCCTTCATCAAATATACACCAGGTTCATCTGGCAGCTTCTTTAGTTCTTCATCTATATTAAACATAAAATCACCTTTCAGCTTTTATTACTTTATATGATACCACATAGGTGAAAAAATAAGCTTACTATATATTATACAAAAATAAACCCATAGTTTTAAAACAAAACTATGGGTTTATTGGTTTTATTTTACTATATCTCCCTAGTTTCCTCCTTTAGCCATTGTCTTTCCTTTTCACTTAAATAAGGAGATAGTTTTTGGTAAACTTCCTTATGGTAGTCATTAAGCCACTTTCTTTCCTTTTCTGTAAGCATAGCCACATCTACTGCTCTAAGATCTATGGGTACAAAGGATAATATATCAAATTTCATAAACTTGCCACCATATTCAGTTTCTATGTCATCATCAACTACTACTACATTTTCAATCCTGATACCATGTTTGCCTTCCTTGTATACACCTGGTTCTATGGTAACCACCATGCCCTTTTCTAAAGCTACCTCATTGGGTACTGGGGATATTCTATGGGGACCTTCATGGACATTTAGTAGATATCCTACTCCATGGCCAGTACCGCACTTGTAGTCTAGACCCTCCTGCCATAGAGGATATCTTGACAATACATCTAGGTTGGAGCCAGTGGCACCATATAAGAATCTGGCACTTATTAAGTTTATGTGGCCCTTTAGGGTTAAGGTAAAGTCCCTTTTTTCCTCTTCAGTAATGTCCCCCAATACAATAGTCCTCGTAATGTCGGTGGTGCCTTCTAGGTATTGGCCACCAGAATCTATTAAGAATAAGCCTTCCTTCTTTAATTCATAATTGGATTTGCCTTCCTCAGCCCTGTAGTGCATCATGGCTGCATTTTCCTTATAGGCTGCTATGGTGTCAAAGCTTGGTTCAATGAAGCCTTCCTGTTCCCTTCTGAAGTCTTCTAATTTTTCTGCAGCTGATACTTCTGTAATGGTAGTCTTTCCTATATTTTGGTCTAGCCAATACATAAACTTAACTAGGGCTACTCCATCCTTTATATAGGCCCTTCTTTGATTTTCAATTTCTACAGGATTTTTAATGGCCTTTAATTTGGTTGTAATATTGGTTCCTTCTATTATCTTGCAGCCTTGGGGTATGGCCTTATACAGCCACCTGTTTATTCTTGATGGATCAAGAAATACATTTTTGCCCTCTTCTATTTTTTCCACATAGTCTACTACCCTATTGTAGTCTTCTATTTCTACTCCATTTTCACTTAAATAAGCCCTTACTTCACCATCTAGCTTATCTTCATCAACAAATAAGTAGGCCTTATCTTTAGATAGGAGGGCATAGGATATGACTACTGGATTGTTGGCTATGTCCCTACCCCTTATGTTATAAAGCCAGGCAATGTCATCTAAGCTGCCTAGTAGGAAGAAATCTATAGTCTCCTTGCCCATTTCCTCCCTTACCTGAGCAATTTTCTCTTTGGCCGATTTACCTGCATATTTTTCATCTAGTACAAATACCTTAGTATTTGGAAAGGCTGGCCTATCTGTCCACAGCTCACCTACTAGGTCATAGTCTTCTATGAACCTTATGTTCTTATTTTTAAAATGCTCCTTTAGCCTTTTAAAGTCTGATTGTGGGAATATTTTTCCGTCAAATCCGATAGTATGACCATCTTCAAGCCTATCCCTTAAGTATTCAGCATAGGTGGGGGTAGAAGGAATTCCTACTTTATATAGCTTTATTTCACTACCTGCAATTTCATTTTCTGCCTGTATCCAATACCTGCCATCTGCCCAAAGTACTGCTTCATCTTCAGTTACAACAACAGTTCCTTGAGAACCTGTAAAGCCTGAAATCCATGCTCTAGTTTTAAAATGCTCAGCTAAGTACTCTGATTGATGAGGGTCATAAGTTGGTATTATATAAGCTGTTATTCCTCTCTCCTTCATCAGCCTTCTTAAGTTTTTAATTTTTTCATTGGTCTTCAAGCCTATTTCCCCTTTCTATCTTTTTATGTTCATGATCTTCAATTTTTAATAATATATTAGCCAATATAATGGCCGATATGCCTGCAGTTAGCTTAGATAAAATAAAGGGAGCAACTATTTCTTGTGTAATACCTGATACATAGCCTAATTGCCCTCCAAATACAAAGGCTCCACTTACTGCAAAGGCTGCATTTACTACCTTTCCTTTACTATCCATTTTATCATATATTGCCAGCATTGGCACACAATTTGCTAAGGAAGATAAGAGGCCTAGGATGGAAAAATCATTGAGGCCAGTTCTTTTAGTAATCTTATTTAACCTAGTACTTAGTTTACTTTTAATTATATGAAACATAGGGTAGGCACCAGATAAGATAACTGCAATTTTGCCAACTATTATAAGGCCTTCTTCAAAGGGCAATAAATTAGGTATTATTTTTATTCCCAATATAAAGTCTACTATGCTAATTATAAGGCCTATGGAACTTATTGCTACAATTCCCTTACCTAAAGCTCTAAAAACTTTAAAGGTGGTAGTGGGAAATTTAAAAAGCCCTGTTACTATTATGATGGATAGGATTATAACAGGCACTAGATTAATAAATATGGCCCTTAAGCTAAGGGACATTATATATCCTGCAGCTATCATCCCCAGGGGTATGGTTACAATACCTGCCAAAACCCCCCTGGTAAAATAAGGAAAGTCTTCCTTAGATACTAGATTTAAGGCTATGGGCATGGTAAAGGATAGGGTAGCCCCTAGCATAGATGCTAGGATCAAGCCTGAGTATTCTGCCATAAGTTGGCTTTGTGCTACTAGTTCACTGGTTGCATAGCCACCCATATCTGTTGCCAATATACTGGATATAAATATAGAAGGATCTGCTCCTGTAATTTTAGACAATATTTTAAGTACTGGCAGCAGTATCTGGGATATAAAGGGAGATAGGGATATGATTCCAATCATAGTTAAGGCCAAGGGACCCATGGCTTTAAATCCCTTTTCAAATTCCTCTCCTAAACCATTTCTATTTCCCCTAATCCTATCTATAGCAGCTATAATTGAAAATATAAGCATGATGTAAATTATTATATTTGTCATATGCCACCTCTAATTTGTCTTATAAGACAATTATAATATATGTGAAAAATTTTAGGAACAGAAAAAATAAAAGACAGGTTTCCCTGCCATCATACAAATATAATTATTCCCCTAACCATATTGGATTGATCTAGAATGAGGCCAAACATATCTTCAGCCTTTAAGTCAGAAAAGTCTATATTCATGGCCTTGTTATTTCTTTTAAGTATTATTACCACATCTTCCCTAACTTTTAGTACGGGGCTAACCCTTTGGCTATGGTGGTCCATATGCTGATTTATTATTAATTTCCTGTTTTCATAATCTACTTTTAATATGCTGCCGTATATAAACCTTTCTCCCTTTTCATAATCTGCTTCTGGAAAATCTACAAAATTTTTTTCCTCTATTGAATAGGTTATTGTGTATAAGGATAACAA
>JAAYFE010000102.1 GCA_012728365.1 Tissierellia bacterium
GGGGCCCGCCTTAGCGGGGGCGTAGCCTTTACCCTTGATGAAGACAAATATTAATGTAAAATCAGACAAGGGCAAAATAAAATACTATGATATTGAAAGTATTAGTGAGTTTTTGTCCAAAATTAAGGGGTCAATCCGGATTAAAGCTTGAATAGTGTAAAAAATATAACAAAAATGAAAAAATAGGCTGCTCTCTACCCTTTTAAACAATGACTATAATTATTGAATATTTTTGTTGATTTAACAATTTTTACAACTAAAAATGTTTGAAAATATAGACTATTCTCAATATAAGTATATCATTTTTTTAGTTTTAGACAAGTTACAAATGATATTTATTCTTTTTTTGTTTAATAGTGATATTACTTTTAAGTATGTAAATAGATATGCGATCCTCAATTTATTAACTCCTGTTATGCAGATTTTAAACCTCAATTATCAATATAGGATAATAAATGTTATACATCTTATAAATGCCAATAAAAAAGTGCACAATATCCCTTTGTAGTTGAATAAGTTTTAACAATTATACAGATAATTTCAAGGATACGTATAATCTGTTCAAAGGTGCATTTTGATTCCCTTGATAATAGATATATTTAATAAAGCTTTTAACAGTTATATTTTTATGGTAAACAATGGTTTTTCCAATTGTTTTAAGAGATATCTCTTTTTAGAAACCCTAAAAACTTCTAGGAAAGTATATGCTAAAAACATATTAAAAAGTATCTTTCAATGGATATCTTGCTTCTAATACGATATTTACTAAAACTTAGATTCTATTTAAAATACTGATAGCTTGTTTCAATATTCCATCGAACTAGGTAATAATATATAATTGTTTCATTATCAAGCGTTATATCTGTACTAAGAATAAATACAGATTTCTCAAATCCATCTTTTTTTACTTCAAAGGATATTAGTAGTACTTTATCGTCAATTTGAGCGACTTTACCTTGGAAGCGATATACTCTATATTCTTTGCCTTTGACGGTAACGGAGTCTAGGGTATTAAGATCAAGATCATTAGCAAATTCAGTGAGCTTGACTTTTTACCATCGGGATGAAAATTCCCATTAGGCCTTACTCCACCGGCTAAATGGTATTCCTCTGATAAAGCTGTATCTATAATGGTTTGCTAGTATACCAGCTATCCATTAGGATACTTTTTCTTAACTTTAGATGGTTTATCAAAATCCTGTATAAATTCTTCAGCAATATCTGTTTTACTTTGAAAAGGGATATAAAGTTCAGCAAATTTATTTTCCCTGTATTAGGGTTTAAATTGCAGTGGGATGGGGTTGGGTATATATAGCTTTTATCTTTGGCCTTAACAATATTTCTGCGATCTTTGAAATAGATAGCTTATTATTAAATTGATAATGCCTTCTATGATTGTAGCTAGATGATTAAGTTGTGGCTTAGTCATTCTATAATTTACATCTTCAAAAAAATTGATTCTTTCTTCATTATAATTTACAATTGTAGTAGGCATAATTTCACACTCCCTTTGTTAGTTTTGGCTAATTAACAATTATCATAGGAGTGGAAATTATGCCATATTTAATTTATGACAACTTTACCAATTACACATTTATTTTTGCATAACAGGAGTTAGTAATTTAATTATGGGCAAAGCTTAACCATGGTATTTTAATATAAATTCATATAAATAAATATAATACATAAATTCCCAGATGAAGAAATATATAAGATATTATTAAAAGCAAGAATAAGTGTGAAATACTTATGAAATTTGCAATATATTATTGGTTTAAACATTACTTAATATAATGAATAATGTCTGTGTCACATATGTTTGACTTCTCTAGAAAGTCTGTGGCAAAATGTTCCATGTGACACTTGACAATAGTTTATATTAATGCTATTATCATAATGATTGAAAAATTCTAAAAAATCAAACAAAAGGAGGTATTTAGCAAACTTATCAAATAAAATTAAAGGGGGAGTTTATATGTCAGATAAAATTAAGAAGCATTACTCAACAGCAGATTACTTACGTTTTATCATTCCATCTTTAATTGGTATCTTACTATTTCTTACACCATTAAAATATGAAGGAGACTTTAGCATCCCGGTTGCATTTTTATCTGGTCTTGTTAGTAATCTTTTAGAAGGGGCTCTTCCACTATTAGTTACAATTGTTATAACTGTCTCTGCAATAATAAGTATCTTATATAAAGTTGCAAAGCCCAAATTTATGGAAAACAGTAAAACTTTAAAAGATATGTTCAATCCTACACCATTTTGGTTAGTAGTCAGAATTGTAGGAATGGTACTTGCACTCTTAGTTTACTTTGAAGCAGGACCAGAATGGATATGGAATGAAAATACAGGTGGACTATTATTATACGATTTACTGTGTGGATTATTTGGTATATTCCTATTTGCGGCATTTTTCCTTTCATTATTAACTGATTTTGGATTATTGGAGTTTATAGGTTCTTTATTAACTCGTTTTATGCGACCTGTATTTAAACTACCTGGCAGATCTGCTATAGACTGTATTGCATCCTGGCTAGGAGACGGTACTATAGGTGTAATGCTCACCAATAATCTATACGAACAAGGATCTTATACTACAAGGGAGGCTTCTGTTATAGCCACAACCTTCTCTGCAGTTTCCATAACCTTTTCTTTGGTTGTTGCAGAACAGGTAGATTTAGCTAATAAATTTGTCCCCTTTTATTTAGCGGTGACTTTTGCTGGAATTGCTGCTGCCATTATAGTGCCTCGTATTCCACCTTTATCAAGGAAGCCAGATGATTTTTTAGTAGAACCAAAAGGAAATATGGAGGACGTTCCTGAAGGTTATACTCCTGTTACTTGGGGATTGGATCTGGCTATTAATAAAGCAAGAGAAAGTGGAGGTATTACAGAGTTTATTACCAATGGTTTTAAAAGAGCACTAGATATGTGGTTTGGGGTTATGCCAGTAATTATGGCATTTGGAACTATAGCTGTAATTATTGCCGAGTTTACACCAGTATTTGTTTGGCTAGGCAAGCCCTTCATCCCTATACTAAATCTGCTAAGAATACCCCATGCTGTTGAGGCCAGTCAAACCATGATAATTGGCTTTGCAGACATGTTCTTACCATCAGTTATAGCTGCCAGCATTCCTAGTGAATTAACTAGATTTGTTGTAGCAGGGGTTTCAATAACTCAGCTTATATATCTATCGGAAGTTGGTGCTGTCATATTAGGTTCTAGTATTCCAATTTCTCTAGGTGAATTATTCATTATCTTTATCGAAAGAACCTTAGTTACCTTACCTATCTTAGCAGTAATTGGTCACTTGTTGTTTTAACGCAACCTGTTTCTAGTTGAAATAGACTAACTTTAGTATCTATACAGGATGGAGCAAGATGGTTTCTAACTAGAACACAAATATAAATTTATCATCTATACATATATTAATTCTCACATATAAGCAATATCGTAATATTAAATATTGATTGATATCCTATTATAAGCAAATTTTATATCCAAATCTATATCATGTTGGAGACTATCTATCTCCATCTGTCTAATAAAATATATCTTTTAACCTATACACTTCTTGACATTTTCTATCTTTAATCTAAAGATCCGGATTGACCCCTTAATTTTGGA
>JAAYFE010000103.1 GCA_012728365.1 Tissierellia bacterium
ATCTATTGCTAGGTATAAAAGGAAGTCCACTTATTTCAGCAGCCTTATCAGTAAATCTTTTAGCTGGCGCAACAGGTTCAGCTTCAGGAGGCATGGGAATAGCCTTAGCAGCCTTAGGAGAGAAATATTATCAATTGGCATTAGAAACAGGCATAAGTCCTGAAGCCTTCCATAGAGTAGCTTCTCTATCATCAGGAGGTTTAGATACCCTTCCACACAATGGCGCAGTATTAACACTATTGGCTGTAACTGGCATGACCCATAAGGAATCATATGTTGATATATTTGTTACATCAGTTTTATTGCCAATAGTTGCAACTATTGTTGCTATAATACTTGGATCCTTAGGAATTTATTAAACAAGTGGAAAGAAAGTAAGGTATATGATATTTAATAATGAAATTTGGAGGTGTCATTAATGGCATATTTTAGAACAAGTGATGGAGTTAATTTATATTATGAAGTAAAAGGTGAGGGAAAACCCATAGTCCTTATTCATGGCTGGTCTGCAGACCATACTAGTTTTAATCAGCAGCTAGAGGATTTAAGTAAAGACTTTAAAGTAGTTACTTATGACCTTAGGGGTCATGGACAATCAGATAGGGTAGATTATGGTCTTACCCTAAATCGTTTTGCCATTGATTTAAAGGAATTAATGGACTATTTGCAACTGGAAGATGTAGTTGTAGCAGGATGGTCTATGGGGGCCTTAATTGTATTTGAATACATTAGAACTTTTGGTATGTCTGGTTTGTCATCTGTAGCTATAATCGATATGACACCAAAATTAATAAATGATAATGAATGGAAATTAGGTCTATACCATGGAAACTTTACAGTAGAAGATACTTTTAATGTTTTAACTAAAATGTGTAACAATTGGATGGATTTTGGCAAAGAATTTACAAGAATTGTAGTACCCTACTTAAAAGAAGAAGAATTAGAACCAGTGTATGAAAGACTAGCCAATAATTCTCCCCACGTAATGTATGCTATGTGGATAGCCATGTCAGCTAATGATTATAGGGATGTATTAGAAAAGATAACTGTGCCTACATTCATTATATATGGCCAACAAAGTACCTTGTATTCTAAAGATACAGCTGAATACCTTAATTCTAAAATACAAAATTCAAAGATAGTTCCCTTTGAAAACTGTACCCACATGTTAGTATTGGAAAATCCCAAAAAACTTAGTGAAACTATTGCTGAATTAGCTTCAAAATAAATATACAAAAATAGTATAAAATAGATATAGGATAAATATTGCAACTTATCCTATATCTATTTTTACATAAAAATATATTAAAGTATAAAATATGAGGGGGTCTGTAATATGAAAGTAAATAGTATTAAAAAAATTGGTATTGCTGGTGCAGGTACAATGGGTTCAGGTTTGGCTCAAATATTTGCTAGAAAGGGGTACAAGGTAGTAGTAACAGATCTAAAAGATGAATTTTTGGACAAGTCTAAAAGGCTAGTATCCATATATAATAGCAGTTTAGTTGAAGAAGGACTTATGACAAGTGAAGAGGCTGAGGAGGCAGTTAAGAATATAGAATATTTTACAGATAACAAAGTATTTTCAGACTGTGATGTTATAATAGAATGCATTGTAGAAAAGATGGATATTAAGCAGGATTTTTGGAAGGAAATTGAAGAAATAGCAAAGCCTGATGCTATATTTGCAACAAATACATCTGGCCTCAGCATTACAGAAATGTCAAAGAAGCTAGAAGACAGAGGAAGACTTGCTGGAATGCATTTTTGGAATCCACCCCATATTATACCTTTGGTGGAACTAATAAAAGGTGACGAAACAAAGGATGAAATTATAGAAGTATTATATGAATTAGCCAAAAAAATTGATAAGGAGCCAGTGGTTGTTAAAAAGGATGCTCCAGGCTTCATAGGTAATAGAATACAATTTGCAGTCTTTAGGGAAGCATTGCATATAGTAGAAGAAGGAATAGCTGATATAGAAGATGTGGACAGGGCCATGAAATATGGACCAGGATTTAGATATCCAATAATTGGACCTTTACAAACTGCAGATTTAGGAGGATTGGATACCTTCTACTATATATCATCATATTTATTTAATGATCTAAGTGATGTAAAGGAGCCTCAAAATATATTGAAAAATTTAATATATAAGCAAGAATTAGGAACAAAGACTAAAAAAGGTTTCTACGACTACTCAGGTGGAAAAGATGAAGAAACTATAAAATATAGGGACAAGATGTTTTTCAAGATGTTGAAACATATACATAGCAATAAATAATAGCATATTAAACCCTCATTTTGAGGGTTTAATATGTTTAATTAATTGTTGATCCTAAGAGAGTTTACTACTAGTTCTATGTATTTCATTGTCTTGTGTACAGCTTCATCATAACTTATTTTATCTTTTATTACCCTTAGCAATATTCCCTCATATATTAGGGTAGCCATTTCATTCAAAGTTTCTGCATCTTCCTTCCTTATGGAGCCTTCATTTATACATTCTTTTATTATGGCCATTCCTCTTTCAAATATGTTGTGTTTAAGTAACATTGTAGATACTTCTTTAGGATGGCTTCCAAGTTCTTCTGGAAATAATTTATAGTATTGTACAATATAATGCTCTAGATCCTTATCTAGATCAGCAAAAAAAATTGCATGATATATTTCAGGGTCCTTAAAAGAATAATCACAGAAGCATTTCCATATTAATAAAAACTTATCTATAGCAGTATTTGCATTTTTTAAGTATTGTGGTAGGGCTTGAGCATAGTCTTTTATGTACCTCATAGCTGCAAAGAATATTAAATGATCAAGATTTTCAAAATAATTATATAGGGTAGCACTATTAAAACCTGCTTTTTTGGCAACCTTTCTCAAAGTCACACCTTTAATTCCTTCTTCTCTCATTATTTCATCAGCAGCGTCTATAAAATAAGTCATTATTCTTTTTTTTCTAATACTTATGTTGTCCATATATAACATCCTTTCTGTATTGACTATTAGATTTGATAGGTATATTTGCAGCTTAGGTGGTTATTATAAT
>JAAYFE010000104.1 GCA_012728365.1 Tissierellia bacterium
ATTGGGAAGCCAGTACTGTATGGGCCTCTTCTACTGCATCGGCTGTTGTAAGGTAGTTGTCTTCTCCAGTGTTTATTATTATTCCTGCAAATCCATTTATAACCCTGGAGAAAAATTGGTCTACTAAGGTTCTTTGCATATTTATATCCCTAAATAGTATTCCATATAGGGCATCATTTAGCATCATATCCAATCTTTCCATGGCTCCCATGGCTGCTATTTCAGGCATACATAGTCCTGAACAGTAATTACAAAGCCTTATGTATCTGCCTACTTCTTCCCCTACTTCGTCTAAGGCCCTTCTCATGATTCTAAAGTTTTCTTGGGTTGCATAGGTTCCACCAAAGCCTTCTGTAGTTGGACCATAGGGTACATAGTCTAGTAAACTTTGACCAGTTGCCCTTATGACTGCTATTACATCTGCACCTTGTCTTGCGGCAGACTTAGCTTGTTCCACGTCTTCATAAATATTTCCTGTAGCAACTATTACATATAAATAGGGCTGTCTGCCTTCTCCAAGAATGGATATAAGCTCCTGCCTTTTCTTCCTATTATTAGCAATTCTCTCCACTGCTTCCTCAGCTTTTTCATATATGCTTTCCCTTATTTTTTCTTCACTGGCTAAGGGTAAGCGTAAAATATCTAATTCTTTCCTTGATACCCTTTCAGCTATTTCCTGTGGACTTAAACCTGTTTGAACAATAGCATTTCCTAACCAATAGGATATTCCTCTTTCTAATCCATTTCCTTCCTTTATATGATCTATTAATACATTGGGAAGGGGCTTGTCTATGTCATCAACCCCATCTACGCCTAAAAGCCTTACTATTGCCCTTTCTGTAGATGTGGTAGTATGAAGGTCTATAAACTTTTGTACATCATCAGCTATTTTTTTAGCAGAGTTTCTTGAGCTTTCGATTAGTTTTGGATCTAAATTTAATTTGCTCAAATCTTTTCACTCCTTTCTTTCAATTAGAAATAGGGCAGATAATCTAGTTTAATACTTATATTCACAAGATACATATTTGCAAAGATAAGAGCCGGCTTGTGTCCTGATACTTCACAAATCTTGGAGTGGAGGCTCCTTCTTTGTAAATATGTTTATTTTAAGTTTTCTGTGGCTAAGTCTATAATTTGAGGATTGAGTCCCAGGATCCTTGCTATATTTAAAGCATCTTGGGGGACTTTGGATTTTCCTTTTACTTCTACTAGTTCATAATTCATTAGGGAGTTTATAATATCTAACCTTTCTGATCTTCCCTTTAATCTATTTTCCAGTTCCTTAAAATCTATATTGGATAAGCCTACTACCTGCAAGTGTAGTATATCCTCTGTATCTGCTACATGATCATAATGGGTGGTCATAATTGTAATGGAGTTTTTATCCTTTAAATACTCCACTATTGCCCTTGATATGGCATAGCCTTCCTTTGGATTGGTGCCCTTTGCCAGTTCATCTATTAGTATAAGGCCCTTTTTATGGCATATATCTAAGGCTTCTTTTATACGCCTTATTTCACTTCCAAAGGTACTTAATCCCTTGTCTATAGATTGAAAATCACCTATGGAAGATCTAATAAATCCATTAAGGCCTAAGGTCATTTCTTCAGCAGGTACAAATAATCCATGTTGGGCCATGGAAGTTAAAAGTCCTATTAGCTTTAGGCTAACAGTTTTCCCACCCATATTGGCTCCAGTAATTATAGCCACCCCTTCTTTTAAACTAACTGATATAGGTGTAAAATTTAATCCCTTTTTACTTAAGATCTCTTCTATTTTAGGATGCCTTCCCTTTTTTATAGTGAGTATATGTTCAGAAACTATATTAGGCTTTACTCCATTAAAGTCTCTAGCAAGTTTAGCCTTAGCTAGTAAAAAGTCTAACTTGCCGATATTGGCTATATTTGCCCAAAGCCTTTTACTGGAATCTTTTATCCTATTAGTTAGTTGTTTTCTTATTTTTTCTTCTTCCTTTTCTTCCTTTTCCTTTAGTACTGAAAATTTATTTTCTAATAGTACCATGTTTTCCGTTTTTTTAAGGGAATACTTTACATAAAGGTAGTTTTCAGAAGCATAAACAAGATTAGGATTGCCCTTTATCTTTTCAATTAAATCCACCTTATCCTTTGGTACTGTAATAGTTCCATCGGGGCTTACTTTTATATTCATATCCCCTTCTATTTTTTCTTTAAGTAACCTTTTTTCAGCCTTTAAAGCACTTTCAGTTTCCCTAATACTTTCCCGTATCCTTTTTAATTCCTCTGAATAGCTATCGTATATGTAAAAGGTCAATATACCTGTATTTTCAGGATCCAAGGCCCTTTCTAATTCCTCAATGGCCTTTATGTCATAGTCTTTTATTTTTTTCTCAACAAGAATACTTTCTATGTCCCTAAGGGAAAAGAGAAAGCTTTTTATTTCAAAAAACTCTACTTCTGTTAAAGTCATGCCCTCTGATGCTCTTTTAATTGAGTTTCTTATATCCTTTATATCATGAAATATATTGTTGATATTTCTAATGAAGTCATCATCAATAAGGGATAGGAGTCTTTCAATTTTATCTAGTTCCTCTTTTAAAAGATCTTCTTCTCCTGGAAGAAATGCCCTTATTTTATTCTTGTATATTTGTCCATAGGGGGTTCTTACATCTATTTTATTTAATATATATTGAAAATCTAAGGAATCCATCGTATCCCTATCCATAAATTCCAATTTATACACCCCCTAGCATTAAGTCTAATACTGGAACACCCTTTATAATGTGGCTTGTTCTCTCTAAAAACTCTTCTGGATTAAAATAGTAGCCTTGCGGTGCATATGGATTTAAAGTTATTGCTACTAAATTTATTGGATTTAGTACCTTAACATTTATTCCCCTTCTTTGATACCTTAACCAATCCTTAGGCCCTATGAAAACCTTAGTGCCATCAGATATAACAATATCTACATTTTTATATTTATCACTTGTTTCTATTAAATCTGATAGGGTCTTATTAATAAGGGAACCTGGAATTACTATGTACTTGGAATTATCCTTTAAATTTTCTCCTATAATGTGACCGCCAATTAAGGCAGTTTTAATATCCAATATATCTACATTTAGGTCCCTATCTACTATGGCTACTTTTTCATTATTTATAATATTTTCTATAAGCCTTCTTTCTTCAGCATCTTCTATGGCAGGAAGTTTAAAAAGGCTTACTAAATGGGCTGTTTCCTCTATTACCCTATTTATATCCCTACTTAAAACAGCCCCTGTAGACAAAATAGTAGCTTCAGAAATAGATGGAGCTGCAGAAAATTTTCTATTTATAGCTCCATCTATAATCACCAGATCTGCTCCAAGTTCAAGGACCATATTGGAAATTTCCTTTATATCCTTAGCCGTTTGTGGTCCTGATATCTGTATATATCCACTTAAATTTACCTTTCCAATTAATATATTTCCCAGGGGGGTTCGGTAATCTGTTACCCTTAATATTTCCACTGTAGCATTGCTTAAGGATAGTAAATCAGATGTAGTTACTACAATGGTTCCCTCTTCAACATATATTTTTGGCTTTTCCGTTTCAGTTGCCACATCTACATCTTCCCCGTCCCTGCCTGTTGACAGGATTCCAATTTTAAGGCCTAGCTCATTGGCTTCATTTATAAGATGGTTTAGTGCAACTGTCTTCCCACTGTTTTTAGCCATTCCTACTATGGATATTGTTTTGTATTTTCCATATAATTTATCTACTAACACCTAATCCCCCCCGTTTTAAATATTTATTCGCTAGTGGTTTCTGCCTTTTTACGTTGTTTTCTAGCTAGATTTTTAGGTTCCATTGCCCTTACTTCTAAACCTTCTAGTAGTTCTGCAACACCAGTAGTTAATTTTTCCTTTTCTCCTCTACATGCAGGACAATTACATTCCTCTTCAATATATTGAGGCTCAGTATAGGTTGTAATAACCCCTTCATAGTTTCTTAAAACTACTTTAGTTGGTGATTGGCTTATAACATACTGTGGCATAACTGGTATTTTTCCGCCTCCACCAGGAGCATCTACTACGAAGGTTGGTACTGCATAGCCTGATGTATGGCCCCTTAAGGCTTCAATTATTTCTATACCCTTGGAAACCTTAGTTCTAAAATGCTCTATACCCATAGACAGGTCACATTGGTAGATATAGTATGGTCTAACCCTCATTTTAACTAATCCATGAACCAATTCCTTCATTACATGAGGACAGTCATTTATTCCCCTTAATAGTACAGATTGATTTCCTAGTGGTATGCCAGCATCAGCAAGTTTTCTGCAAGCTTCTATAGAATCAGGTGTAATTTCCCTTGGATGGTTAAAGTGGGTATTTAGCCAAATAGGATGGTATTTCTTTAGCATATTTACTAGCTCATCTGTAATTCTCATTGGCATTACCACTGGAGTACGGGTTCCTATTCTTATTATTTCTACATGTGGAATCTTCCTTAATTCACTTATAATATACTCTAGCCTACTGTCTGATACTAGTAAGGCATCTCCACCAGAAAGAAGCACGTCCCTAACCTGTGGCGTATTTCTAATGTACTCAATACCCATGTCTATTCTATCCTTTGGTGCTCCTGAATCCTTTTGGCCTGCAAACCTTCTCCTTGTACAATGCCTGCAGTACATGGAGCACTGGTCGGTAATTAAGAAAAGCACTCTATCTGGGTACCTATGGGTAATGCCTGGTACTGGAGAATCTTCATCCTCTGCCAATGGGTCTAATAAGTCTGCAGAGCTTTTATGGGTTTCCATTATGGTTGGTACTGCCTGCATCCTAATAGGATCCTTTGGATCCTCTGGGTCCATTAAAGATGCATAATAGGGCGTAATACCCATTCTAAATTTATTAAGTACCTCTCCAATATTTTCTTTTTCTTCATCTGTTAGCTTTATTATTTTCCCAAGGGTTTCTACATCGGTAATTCTGTTTCTAACCTGCCACTGCCAATCATACCACATGTCATCTGTTACATCTTTCCATAGTTCAATGTCCTTGTAAGACCTCACGATCTAATCCCCCCTATTTTTTATCAATGGACAATTATCCTCCACCTTATTTCCTATTGTGAAAGAAAAGCTCCTGGATTGCCTACTAGGCATATAATTCCTCAAATACCTTTCTTAGTTCAGGTGCTTCTCTCATTATCTGTAATGCTATTTCTGCATGGCCCTTGGTGTAGCCATTGCCTATTAGCATTGTTACATCTTTCCCTACCCCTTCTGCACCTAAGGCTGCCTTTGTAAAGCTTGTTGCCATACTGAAGAAATAAACGGTTCCACCATCTTTAGTACATAATATGCTTGACATTTCTGTATTTTGAATATTTACAGTATTTATAACTATATCTGCCATTTGACCATTAGTTGCTTCATAGACCTTTTCCATTAAGCCTACGGCATCTGCAGCATTAGCCTTTATGTACACATCTGCTAAGTTTAATGCTTTAACCCTATTTATTGTTTCATCCCTTGATCCTACGCAGATCACCTTTCCTGTAACCCCTGCTCTTTTCTTTGCTTCATATAAACATAGCATTCCCGATTTGCCTGTCCCACCTATGACAAGGACAGTATCCCCTGGCTTAACCAATTTAGCCGTTTGAGCTGGTGCTCCACAGACATCTAGTACTGCCAAGGCTAAATTTTCTGGTATATCCTCTGGCAGCTTTGCATAAATTCCAGATTCAAATAAGATTGCCTTACCCTTAATATCCACCTGGTCTACTTCTGGTCTTACTTCTAATATTTCATCAATCCTTAATGGCGTTAAGGATAGGGATACTAAAGTGGCAATTTTATCTCCTACTTTTAGATCTGTTTTTCCTTCTAAGGCTGGTCCAATTTCTTCAACAGTACCTATTAGCATACCACCAGAACCTGTTACAGGATTTTGGTGCTTGCCTCTTTCTTCCACTATGCCTATCATAATTTTCTTTATCTCTTCAATATCTCCCTTTGCCTGTTCCTTTATTTGAGTAAAACTAGCTGAATCAATATTTAAGGTTTGTACATCAATTAAGATTTCATTATCGTATATATCCATTGTATTATCAATTTTTAAAGCTGGTTGGGGTAATACTCCCTTTGGTTCAATTACCCTATGGGTTCCATATGGGTTTCCTTTTTTCATCTACCCACTCCTCCTTTTTGTAGATTAAAAGTCTGCATATTTTAAACATTGCAATTTTTATGCCAAAGTTTATAAACAAAAAAAGACCCATATTTCAAGGTCTTTGTCAAATAAATAGCCATTTTTTATTTTTTTACTGCCCAAATTTAGGCGCTTACCTTATACTATATTTTGATATTTTGTATTGAAGGGTCTGCCGTGGTATATTCAATATTTCAGCAGCCTTTGTTATATTGTAGCCTGTTTCATGTAAAGCTTCTAATATTAGGTCTTTTTCCATATCTTCCAAAATATCCTTTAAAGATTTATTACCTTTATGGCCCTTTACCTTTCTAAACTTTAAGGGTAAATGTTCCAGTTCAATCATATCAGTATCATAAATACTCATTATGCCTTCAATTAAATTTTCCAGCTCCCTAACATTTCCTTCCCAGGGATGGGCCCTTAGTATTTCCATTACCTCATTAGATACACCCTTTACAGATTTGTTTAATTTTTCATTATATTTTTTTATAAAATAATTGGCAAGTAGTGGAATGTCGTCTTTTCTTTCCTTTAAAGCTGGTATATCTAGTCTTATGACATTTAATCTATAGAACAAATCCTTTCTCAACAAATTGTTTTTAACTGCCTCTTCTGGAGGTATATTTGTAGCAGCTATTATTCTTACATCTACCACTATATCCCTGGTGCCTCCTATAGGCCTAAAGCTATTGTCCTCTAGTACTCTCAAAAGCTTAGGCTGAAGGTCTAGGGGCATGGAATTTATTTCGTCTAAAAAGAGGGTGCCTCCATCTGCCAATTCAAATAGGCCCTTTCTATCTTCTGCTCCTGTAAAGCCACCCTTTACAGTTCCAAAAAGTATTCCTTCCAATAAATTTGCTGGGAGGGCTGCACAGTTTTGGGCTATAAAGGGCTTTTTCCTCCTCTTGCTTGCATTATGTATGGCATGTACAAAAAGCTCCTTTCCTGTTCCTGTATCTCCATATATTAATACTGGTGCAGTACTTTCTGCTGCTTTAAGGCCTATTTTTTTGAGCCTTAACATGGCCTTATTTTCCCCTATTATGTCTAAAAAGGTGTACTTTGCAAGGTTTTCCTTGGTATTACTTTTATTTTTGTTATTGTACAGCCTATTTTGAAGATCTACTATTTGCTCAGACATTTCCCTTACTTGGGTTATGTCCCTGGATAATTCTATAGCTCCTATTATATTTCCTTTTTTGTCCCTTATGGGAAAGGTTGAATTAATAGTGGTTATTTTTTCCCCCTTATAGTTTATAAAGGTTTGTTCTACCTTTAAAATAGGTTTACCAGTCCTTATTACTGTTAAAAGGGTGGATGTTTCATAGGTTAAGGATGGATATACTTCTAAAAGATGTCTTCCTATGGCCTTTTTAGTATCTACTGCATCTATTTTTTCAGCAAACTTATTATAATACACTATTCTACCATTCTTATCTACAATATGAATGCCTTCTTCCACCCGGTCTAGTATTTCCAATAAATTATCCTTATTGAAGAAGCTGTCCAAAGCCCACTCTCCTTTCCTGCCCAAATTTAGGCACCAAAAGCCTAATTATAGGCACCTAAGGTGCCTATATTTTTTCTATATCAATTTTTTCTATGGATACAATTTCCTTTCTTATTATATTGCCGCCTATTCTTTTAAACTTTTCTGGATCATCACTTACATAAAATCTTTGTTCTCCTCCATCAAGTTTAGAAGAAAATAGATTTTTTTCTTTTAAAATTCCTTTTACAGCCTTTGCTGTTTCATAGGCTGGATTAACTAAGGTTACCTTGCCTTCCATAACCTTATCTATAGTATACCTTAAAACAGGATAATGGGTACAGCCTAAAACTAAAGTATCTATCTCATGTTCCTTTAATTCCAATAAATATTTTTTTGCAGTCATATAAGCTACATCAGAATTTTCCCAGCCCTCCTCAACTATGGGAACAAACAGAGGACAGGCAACACCAATTATTTCAGCAGAGGGGAGTATTTTCCTTATTGTTCTCTGATAGGCCTGACTATTTATTGTACCTTCTGTACCTATTACTCCAATTTTTGAATTTTTAGTTGCTGAAGCTGCTGCTTTAGCACCAGGTTCAACTACACCTATAATAGGCAGATCATACTCTTTTTGTGCCTCTTCCATGGCCAAGGCTGAAGCAGTATTACAAGCAACTACTATGGCCTTTATATCCTGAGTAAGTAAAAATTTGAAGGATTGTAATACATACTTTATTACCGTTTCCTTTGACCTGGTACCATAAGGTATTCTAGCAGTATCTCCAAAGTATACTATATCTTCTCCAGGCAGTTGTTCTGTAATTTCTTTTAGTACTGTTAGTCCACCAATTCCTGAATCGAATACTCCTATTGGTCTATTATCCATAAAAATTCCCCCTTATACTATATTCTATTAGTATTAGGGGGAATTTACAATGATTTTTTAGAAGGTTAAAGTTCCATTTTCATCTATTACCAATTGAAGTATATCCTCTTCCCTTCCATTATCAGCATTTACATATACTATGAATTCATCACCCATGTAGGTACCCTTAAATTCATAGCATAAAATCTCCTTTTTGCCCTTTGGTATGATGGCCAGTCTTTCTGAATTTACCTCAAAGCCATCCCTAAGCTGTGCCCTAGCCTCTTCTAGACTTAAAGTAGGCTCTGGTATATCCCTATCCTGATGGCTTGTGTAATAGGCTGTTGCATCAAAGCCTATTATTTCACCATTGTCTAAGGCTACCTTTACCTTTACCAGGTCTGGATAAATAGTTACATCTTCCTCTGTAAGGGCAAAGTTAAATAGTACTCCACCATTGTATTTTTGGTGATAATTTACCTCCATATTTTCAAAGCCCTTTTCCTCCAGGAATCTTTGAGCCCTTTCTAGAGCCTGATCTATAGATAATTTTTCCTCAGTGGCAGATCTGGGATTCCTCATCCATACTACATGGCCACCCTTCCTTGATACTCCAATATAGGCCTGTAAATCCTGCCTGTTATCTAACTCTACACTAAAGGTATAGGAAGGAATTCTTACCTTTTCAATATTTTCTCCTTCTTCA
>JAAYFE010000008.1 GCA_012728365.1 Tissierellia bacterium
AACTTATTTTTAGGCAGAGTTTTACTCTGCCTAAAAATTAGGAGGGAAGACGGATATGAAGGATAGAATAAGGAACAGTATGTTAATGGAGAAAATAATAACTGCCGAAGAAGCTGCAGAACTAATAAAAGATGGAATGACGGTGGCAACTAGCGGATTTACTCCTTCCGGTTATCCAAAGGCAGTTCCTATGGCTTTGGCAAAGAGGGTCAGGGAAAAAAATGAAAATATTAAAATCAACCTGATAACAGGAGCAACTGTAGGGGATGAGCTGGATGGGGAGCTGTCCCGAGCTGGTATCATCAATAAAAGATTACCCTATCAGACCAACAAATCTATTCAGGAAAGCATCAATAGGGGAGATATGGAATTTGTTGACCAGCACCTGAGCCATGTGGCGCAGAATATAAACTATAACTTTATTGAGAAGATAGATATTGGAATAATAGAAGCTGTTGAAATAACAGAAGAAGGTTATATAATACCCTCCACATCCGTTGGCATAAGTCCAACAATAGCACAAAAAGCAGAGAGAATAATAGTGGAAATAAATACAAGCCAGCCATTGGAACTAAAAGGAATACATGATATATTCACACTGGAAAACCCGCCACACAGGAAGCCTATACCAATAATTCATTGTTCAGATAGAATAGGAACAGAGTATATTCCTTTGGATAAAAATAAGATAGCAGGCATAGTTATAACTGATATAATAGATAATACAAGGCCCTTATCTCCGGTAAAAGATATTCATAAAAGAATGGCTGAAATATTGATGGAATTTCTGGAATTTGAAATAAAGAAGGATAGAATTCCCAAAGAGCTTCTTCCATTGCAATCAGGGGTAGGCTCAATAGCTAATGCAGTATTGGCTGGATTTTTGGATTCAAAATATGAAAACCTGCAATTCTATACAGAGGTAGTACAGGACTCCATTATAGACCTAATAGACAGAGGAAAGGTATGTTGTGCTTCTACCACTGCTATAACCCCCTCTCCTGAATATCTGAAAAGGATATATGAAAATATTAGTGAATATAAGAAGAGGATAATATTAAGGCCTCAGGAAGTAAGCAACAATCCGGAAGTCATAAGGCGCCTTGGAGTCATAGCAATGAATACAGCCATAGAAGTGGATATATATGGGAATGTGAATTCCAGCAATGTATTAGGTGGAAATATGATGAATGGAATAGGTGGTTCCGGCGATTTTGCAAGAAACGCCTATATTTCCATATTTTTTACTGAATCCACAAGGAAGAATGGGAATATATCAACAATAGTCCCCATGGTATCCCACCATGACCATACTGAACACGATGTGGATATCATAATTACAGAACAGGGAATTGCAGACTTAAGGGGACTAAGTCCAAAGGAAAGAGCTTTAAGGATTATAGAAAACTGTACCCATCCAGACTATAAGCCTCAAATAAAGGAGTATTTTTCCTTGGCTTTAAAGAGGAAAGGAGGAATGCATATTCCTATTTTACTGGACAAAGCCTTGTCCTGGCATTATAGGCTGGACATATACGAAACTATGAAAGAGTAAAGGGGGATAGAAAAATGAAATATCCAGCAATTGAAATTAATTTATCTAAAATCAGAAGGAACACAGAAATTGTCGTAAATATCTGTAAAAATTATGGTATAGATGTAGTGGGGGTAACAAAGGTTTCCAATGGATCCATAGATTTAGCCAAGGCTTTTATTGAAGGTGGAGTTAGAACCCTGGGGGACTCCAGGATAGAAAACCTGAAGGCATATGAAAGCCTTTCAGTTAAAAAAATGTTAATTAGAATACCCATGATAAGCGAAATTGAAGATGTAGTAAGATATGCCGATATATCTTTAAACTCAGAAATAGAAGTAATAAAAGCCCTTTCAAGAGAGGCTGAAAAGATGGGTAAGGTTCATGAAATTATTCTTATGATAGACGTAGGGGACCTAAGAGAGGGAATATTCTATGAAGATGAGGTATTTGAAACTGTAGAAGAGATATTAAAGCTTAAAGGAGTAAAATTAACAGGAATAGGTACAAATCTGACATGCTTTGGAGCCATAATACCTTCTAAGGAAAATTTAAGCAGGCTTGTAGATATTAAGGATAAAAT
>JAAYFE010000105.1 GCA_012728365.1 Tissierellia bacterium
GCTGCTGATAAAGCTGTAGCTGTAAATACTCCTCCCCAATCCATTCCTGCGTCAGCTAATATTGAAGGATTGACAACTAAGATATAGGCCATGGTCATAAAGGTAGTAATACCTGCTAAAATTTCTGTCTTAACATCTGTTTTATTTTCCCTAAGCCTAAATCTCCTTTCTAAGAAGCTCCCACTGCTGGTAATGTTTGACATAAAGACTCCCCCTTGTACCTTTGATTATTTAATTGATGCCTCATTTTAATTTAGGCAATTCACAATGCAAAAAATATTAATTTTAGCATTGTGAATTGCCATCAATTTACACTACTGGTGGAAGGATTTTGAAATTGTTAACATCTACAAGGCCCTTGTCAGTTATTTTCCAAGTTGGTGATGTAGATAAGGACAAGAAGGATAAATGCATAAATGGTGCGTGTACCTTGCAGCCTAAATCATCTCTAGCTATTCTTTCTAGTTCAGCAATTTTTTGGCTAACCTCATGTCCATTTAACTCATCAGTTATTAAGCCTCCAACTGGCAGCCTCATATCAGACAAAATCCTTCCATTTTTAGCTATAGCAATGCCTCCTCCTAGCTCTATAACCCTATTTACTGCTGCAACCATATCCCTAATATTGGTTCCTACCACCATAATATTGTGGGTATCATGAGCTACTGATTCGGCAAAGGCTCCACTTGTCATTCCAAAGCCTTTTACAAAGGCCTTTCCAATATTACCTGTTCTACCATACCTCTCAATACATGCTATCTCCAATGTGTCTGTAGAAACATCTGGCTGTGCTACCCCATTGTATACCCTTACAGTTTCTTCTAACTTGCCAGTTAAGTTTTGATCTGGTATAAGCTCTATGCATCTTACCCTAGCAGTAGTTCCTTCTGCCCTTATTTCTAAATCCCTTTCAGTTATTGGAGCTATTTTTACTGAATTTTTAACTTCCTCTGGATAAGTGTATGGAGGTAGATCTATTAATAATTGTCCTTTAGAAGCTACTAGCTTTCCATCTATAAATACTGCATCTACTGTCATTTCATGTAAGTCATCTATAACAGCTATATCTGCAATCTTTCCTGGTGCCAATACACCTATATCCCCTAATCCAAAGTAGGTAGCTGGGTTTATTGTGGCCATTTGAATTGCTTCTACTGGGTCTACCCCTTCTCTTATGGTTCTTCTTATTATTTCATTCATATGGCCAAGATTTTCTAAGTCTGCAGCAACCATATCGTCAGTGGCTAATATACATCTACGGGAGTCCATTCCTTCTTCTGTAACAGCCCTTATACATTCAGCCATATTCTTTTGAGTTGAACCTTCTCTCATGAATAGATATACACCCTGGCGTAGTTTTTCCATTGCTTCTTCCTTAGTGGTAGTCTCATGGCAAGAACATTTGCCTCCAGTGGAAATTATATGGGCTGCCAATTCTGCTCCAAATAGTTCAGGAGCATTTCCATCTACCACCATATTCTTGGCCTTAGCATACATTGTTGATGCTAATAGGTCTGTGATTATTTCTGGAGTATTTCTATATACGTGTTTTGCATTACTAAATCCTTGTAGTTCTCCTATACCAATAATATTTTTATAGTTAAGTAGATCCTCCATATCCTTGGAAGTTATATCTACACCTGCAGTTTCCAAGCTTGGACAATCAGGTGTTAAGGCTGGAACTACTAGGTAAACCTTATTAGGTACATTATCTATTTCATCAGCCATTGCTTTCATTCCTACAGCCCCTAAGGCATTGCCTATTTCATGAGGGTCTGCAACTAATGTTGTTGTTCCTGATGGAATGGAAAGCCTGGAAAATTCTGTAACAGTCAACATACTTGATTCAAAGTGCATATGGGAATCTATAAATCCTGGAGATAGGTATTTACCCTCTACATCTATAACCAAAGTATCTGGTCCAATTAATTTACGGCAATCTCCAACAAGTAAAATGTATTTTCCTTTTATGGCAATGTCTCCATCATATATTTCCCTAGTAATTACATTTATGATTTTACCGTTATATAATACTATATCAGCATATTCCTTGTCACCCATTAGTACGTCTATTAGGTTTCTGTACTCCATTGCCATCTTTGTGTATTTTGGATCCAACCTAATACCTCCCCTCTCTATCAACAACCATTAACAACTAACAATTCCATCACTCATCGAGCGTTATATTATCTACTATTCCTATTATAGCAGCATCAATAGGGGCATCATGCTTCCTTGCTGCATTCCTTGAAGCAGCACCTGTTGCATAAATAATTACTTCACCTATACCTGCTCCTACTGTATCTACTGCAATTAATGGTTCACCTATTGGTTTCAAATCCATATTGAGAGGTTGGGTTATCATAAGTTTACTTCCTATTAATTTTTCATCCTTTCTTGTGGCTACGACTGTTCCTACTACCTTTCCTAATTTCATTTATAACCCTCCCTCTACATTTTAAATTCCAATGTAATACCTAATTCTTTAGCTCTATCCTTTGCCAAAGGGGTTATTATAGTGCCCTTTCTTATTATTAAAGGCTCCTTTGATTTATAATTTAATAAGTCCCTTTCAGTAATTATCCTAATTTTATTGTTACTTTCTTCTTTTACTTCCCCTTGTGGAATATCATCTTTTTCCCTACTGTCATAATTGAAAAATTCCTTGGAATAATCCTCTATATTTATTTCTGTAACGCCCATTCTTTTTATATTTTCAATTTTATCTTCTATCATATCTTTAATTACTTTATTATTAGATGGACCTCCAAGATAGTTTCTTACGGAGGAAAAATTTAAATATACTGGCTTTCCCTTATAGAGAAAAGCCCATATGATATTGGGTATAAAAGTATCTATCATGCCAGATATTACTTTAGTAAGGGTATTCATTGTAACATTGGTTCCAATTACATAGGAGTAGGTGTTTACTATTTCTTCTATATTAAATATGTCTTCTTCCTTATATACCTTTAAAGGCCTTAATTCTTTTATAATATAGTCCACATCTAAAAGCCTCTCCCCCATAAAAGAAAAGGCGAGGGAGAATCCTACTCCTTTTTCTTGGATCTTTTTTAGTCCCTCTATATGTTTTTTCAAATCAATATTGGAACCATTAAAGATTAATAGGACCTTATTTTCATCCTGAGTATAATTTACTCCCCCAATTTTTTTAGTAATATCTGCCAATACATTTAAGGTTATTTTGTTTTTTATCATCTAAAACACCCCAATGGGATTATTCATATTTCTTAAGAATAACCCTTTCAACTTCTGAATGTGGTCTTGGTATTACGTGAACTGAATGAAGTTCTCCTACTGCTCTAGCAGCTTCTGCACCAGCTTCTACTGCTGCTTTAACAGCTCCTACGTCTCCTCTAACCATAACTGTTACAAGACCAAAACCTATCTTTTCATAAGCTACTAAAGTTACATTAGCTGCTTTTACCATGGCATCTGCTGCCTCAATTGAACCTACTAAACCTTTTGTTTCAACTAAACCTAAAGCTTGACCCATTTTTATTCCTCCTTATCAGAATTTTTTGATTTTGTTTTGCTTTTAGTTTCTGATTTTTCTTTTACATTTTTATCTTCTTTTTCTTCTTTTTTGTCAACTTTTTTATCTTCTTTTATATCATTATTTTCTATATTATCATTTCCCTTTAGATTTTGGGAAAATTTTTTTATCAGTTTGTCCACCTCTTCATGAGGCCTTGGTATTACATGGCTGGATACTACTGTTCCCACCCTATTTCCTGCTTCTACTCCGGCATCTACTGCTGCCCTGACAGCTGCTACTTCACCTGCAATTTGTATATTTACACCTACTAGGGTACCTACTCCTATTATTTTCTCAATGCCTACTAAGGTTACATCAGCTGCTTTGCTGGCAGCATCTAGGGCAGTAACGGCAGTAGTAAGTCCTAGTGCTTCAATAAGTCCTACCGCCATCCTCATTTATAAAACCTCCTTTACTAAAGGTTCTTCTTAATCATAGCCGCTAGTTCATCTAAGGTGTGCTTTTTGCCCATAGATGTGTGGTTCTTTACCTCTCTGTTTCCATGTATTAATTCCTTTACTAGTTCTACTTGGCGGCTAGTTAAATTACCAACCTTTTCTTCCTGTACATTGTTTGTATTTCTTGTATAAGGCCTATTTCCTACTCTGTCCCTAACTACATTTTTCATAACTGCCCTTGCTAATGGATTTGCCATATACATTCACCACCATATTAAAATATTTTGCCAACTTCATCATGAGGCCTTGGTATTACATTAGTAGAAACTACTTCAGATACTCTAGCTGCTTGTTCCTTACCACTTTCAACTGCTGATTTTACTGCAGCCACATCTCCTGTTACTACAACAGCTACTAAGCCAGAGCCTACAAATTGAAAATCTAGTATTTTTACGCTAGCAGCTTTAACCATTGCATCAGCAGCTTCCATGGCACCAACTAAGGATCTGGTTTCTACTATTCCTATTGCTTCTTTCATTTACCTCACCTTCTCTAATCCATATTTGGGAAATACTTCCTAATATCTATATCCTCATAGCCTGGAACTATGGCCCTTTCAAATTTTTCAGCCACTTCTCCTAATGGTTTAGTAGCATCTATTCCAATTTTATCTGATACACCTCTTAAGTCATGGGAAGGCTCTAAGGATGAGCCTAAAGCTCCTGGTATTATAACAACATCCTCACTAGCTTGGGCCCTACTAGCAATAGCCCACTCTATATCTTGTAAATCAAATATGTCTACATCCTCATCTACTATTACTACATATTTTATTTCCTTATTAGAACCTAGGGCTGATATAATTGCAGCTTTACCATCTCCTGGATTCTTCTTCCTTATGGAAGCAAAGGCACCATATCGATAGCCTCCCCCTTCAGTAATATTTACATCCACTACGTCAACCTGGTTTTTCATTGTGTTATACAGTTCTACTTCCCTTATTAATCCAATAGTCATATGTTCTTCCCTACAAGGAAATGCTATTTGGAATATAGGATCATTTCTATGCATTACACAGTCTATCTCTATAATAGGATGGGGGGCTACTTTACCATAATATCCCATTAGTTCTCCAAATGGACCTTCCATTTCTCTTACTCCAGGAACTATTCTACCTTCCAACACTATTTCACTATAGGCTGGCACCAACAAATCTACCGTTTCGCATGGTACTAATTCTAATGGTTCTCCTCTTAAGGCACTGTCAATTTCATATTTGTCAACTCCATAGGTTGCAGAGCTAATTTGACTGGCCATTAGGAAGTAAGCATCATAACCTAGTATTATGGCTACTTCTAAAGGTTTGTTTTGTTTTTCCAACTCTAGAAAATCTTGAGTTAATTTTGGTGAAGCTATTAAAACTGAAAGCTTATTTCCACCATTTACTTGTAATCGCCTAATGGAAGTATAATACTGCTTAGTCTCCGGATCCTTTACAACAAGTACACCTGCAGTAATATAGCTAGATGAGTCCTTTTCATGGTACTTAGGTATAGGAAATAGCCTTGGCAAATCTATATTTCTTTTAATTATATTTTCTTTTATAGGTCCACTTTTAACCACCCTATAGGGTTGTGGGTTAGCTATTGCCTCCATAAGTTTAAACAATCTATCTTCATGGGTCGTATTAAGCAATTTATAAAATAATTCCCTATTTCCATACAGGCCACCTACACCTTTAAGGGTACTGCCCTTGATCCTGTTAAATAAAATAGGCTTCTTATTCTTAAAGTATTTTAAAACTCCACCTAATTCATACTTTGCATCTACTTCCCTGTCACAGACTAGAAGTTCATCCATACTCCTTAACTGTTCCAGGGTATATCTTAACATTTGTCTTTCCAACAGATCCCCTCCCTTCTACATACCTTTCCATCTATTAATAAGGTTATTATCTATACCTAATAAGTCCAACATCCTGCCAGTTAAATTTAAAACCATATCCTCAATAGTTTCTGGATGATTATAGAATCCAGGTGCAGGAGGGAAAACGGTAACTCCTAGTCTCGATAATTTTAGCATATTTTCTAAATGTATAGCACTTAAAGGGGTTTCCCTGGGCACAATTAATAGTTTCCTTCCATCCTTAATAGTTACATCACAAGCCCTTGTAAGAAGGTTATCAGAAATACCATTAGCAATAGACGCTAGAGTTTTCATAGAACAGGGCACAACTACCATTCCATCAACCTTAAAAGAACCACTTGCAATTGGGGCAGCAAAGTTCTTGTTGTCATGATAATAGGTAGCCAGTTTCTTTAGATCTTCTAGGTCCATTCCACATTCATGTTTTGTTACATATTCCCCCATAGTTGTTACAACTAAATGGGTCTCTATATTTAATTCCTTTAAGGCCTTTAGCAAAGATACTGCATATATGGAACCACTTCCACCAGATATGCCAACTATTATCTTCTTCATAAAAATTCCAACCTTTCTGCAATTGACAATGTACAATTGACAATTGACAATTATGCCTAATTGCCAATTGTCAATTTGTATACCATTGTCTTAATGCATTATTCTATTTTGTTTTCTGGGTCTCCAGCTCCTGACCATGGATCTATGCCTTTTTCCCAAGCATCTATATATTCATCAACAGTCATAACCTTAGTGAATATGCTTAAGTCCTTTAGGCCGTTTTCATGCATTTCATCAGTCTTGGAAGCGCAGGCATCAGCTAAAGTGATTACCTTGTATGCATAGTATAGAGCATCTGAAGCAGAGCTTCTTACGCATACGTTTGTCCAACAACCAGTAACTACAACAGTGTCAATGTTTTCCTCTCTTAGGTATAGATCTAAGTCAGTATGTGCAAAGGCACTGTGTCTTCTCTTTTGAACAATATATTCACCTTTTTCTGGCTTAAGCTCATCTATGAACTCTGAACCCCAAGTTCCCTTAACAGCGTGAACTGGTCTAACTTTGAAGTCAGCGTCTCCCTCTCTGTGAGCTTCTTGAATGTGGATTAATTGAACATCATCTTTTCCTTGAGCATTTCTTTCTCTTACCCACTCCATAAGTCTTTGAATAGTTGGGATTACCTTAGTATTGTTTGGGCAGTATAATGCTCCATCTGGATGAACAAAGTCGTTTAGCATGTCAATAATTAATATTCCATGTCTTGCCATTTTAATTTCCTCCTTTATTTTTAATGTTTTTGTTGTTTATTAATATGTTATAGTTCTTGGTAGAACTTGTATGCTTTGTCTCTTAACGAACTTACCAAATCCTGGTTGAACCTTAATTCCTTTTATTCCTCTTATATGTTGATCTATTAATTCAGGATGGTTAATTCTATAGCTCTTTTCGTATTCCTTGCTGTATAGGTTTGGAAACTCTTTGAATATTTCTGGATATTTTTCTTCTACACCTTCTGGATACTTGTGAACAATTCTTTGTAGATCTTCATCAGTTAATTCTGCTAGTGTACTATCTTCAACATCTTCAAATACTAGATGACCTCTTACTATTGTCTTAACTACCTTTCCTTTTAGTTTCATTCCTTCTAATGGAGTGTAGCCACACATTGAAGCTTCATTCTTAGGATCGATAGTCCATCTCTTGTCTAGGTCAATTATTGTAAAGTCTGCATCTGAACCAATGTGCATTGCACCTTTCTTTGGATATAATCCATAGTGTTTGGCTGGATTAGTACTTAAGATATCAACCATCTTGGATAGGGAAATTCTACCCTTGTTGTATCCTTCACTAACTATGATTGGTACCATTGTTTCTACTCCTGGTATTCCTGGGAAAGCAGTCCATATATTCATACCTTTTTTAAGTTTTTCGCTTTCTATTTCATATGGAGCATGGTCTGTAGCTATGAAGTCTACACTACCATTGTTTAGACCTTCCCAAAGTAGTTCATTGTCTCTCTTAGTTCTTAGTGGTGGAGCAATTTTTGCCAATGGCCCATATTTAGTCATAGCTTCTTGATAGTTTAGGGTTAAGTAATGTGGGCAAGTTTCACTAGTTACATTTAAGCCTCTCTTCTTGGCTTCTCCAACTAGTTTTGCTCCAATTCCAGTACTCATGTGTACAATGTGTAATCTTGCTCCTGTATCCTCTGCAAAGCTAATACCTAACTCAATGGCAACCTTTTCCGCAAGTTCCATTCTGGCTTCTGCCCAAGCTGGTCCATCCATTCTGCCTTCTTTTTGGAATTTCTTTACAAAGTAGTCACACATAGCAAAGTTTTCAGCGTGAACTCCTATTGGAAGACCAGTTTTAGCTACTGCTTGGAAAGCCTCATACATTTCTGGGTCTGTTACCCTTGGATAGGTTGGAACTGATGGAGTCATGTATACTTTAAATGCTACAGCTCCAAAATCTGCTTGCTCTTGAACATTGTGTAGCCAACCTTCCCTTACATCTTCTCCTGTTACTCCACCCCACATAGCATAGTCTACTAAAGCTTGTGGTTCAACTAAATCAATTTTTAATTTTAATTGATCAACACTTCTAGCTGATGGAACTGAGCAACAAGGCATGTCTATAACTGTAGTAATACCACCTCTTGCTGCTGCAGCTGAACCAGTTAGGAAGTTTTCCCTATGTGGGAATCCTTGATACATGAAGTGAGTATGAGAATCTATACAACCGGGTAAAGTTAAGTGGCCACCGGCATCAATAATTTCTTTAGCTTCCACACCATCAACACGATCTATAAAACCTGCAATTTTTTCATCCTTAACTAAAATGTTAGTTAGGATAGTATCATCGCCTTGTGGAATTCTAGCATTTTTAATAATTACATCGTATATCACAATATTTCCCCCCTGTTAGTTTTTTCACTCCCAGATATATGATATCATGGAGAAAAAAAATATACCTTGTTGATGTTTGATAAAAATGAATTTTGTATTCTGACATTTCAAGTAGTTTTTTGTAAGTTTTTAATAATAATATTATTAGAACCATTACATTTAGGCTGAAGCTCTGTAAGAAGTATTCAAGTTATCATAAGCTGCTTAGGAAACTTCCTTGTATAGGTCATTTCCTAAGCAGAGTTTACCCGTATACTAGTCAATAAGACTTATTGCTTCTTCAGAGCCTTCCTTTAACACAATGTTAAGTACTAGAGCTACTATTGTGCCAGCTGAAATTCCTGAACCAAATAAGCTACTTAAAATTCCTGGTAGTTGTTCAGCAAGTTCAGGTTTAAAGGTAACTCCTAATCCAATTCCTAAGGCACTGGAAATAATTAATACGTTTCTATTATTAAGTTCAACTTGTAAAAGGGTCTTAATACCTGAAACTGTAATAGTACCAAACATTAATATACTAGCTCCCCCCAGAACACTGGAAGGCATTATGGATATAATGGTTGCAAACTTTGGACAAAGACTCATTAGAACTAACAACAATCCTGTAACAATACCTACATGCTTTGATGCACACTTAGTAAGTGGAATTAAGCCTACATTTTGGCTGAAGGATTGTACTGGTCCTGAACCAATAAAGGGGCTTAACATAGAACCTACTGCATCTGCCCTAACGCCTGCTACATAATCATCATCTGTCATGTCAGTTCCTGTAACTTGACCTAGGGTCTCCATAACTCCTACAGTTTCAATGATTGTAACTAAATATCCTGCTAGGAAGGGGAAGACATATTTGATATCAAAATCAATTCCAAAGGGCAGCAATTTAGGTATTTGAATCCAATCAGCTTCTGCCACCTGTGAAAAATCAACTAGTCCCATTGGAATACAAACAATATATCCTACTACAATACCAATTAGTACAGCAGCTGTACTTAGCATTCCTTTTCCATAAAGGTTTAAAAGTAGTACTAAAACAAATACAAATATTGCAACTGCCAAATATTTTATGTCCCCATAGTTTGGATTACCTACTCCACCTGCAACCCAGTCAAAGGCTACGGGCATCATGGACATACCCATAAGGGCAATAACAGTACCGGTTACTACTGGTGTAAATACTTTCATTAATGGTTTTACAAAGAAACTAAGAATAAATTCAAATATGGCACCTAATACTGTTGCACCAAAATAGGCTGGCATTCCTCCACCCATAGTATTAATAACTATATTGGCAGGAGGTACAAAGCCAAAGTCTGTTCCCATAACTGTGGGAAGTCCTACACCAACACGGAATTTTTTGGGTCCAATTCCTGCTGATTGTATCATGGTAGTAATACCTGATGCAAGTAAACCTGCTGATATTAAAAAGGCTGTTTCAACAACATTTAAGCCAGCAATGCCTGCAATAACCAAGGGTACTGCAACTATACCACCAAAGGATGTTAGTATATTTTGAAATCCTAATATAATTGAAGTAATAGTACCAGGTTTATCATATACATCATATTGCAATCCTATTTTTGATCTATCAACTGCTTTTTTTCCAATTATCTTCACCTCTCATTTTTAATTAAAGGATGGTAAAAATATTCAATTTTATTTAATAACCTTATAAAATATATCAAACCATAGGACTACACCCTCTTTCTTTAATTTTTAATAGTTATTAGGCCTAACAACTAACGTAAATACATGCTTTATATTGAATTGGCAGTCTTCCCTATTTTAGAATATTGTATATAAGTTATAAAAGGGGAAGTTGTACCAATTTTAGCAAAAACATTTGGAAACGTTTTCTGTAAAAAATAAATAAAAATATCCAAATATTGTCCCTTTTCTATGAATATTGCTAGGATTTATGATTACATCAATATTTAAATTCTTTGTGTATATTATCACATTATTTTAAAATAAACCTTGTGAATTTCCTATAAAATTTTTCATAAATCGACAAGCTAATTTTATATTTTTGCTATAAGAACTAATAATTTTGTGGACTTTATATATATTATTTTTTAAGGACAGGAGTATATAATCTACATAAGACTACAATGAACAAAAGGAGGAAAGTATACATGACTCTAAAATTAATAGATCTATCCCAAGAAATTTATGAAGGTATGTCTATATTTCCAATGCACCAAAAAACTTTCATAATGACCAATATGAGCCATGAAGAAAATATGAAGATGACTGGTAGCCCAACTCTTGGCTTTTCTGCTAGAAACTTGCTTATATCTGAGCACTGTGGAACCCACAGCGATGGAGTATCTGAGTTTAAACCAGGAGGCCTTACCATTGACAAAATGCCTTTAGAATATTTTTGGGGCAGTGCCATATGCCTTGATGTAAGCCATGTAAGATATCCAAAGTATATAGAGCCTGAAGATTTAGAAGATGCCTTAAGACGTTCAGGACAAGAAATAAGAAAAGGCGATATTGTACTACTATATACAGGCCATCACGATAGAGCCTTTGGAACAGATAAATTCCAAACTGAATACACAGGACTAAGTTATGAAGCTGGAAAATGGCTTGCAGAACAGGGAGTCGTAAACATAGGAGTTGATGCTCCAGCCATAGACCTAACACCAGATGACATTAACTTTTCTGGCCATATGGTATGCAGGGACTATAATATAACCAATACAGAAAACTTATGTAATTTGGACAAGCTAGTAAACAAAAGATTCTTATACATTGGCCTACCTCTAAAAATAAGGGATGGATCTGGTTCACCAATTAGGGCAGTAGCCTTAGTTGAAGAAGATTAATTGCAATTAAAAAAGGCGACCTTTGGTCGCCATATTTTCAAATTTTAATTCTTTAAAGTAATTCCCTGATCTTTAATGCTATTTCTAGATTAAGTCTATCGTTAGGATCATCTAGATTTAACCCCGTTATTTCTTTTATTCTGTTTATTCGATACAATACAGTGTTATAATGGGTGTAAAGGTTTTCCGAGATTTTTGTTAAATTGCCATTGCATGTAAAGTAGGCTTCTAAGGTCTTAACCAGTTCAGTAGACCTTTTTTCATCATAATCTACAAGAGGTTTCAATGTGGTTTTGTAGAAATCCTCCAATTCTTCCACAAGGAAATCTTGACATAGTATTTTAAATATACCTAGCTCGTTGAAGGTAATTATTTCCTTATCCGTAAGGGCTTTCCCAGTTCTTATGGTCTTTAATGCATCTGAGAAGCTTTTATTGGCCTTTGCTAATCCCTTATAAACTCTTCCAACGCCAATTCTTATTTCCATATTTCTAAATCTTTCCTTCAATGTATTGTAAAATCTTTGGTTAAACTCTTTAATTCTCTCATCAATACGAGTAACCTTGTCTAATCCTAATAATATCTGAACCCCATTAAATTTAGCAGAAACTATTCCTCTTAAATCTAAATACTCCATTATTTCTTCTGCAATTTTGACTATATTATTAGCATAATCCTTTAGATCTTCAAAATAGTTACCATCTTCATTTTCATCTTCTACCTTTAATTTAAAGCTCATTACTTCTACAACATAATAGTCTTCAGGGTTTAAATTGAAAAAATGGGCCCTTTCTAATACTTTTTTCTTCCTCTTAATATCTGTAGATATTAAGTCTTCAAAAAATTCAGATCTATACCTGATTTCTACTTCCTTTACAGAAAGCTCCTGCAATACTATTAAGGCAATGGTAGTGGAAGCCAGCTCTATAATTGATAATTCAAAACTTCCCAAGGAAGTGTTAAGAGACCAGGCAAATATATGGCCATATACATGATTTTTTAAAACTATAGGCATAACTACCCGTGTAATAAATTTATCCTTAATTAAAATCTTATCTTCATATAATTTTTTCTGTTCATACTTACAATCACTAGATTCATAGAAACTTTCTGCATCCTTTAAAATTTCCTGTGCTAAATCGTTTTCCAAGTCATTAAAATAGGGAAATACTTGGTTAGACAATTTTAAATTTAGCACTATAGGGTTTCCTACATTTTCATAAATGGCTTCCATTACCTCCTCTATACCTTGGCCTTCTAATATTATCTCCACAAAACGCCTGTGTATTTCTTCTGTTTTTTCTAATAATAGGGCTTGTTTATTAAATATTTCCTTTAAAACTGCCATCATAATTTCTGATAGAGGAATAGAGTAGTGAATATCTATTATAGGAAGGTTTAATTCTTCTGCATATTCTAATACCTCGTCTGGAAGGGCATCTAGATAAGGTATAATCTTTATTCCAATACCAGCTAATTTTTTTTCACAAGCCTTCCTAATTAACTCCTTTTGGGCTTGTACATTTTCTTTTTCAAAAAAATAAGCAGTTGTTAATAAAAATTCTCCTTCTTCCACCCAATCAAATACATCTGGATCTGCCATTATATTTACCCTAGTTACAGTATTTGTAATGCTTTTAAATCCTGCAACCATTTTACAGTTTTTCATTACATCTAAGTTCATCATTTCTTTAATGGTAATACCATTTCTCCTGGGCATAATATCTTACTCCTTGTTGGTTTTGTAAAAATTATAACATAGCAAGGAGGTTTCTGTCCAGGATGTATTTATTTAGGCTCCTCTACCCTTCTACCTTCAACATATACATCTATTATATTTCTATCATCACCATTATAAATGTATCTTTGAATTCTTTCCTCTAAGTTAAGGCCATTATTATATCCTAGATCAGAATCATCAATTACTAAAGCATCTAAAACATAATCCGCTTCAAAACTTCCTACTTTACCAAAGAAACTTCCACCACCTTTAGTTCCAAAGAAGAAGGCTTCTGAGCTAGTAAGAGGTTTGTATTCTTTATTATTGTACAGCCAATACATTTTTGAAGCTTGAATTGCAGCTACCATTACACTTGTCATACTTATACTATGGCCACCTGATATATCAGAACCTAATCCAATTGGTATTTTTCTTTCTACAAATTTCCTAATTGGCATTATGCCACTGGAAAGATTATAATTAGAATGAGGGCAATGGGCTGCAAAAACCCTGTTGTTTTTCATTAAATCTAGTTCCTCATCAGTATTGTGTATACAATGGGCCATAATAGTCTTAGTTTGACCAAATAGATTGTATTTATTATAGACAGAAGCATAGTTTTTACATTCTGGATGAAGCTCCCTAACCCATTCTACCTCGTTCTTGTTTTCACTTAAGTGGGATTGAACAGGTACACCATATTTTACAGCTAATCTTCCAAGCCCTTCCATAAGTTCACTGGAGCAGGTAGGTACAAACCTAGGAGTAATTATAGGCTTTACTAAAGGAGATTTTTTTCTATATTCTATTATTATCTCCTCAGTATCCAACAAGGACCTTTCAGTAGACTCTGTTAATTCAGGAGATGTATTTCTATCCATATTAACCTTTCCTACATAAGCCCTTAAATTAGACTCTATGAATAAATCCATTAATAGTTTAGTACTTTCCTTGTGAACACTGCTAAAAACTACTGCACTGGTAGTTCCATGCCTCCATAAATCTTTGATGAATCTTCTATATACTTTTTCAGCATATTCTAAGTCACCATATTTAGCCTCTTCCGGAAAAGTATATGTGTTTAGCCAAGGTAAAAGCTCCTTATCTAAACCCAAGCCCTGATTAGGGTACTGGGGTGCATGCAAATGTAAATCTACAAAACCAGGAATAATAAGCTTACCTGTATAATCCACAAGAGGATAGTCCTTATATTCTCCCTCTAGTTCTTTAAATATGCCTACTATCTTCCCATTTTTACCTACTAAGTAAGAATCCTCATAAGTTTCAAACCTATCTTTGCTTGAGGTAAAAACTATATCCCCTTTCAATACAATTTTGCTCATACTTACTTATCCCCCCTAGATGATTTAAAGAACATTTTAGCATATCTTATTATAATATTTTTAAATTAATAAATATATGTAGAATATATACAAACAAAAAGCTTGCAACTTAAACTTAAGTTGCAAGCTTAACTACTGCAATTACTCAAATTCTTTAGCTTTTCAAAATCCTCAATTAAATCTTATGTGATAAATATTTTGATGTCTGGGAATCTTTCTTTTTAACATCATGGCTTTTATAATAAGAACTCCCCTATTTGCCTATAGCTTTTGCCATTATGGGTTATAGTGGCACTTTCAGTAATATTCCACTGCTTATTAATACCTATAGTCTTTGCCATTTCAACAAAATAGTACATAATTATGCCTGCATCCATAAGGTCTGTTTTGCCCTCTTCTGATACCTCTAGTAGTAAAACTACCCTGTCATTTTTTAATATAAATCTCCAAGGCTGCTTATTATAGTTGGATGGTGCAAACCTAATATAGTAAAACAAATCATCTAATCCTCTTTTTTCCAGGTCTTCCATGGATATTTTCTTACCTATTTCCCCATCAAATACTATATCCTGTATATCCAACCTTGAGCTAAAGGGCTCTTGCAAAAATGGATTTTTGGCCTTAGGATATCCAAAGGCTA
>JAAYFE010000106.1 GCA_012728365.1 Tissierellia bacterium
ATCAATAGTTTGATTAATGACTCTAAGTCTAGTTATTTCTTTTTGAGTCATATTAAATATCTCCTCTCTCATATATGACATTTTATCAGAATGAATTTAATATGACATTATCATAGAATAATAATAATAATAAATATTTATGTTGACAAGGGAAAATAATTATATTAAAATAATACTGTCAAGTTTTTAGCTTGACAGTATTTATATTGGTGATATTATGGTTGAAAAGTTAGTGGAAATAGGGATCCTTTTTGATTTTTACGGTAAATTATTGAGTGAAAAACAATATTCAGTAGTTGAATTATATTATATACATGATCTGTCTTTAGCTGAAATAGGAGAAGAACTAGATATTAGTAGACAAGGTGTATATGATATTTTAAAAAGGGCAGTGGAAAATCTATACCAGTATGAAGAAACATTAAATTTAGTAAAAAAGTTTTTTAAGAATAAAAAGACCCTTGAAGAAGTATATAGACTAGCCTTAGATGTAGAGGAAGAAGCGAGGACAGTAGACAACAAAAGGTTACAGTGTAAAGTAAATGACCTAAAGGAGAAAATTAGAAAGATAATTGATATTAACCAGGAGGGTTTTTAATGGTTTTTGAAAGCTTATCTGAGAAGCTGCAAAATGCTTTGGGGAAATTAAAAGGTAAAGGGAAGCTATCTGAAAAAGATGTAGATGCTGCTATGAGAGAAGTAAGGCTTGCCCTTTTAGAAGCAGATGTAAATTTTAAAGTTGTTAAGGACTTTATTAAAAGGGTAAAAGAAAGAGCAGTTGGTAGTGAAGTCATGGAAAGTTTAACTCCTGGGCAACAAGTGATTAAAATAGTTAATGAAGAGTTAACAAAACTAATGGGAGAAAAAGAAGCTAAACTAAATATAGCATCTTCTCCACCAACTATAATATTAATGTGTGGCTTGCAAGGTTCTGGAAAAACAACAACCTCTGGGAAGCTAGCTTTAAATCAGTTGAAAAAAAACAAAAAGCCTTTGCTTGTTGCATGTGATGTCTATAGACCTGCAGCTATAAAGCAGCTGCAAGTTGTAGGTGAAAAGATTGGAGTTCCAGTTTTTACAATGGGTGATAAAGTTAGCCCAGTGGATATAGCAAAAGCAGCTATTGAGCATGGCAAGAAAAATAATAACGATCTAATAATTATAGATACTGCTGGTAGACTTCATATAGATGAAGAACTGATGGAAGAGATTACAAACATCAAAGAGGCTGTAAATCCACATGATGTACTATTAGTTGTAGATGCAATGACAGGGCAAGATGCAGTAAATGTTGCAGAGGTTTTTAATAGTAGGCTAGATATCACAGGAGTGATTTTAACTAAACTTGATGGGGATGCCAGAGGTGGAGCAGCATTATCAATACGTGCAGTAACAAATAAACCAATTAAATTTGTTGGTATGGGAGAAAAGCTAGATCAATTAGAGCCATTCCATCCAGATAGGATGGCTTCAAGAATTTTAGGTATGGGTGATGTTTTAAGTCTTATAGAAAAGGCTCAAGCAACATTAGATGAGAAAAAAGCTTTAGAATTAGAAAAGAAAATTCGCTCCCAACAGTTTACCTTAGAAGACTTTTTGGACCAAATAGACCAGGTGAAAAATTTGGGACCATTAGATGAAATACTGGGTATGATACCTGGAATTAATAATAAAGCATTAAAAAATTTAGATATAGATGAGAAAGAAATAGTTAAAATTCAAGCCATTATACAATCAATGACACCTGAGGAAAGAAACAATCCATCAATAATTAATAGCAGCAGAAGAAAAAGGATAGCTTCAGGTAGTGGTACCACGGTACAAGATGTAAATAAACTATTAAAACAGTTTAGAGAAACCAAAAAAATGATGAAAAGATTTACAGATATGGAAAAATCAATGAAGAAAAAAGGGAAAATAAAGTTCCCCTTTTTCTAGATAGATACTAACAATTAGAGGAGGTGCAAAGATGGCTGTAAAAATTAGATTAAAAAGAATGGGTGCTAAAAAAAGACCTTTTTATAGAATAGTTGTAGCAGATTCACGTTCACCAAGAGATGGACGTTTTATTGAAGAAATAGGCTACTATAATCCTTTAACTGAGCCTAAAACTGTTAAAATAGATGATGAAAAAGCAATTAAATGGCTAAAAAATGGTGCAAAACCAACTGATACTGTAGACAAATTATTTAAAGAAAATGGTATATATGAAAAAGGCAAAGAAAATACAGAAGAGTAATTTCTAGGAGGTGCCAACATGGGAGAATTAGTAGAGATGATAGCCAAAGCACTTGTAGATAATCCTGAAGAAGTAGAGGTAAATGAAATTGAAGGTACTCAATCTGTAATAATTGAGTTAAAAGTAGCAGAAGAAGATATGGGCAAGGTAATAGGTAAACAGGGTAGAATTGCTAAAGCCATAAGAACAGTTGTAAAAGCAGCTGCTATTAAAGAGAACAAGAGAGTAGTAGTAGAAATTATCCAATAACCAAATGCCTAAAGGGTGCCTTTAAGGTACCCTTCTAACCTTAGGTAGTAGGTGAGTATATGGATTATATAAAAGTAGGAAAAATTACAAATACCCATGGCATTAAAGGTGAAGTAAAAGTTTTTCCATTAACAGATAATATCGAAAGATTTGATGATTTAAAAAAGGTTTACTTAGGAGATAATAAATTAGAAGTAGAAATTGAAAATGTCAAGTATCACAAAGGTTTAGTAATAATAAAGTTTAAAGAATTTAATAATATTAATGATGTATTAGAATTTAAAGATCAGTTTATATACATTGATGAAAAAGATAAGGTGGAGTTGCCTAAGGACCACTATTTTATATTTGATCTAGTAGGTTGTACTGTATATAATACCAAAGAAGAAAAAATAGGCATAGTAACTGATGTCCTTCAATATGCAGCAAATGATGTTTACGTTGTAAAAGACGAAGAAAAAAACAAAAATTATTTAATCCCTGCAGTAAAAGAATTTATTATTGAAGTGGATATTAATAATAAAAAGATTATTATTGATCCTATTGAAGGAATGATTGAATGAAAATTGATATACTTACATTGTTTCCAGAGTTCTTTAAGGTTTTAACTGATTTTAGTATAATAGGCAGAGCTCTTGAAAAGGGATTGTTTTCTTTCAATACAATAAACATTAGGGATTTTTCTAAGGATAAACATAAGAGGGTAGATGATTATCCCTTTGGCGGTGGTCCTGGAATGGTAATGAAACCTGAGCCTATTTATGATGCCTTAATGAGTGTAAAAAGTAATAACTCTTTTGTGATATACTTATCTCCTCAAGGCAGGTTATATAATCAAGAAATAGCCAAGGATCTTGCTAATAAAAAACATTTAATACTCATATGTGGCCATTATGAGGGTATTGACAATAGAATTGTAGAAAATTATGTGGACATGGAACTTTCCATAGGGGATTATGTATTAACTGGTGGAGAGATTCCAGCTATGGTTGTTGTAGATTCTATTGTAAGGCTTTTGCCAGGTGTATTAAGTAGTGAAGAATCATACATGTATGAATCCCATTATAATGGCTTATTAGAATATCCTCAATATACTAGACCTCGAGAATTCAAGGGGTTGAAAGTGCCTGAAGTACTGTTGTCAGGCGACCATGAAAAAATTAGTAAGTGGCGAAAATATCAGTCACTTAAGAATACCTATATAAAGAGACCAGATTTACTTGAAAAAACAAAATTAACTGAAGAAGAAATAGCCATGCTAGAGGAGATAAAAAGTTAATATAAAAGTTGTATTTTGAACATCCATATGTTATAATACTCAAGTGTTAACTACGGATGGTCCGCTGCTGAATAAATCGGTAAGAACATCTATGTAGAAGGGAGGGTTTAACAATGAATATAATTAAGGCTTTAGAAGAAGAGCAAATGAAAAAAGATCTGCCAGAATTCAATGTAGGTGATACTGTACAAGTTCACTATAGAATTAAGGAAGGAAATAGAGAAAGAATCCAAGTATTTGAAGGTACAGTACTAAAGAGACAAGGTGGAGGAGTTAGAGAAACTTTTACAGTAAGAAGAATTTCTTATGGTGTAGGTGTTGAAAGGACATTCCCTCTACATTCTCCAAGAGTTGAGAAGATTGTAGTTACAAGAAGAGGAAAGGTAAGAAGAGCTAGACTTTACTACTTAAGACAAAGACAAGGTAAAGCTGCTAAAGTTAAAGAAAAGACAAGATACTAATAGGGACTTAATAGTCCCTTTTTATTTACTTTAAAAGTAGGTGATTTAATGAATATTAATTGGTATCCAGGTCATATGAAAAAAACCAAAGAATCCATAAAGAAAAATTTGTCCCTAGTTGATATAGTATACGAGTTAGTTGATGCCAGAATACCTGTTAGTAGTCAAAATCCAGATATAGATGATATAATTGGTGAAAAACCAAGAATTAAATTGCTAAATAAATCAGATTTAGCCGATGAAAATATGAACCTAGAATGGCAAAAATATTTTGAAGAAAAGAAAATTCCTTCAGTTTTAATAGATGCAGTACATAGCAGAGGTTTGAAAGAACTTCAAGATCTAACATATACATTAACTGAAAAAAAGAGAAAAAATCTATTAAAAAAAGGTATCAGGAAAAGACCCATTAGGATTATGATTTTAGGAATACCAAATGTAGGAAAGTCTACCCTTATAAACAGTCTATCTAGGAGAAAAGGGGCAAGGGTAGGAAACAAACCTGGTGTTACAAAGGCCAATCAGTGGATAAAGATTAAAGGTGATTTAGAACTTCTTGATACACCAGGGATACTTTGGCCCAAATTTGAAGATGAAAAGGTAGGACTTAATTTGGCTTTTACTGGAGCTATAAAGGATGAAATATTGGATATAGATACTTTAACTATTAAATTGATAGAAAGATTAAATAACTTATATCCAGAGCATATAAAAAGTCGCTATAAAGTTGAAATTGAAGGGAGAAGTCCTTATGATATAATAATGGAAATTGGCAAAAAAAGAGGAACTATACTATCTGGTGGAGAAGTAGATTTTAGTAGAATTAGCAGTATTATAATAGATGAATTCAGAAAAGGTAAAATAGGTCGGATTACATTGGAAAGGCCAACAGATTTCTAAGGGGGAATAAATTTGCTAGAAATTGAAAGAAAGTTATATAGTGAAGGATATAAAAACATAGCTTGTATAGACGAAGTTGGTAGAGGGTGTCTTGCTGGAGATGTGGTAGCATGTGCCATAATTATGCCATTGGATGGACCTATCGAAGGAGTTACAGATTCTAAGAAGCTTACTGTAAAGAAAAGGGAAGAACTTTACGATAAAATTATTGATAAGGCTATTGCAATTGGAATAGGAAAAGTGGAACCATGGATTATAGATGATATAAATATTAAAGAGAGTACAAAAATAGCTATGAAATTAGCTGTATTAAACCTAAAAACAAAAGATGGAAACAAAATTACTCCTGATTATTTAATAGTAGATGCTGAAAAGGTTCCAATTGATATACCCCAATTAAATATTGTAAAAGGAGATGAAAAAGTTTATGGCATCTCCTGTGCATCAATAGTAGCAAAAGTTTATAGAGACAAATTATGCCTGGATTGGGAGGAAAAATATAAGGGATATAATATAGGGAAAAATAAAGGCTATGGTACAAAGGAGCATAGAGAAGCTATAAAAGTATTAGGTCCTTCACCAATTCACAGGATGACCTTCTTAAAAAATATTTTAAAAGTTAAGTAAGGCTGTGATAAATATGAGGGTAGATAAAAATTATAGTATTTTCCATCCTAATATTGGCCATAAAAGTCTTATAAAAAAAGGTGATATATTAACAGGTAAAATTTTAGATATTAAGGGAAAATATTTGCTTCTTGACATAAAAGGATTGGGAACTGTACATGCCTTAAGCAATATAGACTTGAAAGCCTGTGTAGGAAAAGAGGTAAGGTTTGCCCTAGTGTCTTTTGATGGAGAAATTTTAAAAATAAAACCTGATCTGACAAATAGAGAATTCAATAATTTAAGTTCTTTGTTTAAAAAGGAAGATTATGTTGATAGTATATTTAAAGAATTTAATATTGAAAAAAACCCGCTTAATAAAGAGTTTATAAAAAGTCTAATGGAATATAATGTTACCCTGAATGAAGAAAATATTTTAACAGGTACAGGTTTAATTAACAATATAAAAAATATGATAAAAATTTATGAAGAAAGAAAGCTTTCAAGTAGCAATGGATTAAATTATTTAAATGCTATGAAAATTAATATTAATGGAGATAATTACAGTATTGATGACGAATATATTTTTTTATTATGTAACTTGTTAAAAGATGAAGAAATAAAACTTCTCCCAAAAGTAATGGCTTTTCTAATAAAATACAATATTAAGCCCACATTTAATAATATTGTAAATTTTATAGAATTAAATCTAGACATGGAACTTTTTTCAAAAGATTATGAAATATTAAAAAATATTATCAATAAAGAGTTTACAAATTACAATAAAAATATTATCATAAGTAATGAAGTCTCAAAAACTTTTATAGAAGAAAGCAAAAATATCTATTTATACAATATGAATCAAATATTAAAATTTCTAAAAAATCATAAGTTTAAGGCCAGTAAAGAAATTTATAACACCATTAAAAGATTTGAAGAAAAACTAGAACTGATAAAGGAACTAAATAGTAATCTAACTTTTATATTTTTGCCTATAGAATTAAAAAAGGATATAAATAGTTTAATAGCCTTAGTTAAGAAGAAAAGACATAAATATGATTACCAAGACACAGTAAATATTTTTATTAATATCAAAACAAAAAATTTTGGTAAAGTAGAAGTATTTGTTAAGGCAATTAATATGGATTTAAATATTGAATTTAATAATTTAAATAAAGAAGATATTGAATACTTTAGGTCAAAAGAAGAATATTTAAGATCTATCCTTAAATCCATAGGATATAAGGTAGTTTCAATTAAGTACCCATATAAAAAAAATTTAAATATACTCGATACTTTGGCTGTTAATCCAAATCCACTATTTTCCTTAGATATTAAGGTGTGAAAAATGAAAGACAAGAAGAAAAATAAAATTGATAAAGCGGTAGCCCTTTCTTATAAGGAGGGATACAATGCACCTAAAGTTTTAGCTAAAGGCAGTGGAGAAGTTGCTAAAAATATATTGAAGCTTGCAGAAGAAAGTAAAATAAAAATTTATAAAGATGAAGATCTTGTGGAAGATCTAATTAAATTAGATATATATGAAGAAATTCCTCCTAGTCTATATGAGGCAGTAGCTAATATTATTTATTATATTCATAAGCTTGATAGGAAAAAGGAAGAGCAACATGTCCAATAATAGAAAAATAGGTATACTTGGTGAGGATATTGCAGTAGAACACCTTAAAAGTAAGGGTTATAGGATTTTAGAAAGAAATTACAGAAGTAAAATTGGGGAAATCGATATAATTGCTTTTAAAAATAATATTTTGGTTTTTATAGAGGTGAAAACCAGATCTAATACAAATTTTGGTTTTCCCTATGAAGCAGTAAACAAGAGAAAGTTTCATAAAATTTTACAAACTTCCCTTATATATATAAAACAAAAGGGATATAAGGGCTATCAAATAAGATATGATATTATTGAAGTTTTTTTGTCTAATAACAGAAAAATAAATCATATAGAAAATGTTTTTTGTTTATAAAAATCATAAAATGTTAGAATTTAAGTATTACCCAGGTAATGGGAAATGATAAAGGGGGAAACTATGTATTCAAAAGTTAGGACTTGTGTATTGCAAGGGCTAAATGGATATATTGTTGAAGTAGAAACAGATCTTTCTAGAGGATTACCAGTATTCAATATTGTAGGCTTGCCAGATACATCAATTAAAGAATCAAAAGAAAGAGTTAGAACTGCTATTAAAAATAGTGGTCTTGAATTTCCCTTATCGAGAATTACTGTAAATCTAGCCCCTGCAAATTTGAAAAAAGAAGGTTCTCAATTAGACTTAGCCATAGCTGTAGGTATTTTAAAAGCAAATGGTATAATAGAAGATAATTATGATAACATGGTTATTTTAGGAGAACTTTCATTAGATGGAAGAATAAATCCTATTGAAGGCGCACTTCCTATGGTAATTTCAATGAGAGAAAATAATATCACCAAGTTTATAGTACCTTATGGAAATAAGGATGAATGTGCTGTTATTGAAGATGTTGAAATTATACCAGTATCAAGTTTAAATCAGGTTGTAAGTTTTTTAAACGGAAATGAAAATATATCTCCATATAAGTGCAAAAATTCCCCCATATTAGATGAGGAGGGAATTTTTGATGTAGATTTTAGTGATATTAAAGGGCAAGAAAGTTTAAAGCGAGCCTTAGAGGTAGCTGCTGCTGGAAGCCATAACATACTTATTATTGGACCTCCAGGAGCTGGAAAAACAATGGCTGCTAAAAGACTACCTACAATATTGCCTAGGCTCACTTTTGAAGAGGCTATTGAAGTTACTAAAATATATAGTGTTGCTGGTCTATTAGAATCCAATGCTTTAATAAGAAAAAGGCCCTTTAGAGCTCCACATCATACAGCTTCTCAAGTATCTTTAATTGGCGGTGGTAGGATCCCAAAACCAGGAGAAGTATCTTTGGCCCATAATGGGGTTCTTTTTTTGGACGAAATTCTAGAGTTTAATAAAAATGTATTAGAAGTTTTAAGGCAACCTATGGAAGATGGTGTAGTTTCTATATCAAGGGCTAATGCTAGCATTACTTATCCTAGTAAGTTCATGTTAGTTGCAAGTATGAATCCATGTCCATGCGGATATTATGGAGATCCATACCATGAATGTACTTGTTCTCAAAGTAGTATTGATAGGTATTTAAGTAAGTTAAGTAGTCCCTTGCTAGACAGAATAGACATTCATATAGAAGTAATGCCTGTAAATTATAGAGATTTA
>JAAYFE010000107.1 GCA_012728365.1 Tissierellia bacterium
CTACCAGCCCTAGGGTCTATACGACCTGCCTAGGGAGGGGTGATGGCACACCCTTAACTCTGGGTCATACTTGCCTACCAGAAATGGACTGGCATTTAATCACCAGAGAATCCCCTGACTTTAGTCATGGGGAGTGTCAAAGGCCTATTAGCTGGAATAGTAGTTGGAGTCTTATTAATTACTAGCCTAGTTAGCTATCGTATGGACAAATTATATGAAAATATAGCCATCCTAGAAAAGGAAATTAATGAAAAGGATGCTAAACTTAAAAAACTAGAAGAGTCCATAAATACCATGTATTATGTCCTACAGGATATTGAAATAATAGTTGAATTTTTGGAAGAAGAAATAGAAGATCAAATAGATAAAATTGAAATAGAAAAGGCCATAAAGGAAAAGTACACAGAACTTTTAGGCAAAGAAGTAAAATCCATAGATTCAGACCTAGTAGTAGAAGTGGTAGATGGGAGGATATTTAAGTTAGAGGGAAAAGAATACAGATTAAGGGTAAAAAAGCTGTTATTATCAGAAATATTAAAACTTTGGGTAGAGGTCCAACTTTTGGAAAAAAAGTAATTTAAAATATAAAAGCTGGGTATATAAGTAGGAAAGCATCATGTATTGGGGGTTTTTAAATGGAAGTTATTATTGATGAAGATGCCAGAGAATTTATTAGAAAAAAATCTCTAGATAATAGTATAACTATTACAGCCATAAGAAGTGGTTGTGGCTGAGCCAGCTTCTATGCACCATCAGTTTTGATGGGGCCACCAATAGACAGGAAAAAGTATGATATATATGAATCCCATGGCATAAAGGTATATTTGGATACAAAGATCAGAATAAAAGAGGATAAATTTCGAATTAAACTTGACAGATTTTTATGGATGAAGCAAATAAAGGCAGTAGGAGTAGTTGTATGAAGCAAAAAAGCCTTAAATACTTTAATTGTATTTTAAGGTTTTTTCGTGTGAAAACCCAAGGGTACTTATTTGAATTTTTAGTAAATTATGATAGAATAAGAGCTATAAATCCATAGGAGGTAACCATATGTTCAAGTGGAAAGAGGATTTTAGTGTTAATATTCAAAGTATAGACAAGCAGCATCAAGAGATATTTAAGATAGGCAATTTCCTTTTTGAAATTGTATCCCTTGATGATGGGGTAGACAGGTATGATGAAATTGTAGAAGCTTTAAATAGATTAATGGATTATGCTGAATACCATTTTCAGTATGAAGAAGAACTGATGAAGACAAATGCTTATCCTAAACTTGAAGAACATAAAAAACAACATGATCTATTTATAGAAAAGATTAAATCCATTGATGAAATAGACATAGATGAAGGCCAAGAAGTAATAGGAATGGACCTACTTACATTTGTTGCCAATTGGATAGAGAATCATATATTACGAGTTGATATGGAATATAAGGACTTTTTAAATAGTAGGGGAGTATATTAGATGGAAAGCTTAAGAATCCTTATACAAGGATTTTTAAGCTTTTTTTATGGCTAAAATTAACAGCCTTTTATTACATCTTATATTATGTTATAAGATTAATTTGTGCTATAATATACACCATACTATATATTTACAGCACTTGACCACTAGAAGGACAATTTAGACATCAAAGGGGAGATATTATGAAAGCTCGCAAACCTCATATTTATGAAGCAGTTACTACCTTTGTATTTTTAATTATAGTTATGGGAGTGGGGATTGCTAAATTTAAAGCAGATCCACATGTTCCCATGTTAATTGGAGCCGCCTTTGCAGCCTTAATGGCCCTTAGGCTTGGATATAAGTGGAAGGATATAGAAGGCGCAATGATTGGAGGAATTACCCAGGCCCTTCAATCAGTTATTATATTAGCTATTATAGGGGTTTTAATTGGTGTATGGATCTTGTCAGGAGTAGTACCTGCAATGATTTATTATGGTTTAAGTATATTAAAGCCATCAATATTTTTAGTAGCTACCCTTTTAATTTGTTCAATAACTTCCCTAGCCACAGGAACATCCTGGGGAACAATAGGAACCATTGGCATTGCTTTAATGGGAGTGGCTAAAGGATTGGGCATTCCTATACCTATAGCAGCAGGTGCTATTATTTCTGGAGCATACTTTGGAGACAAAATGCCCCCTCTTGTAGTTATAATTTTAGTAGCTAAAAGGGTACCAGCCATACCTGGAATATTTGTAGGTGTTATATTAGGAATGATTTTTGCACCTATTTTCCAAGGGGCTAATTTTGGAGATATATTATCTTCAAGCTATA
>JAAYFE010000108.1 GCA_012728365.1 Tissierellia bacterium
GTTTGATACAGAAAGATGAGATGCCTAAGGGTATAAATCAGCTAAGAATTGGAACTGCCTTGTTATTGGGTCTTATAGAAGTAACCTGGACAAGAATTCCTGGCACATATATAGATGCCTTTAGGTTAATAGCTGAAATAGTAGAAATAAAGCGAAAGCCATCAAAGCCAATAGGAGAGGTTGCAATGGATGCTTTTAGAAATATACCTATATTTGAAGATGAAGGAGAAATGGTAAGGGCTATATGTGCTGTTGGAAAACAGGACTGTGACCCTAACTTTATGGAGCCTGAAGATAAAAGAATAAGAATACTAGGCTCGAGTAGCGATCACCTGATACTGGATATTACAAAATGCAATGAGGATTATAAGGTTGGAGATAAAATAATCTTTGTTCTGGATTATGTTGCTATATTAAGATGTATGATTTCAAATCATGTAAATAAAATATATAAGCCAGGAGAAAATGTTGGAATATGCCATGGATGAAAATGTATAGCATATTATAAGGGGGGGATTGGAGTGTACGATTTACTGATTAGCAATGGTACAATTGTTGATTTTAAAAAAAATGAAAAGTTTACAGCGGATGTGGGAATTAAGGATGGGAAGATAATTGATGTAGGAAAATGCCCTGAATCCGCGAAAAAAGTAATTGATGCAGAAGGCCTTATCGTTTCTCCAGGATTCATAGATATACATATGCATGAGGAGGTAATTGGGAACAGTATAGATGGAGATGATTATGATATAGCCAATTACATGCTTCAAATGGGAGTTACAACTGCTGTTGGAGGAAATTGCGGAAACAACAGGCAGGATACAGAGGCTTTTTTCGGTTTCATAGATAAAAACGGTGCTCCCATAAACTATCTTTTATATATAGGGCATAACTACTTAAGGAAAAAAGTTGGTCTTGATATAGATGGAGTAGCTACAAAATCCCAAATTGAAAAGATGAGGGATATGGCTAAAAGGGAAATAGAACAAGAAGGGGTCATTGGAATATCCTATGGAATAGAATATTCTCCTGCCATTACATTTGAGGAAATGGTAAGTTTAAGCTCTGACATAGGATATGATATATTGTTAAGCGCCCATTACAGGTCTGATGCAGATAAAGCCATAGAGGCTATAAAAGAAATGATAGCTATATCAAGAGAAACCAAGCTGCCAATGCAGATATCCCATCTGGGAAGCTGTTCAGCCTTTGGGAATATGAAGGAAGCCTTAGCATTAATCCAGAACGCCATAGACGAAGGGTTGAGCATTCAGGCAGATTGCTATCCTTATGATGCCTTCAGCACCAGGATTGGAAGTGCAGTTTTTGCAGAAGGATGCTTCGAGAGATGGAAAAAATCCTATGATAGTGTAATGCTTACAGAAGAACCTTTTAAGGGCATGTTCTGTGATGAAAAGCTGTTCTACAAGGCGAGAAGGGAGTATCCTGACATGCTGGCTGTTGCTTTTGTAATGAATGAAAGTGAAGTACTTGAAGCCTACAAGGCACCCTTTGTATATGTAGCCAGCGATGGACTTTTAAACAGATCTCAGGGACATCCGAGAGCCGCAGGAACCTTTCCAAGGGTCTTGGGAAGATTTGTAAGGGAATATAAGGCTTTGGATTTTATAGATATGCTGAAAAAGATGACAATACTGCCTGCCGAAAGATTAGGATTGACACATAAGGGAGATATAAGGCCGGGAATGGATGCTGATTTAGTAATATTCAATGCTGACACCATTATTGACAGAGCCACCTTTGAAGAGCCTACTAATCCACCTGAAGGCATAAAATATGTTATAATTAA
>JAAYFE010000009.1 GCA_012728365.1 Tissierellia bacterium
CTCCATTAGTAAAGGTAATTGTATTTTTATATCCATTTATTTCAGCTACTGTATATCCTTTATATTGCTCCATATATTTAGAATGTTCATATAGGTTAAAACCTACATCTACATTCTTTGTAATTCTTTTTATTCCTGATTTTTGCTTTACCTCAAATTCTATCCTAGCTGTAGGCTTCTTTTTGTCGCTTAAATTTATTCCTTCAAAATATATATATCCTGTAGTTCCAGTAGTGCCTTTTACAGAGATTCCTTTTACTTGGATTTTCTTCACCAACTTCTTATTGTAAGCATCTAATGCATCTAACCTATATATTTTGTTGTACTCCTCTCTATGAGTCGCTGAATATCTTAAAGTAAATAATGGATTAAACAGCTTTAATGCCTCTTTAGTATTTTTCCCTTCTACTGATTGGGGCTCATCTATTATAAGTATTGGGTTAGTTTGCGCTATAATGTCTATTGGCTTCCTTGTTCCAAAATCATCTAATTCCATATAAATCCTTCGAGCATCTTTACCTCTTGAATTAAAAGCTTGGGAGTTTATTATCATCACGTTTATCCCTGAATCAGAGGCAAACTGATCTATTTTATAAAGTTGTTTTGAGTTATATATAAAATATCTAATTTTAGTGCCATATAAGTCCATAAAATGATCTTCTGTTATCTGAAATGTCTTATATACCCCTTCCCTAATAGCTATAGAAGGAACTACTACTATATATTTACTCCAACCATAAGCTTTATATAGTTCATACATGGTCCTAATGTAGGTATGGGTCTTACCCGTACCTGTTTCCATTTCGATAGTTAAATTGTATTTTCCTTCTAATCTATCTGATAGCTTTAATCCATTTCTAGCTTGAACCTGCCTTATATTATTAAGTACTTCTTCTTCAGAAATAACTATAGGCTTGTTCTTAAAACCTTCCTCATATAGTAAATATGCTTGTCCCCTTAGCTGGTTCTTTACTCTCCCTCTATCTAAGGTAAATCTAGAAAATTCTCTAGGCTGTCCCTTAAAACAGTCCACTACTGATTTAACCGCATCTAGTTGGAATTGCTGTTCTTTAAACTTAATCTTCATCTATATCACCTCTATAAAACCCTAATATCCGTATCTGGTGAAATAGCTTTAAATATTTCCTCTAAGTTTATCTTATCAGGGCAGGACTTAAAGGAATTATCTCTAAATACTACCCTCAAAGGCTTAGTTTTTGCTATTTCTCTTATCAATTCTTCATCTACCTCTTCATCAAAGCAAGCCACTAAAGAATTACCTGCTACAAAGTGGACTTCTTTTCCTTTTATAGTTTTAATTTCCATTGGCAGGGATAATTCTAAACCAACCTCTAACATCACTTGAATAAGTAAATCAAGACTAGTCCTATCCTCTTTTATATTAGACTCTAATTGGTCCAACAGACTTTGCTCTAATTGATCAGGGCGATAATATACATCTTTCATATTAGACGAATCTAATTTATATACTCTAAAACCATAATCTATATCTGCTCCTGTTTCTTCCTTAATCTTCTTTCCTGCCCTTCGAATTCTTTCTTTACCTATTTCAGCAATATTCTTAAAGCCTGCCTTATAAGCTTCAGATTTTTCATCAGTAGGTTCTGGTAGTTGAACCATAATGTATTTTCTATTGCCTCCGTCTTGTGCATTTAGTTCCATAACTGCGTGGGCGGTGGTAGCAGAACCAGAGAAAAAGTCGAGAATGATCGAATCAGAATCAAATTTGGTCACCATATTTATAATTGATTTAATTAATGTAACTGGTTTGGGA
>JAAYFE010000109.1 GCA_012728365.1 Tissierellia bacterium
CCTAGACCCAATAATGCACCTTTTTGTTGTACAGGTAAATACACCACTGAACTTTCGGTGATATCAGTAACATCTATATTCCCTCCATGTTTCCATGGGGTGCTGGTTCCAAATTCTCCTTCTTCATTAGCAGGGGCAACTCCTATAACCCCCACCATAGGCCTAATGGGTATGGATATATCCCCCATATAGCATTGCTGGTCCTTGATAGGCAATATTTTAGTCCTGGCCTCCTTCACCTTGTGGCCAAGAACCCCTTGATTAGGTGCAATTTCAACAAAGCCCTGAGAAGATAGATTAATATTTAGGATTTTAACTTTTAATATGTCTCCAACCTCCGCACCTTCTACGAAGATTGGCCCTGTCGTAGTAATTTCTGCCTCTGATGTTTCCTCATCCCTATTAACAACCTCACTAGTAAACTCATCATCTGGGGCAAATTCCTCAGCATAACATCCATTGGTTATTACCCTAAATATTTCACCGGGCACTACCCTTTCTACAGGCTCCATTTGTGGTTTGAATTTAAATATAGCAGTTTTATTCGATATTGTTTTCAACATGCCACCTCCATCTGATAAAAGTAATCTCTGCTGTATCTGGAAGATTTAATACTCCCTTATCAAATCTTCCAGGGCCTCACTTACAACCTTTTCTCTAATCTCCCTTTCCTTTTCTTCTGGTTCATTAGGATTTCCTACTGGATAAGGAATGGCCACTGCTGGTACTATCCTTATAGCTCCTACAGTTTTTGAAATAGGGGTTACTGTACATATGTGTACTGCTGGTATGCCTATTCTTTCAATTTGTTTTACTATAGTTGCACCGCAACGTGTACAGGTACCTCAGGTGCTAGTCATAATAGCTCCATCAACTCCAGCTTCCTTTAATTCTTTAGCTATTTCCATTCCCATTCTAGTTGCATCTGCAACAGAAGTGGAGTTGCCTGTTGTTACAAAGTAGAATTCATAAAGGCTTCCTATTTCTCCATTCCTTTCCAGCTCCTTAAATAAATCCAATGGCAGTATCCTATTAGGATTTTCATTGGCATACACTGGATCGTAACCTGCATGGACAGATTCATAATCCCCTTTAGCAAATCCTTCAATATTGCTTACTGGATACTTCTTATAGAATTTAGCAGTAGCTGCAGGCAAATGATCAGGGTTTCCAAAAGGAACTATTCCACCAGAAGTAAGTAAGGCAATTTTAGCCTTCTTTAAATCCGTTATGGGTTTAGCTGCCTGTACTTTGTCATATGTTGGTATAGGAATTTCTGTTTTATATTCTTCTCCTTTTAGTTTCTTAACCAGCATGTCCAAGGCTCGTTCTGCACCTGTTTTTTGGTGGAATATATTAACCCTTATACCTTTTGGAATATAGCCTTCTTCTTCGGGTAAACCTATCTCCTCCCCTCTTAATATTTTATTTGCTAATGCCACCATCTTTGAAACTGCTTTCCTCATAAAGGCGGCAGACTTGCCCGTCTCCACAATATAGGTATCACTTCTGTAAATTTCAACAGCAGGATTTTCAATGTACATTCCTGTAATTGTAGCAATTCCATATTTTTTATTAATATAGCTGCATACATCACCACAGGCCATGCCAAATCTTCCTGCATTAAAGGCTGGGCCTGCTATGACTAAGTCAGGCCTTAGTCTTTCCACTTCCTTTGATAGAAAAGCCCTACAGCCTTCCATATTTTCTGAATAGTAGTTATCTCCACAAATTATAGTTGCCACTATTTTACCCTCTACCTTATCCTTAAATAAATTAGCTATACCTACTACTCCTTCTTCTATTCTTGGAGGAATATTTGCATGTTCTTCCCCACCTATTTGACCAAAGAATTGATTAGTATAGAATAAAATCCTCTTCATATCCACCCTCCTATATAGTTACTGCTCCAAGATAACTATATCCTTGCAGATTATGGCTTCCCAATATTCCGTGTATTTCAATAATTAAACTTCCATCCTCCTGTCTTGAACCTTCAAATCCTCCAGTTATATGCTCTAATGCATCTAAATCCCCTAAAACCTTATCCATTGGAGGTATTCGCAAAGTTGCATTGCTGTTTCCTGTTGATACAATTGCATCTGCTTCCTTTGTTCCATCTGGCAAAGGCTCAGATTTTCCATCTACTCCAGCATCTTCATTGCTAATTAATACAGTCTTTATACCTTTATTTTCCAACCTCTTGCAAATCATCATTAAATCTGTTGTAGGATTTCCAAAGCCTTCCTGAGACTGAATAACACCATCTGCCCCAAGCATTTCCACTATTCTAGATGTAAGAATAGAATTTCTATATTTATCATCTAAAACTGTAGTCATTGGACTTAATACTACGCCTATAAAATTTATTTCTTTTCCATGCCTCTTAAAGCATTCTTTTATTATGGCATTATTTTGATGATGATAGGTAGTTGTCTTAGAACCTGCTGATACACAGTTTCCACTAACTAAGGCTCCATCAAATACTTCTAATGGATTTATAAGGGTTGGCAGCATTTCCTTAGAATCCCTTCCATAAAAGTAGGTATCATGAAGAAGCCCCTGTGATATACATTGATATACATATACTACCTTTGGTAAATCTGGATATTCCTTTAGTTTAACTGAAAGATCCTTCCATTGGAAAATTTCAGCCTCGTCAAACCTTGCTTCTATACATTGCCTAGCAATATAGTGGGCAACTTTTATTCCAGCAAGCCTTATAGCTTCCTCATGTTCATGGGGGGAAACGCTTTCCTTCTTTTTAATATTTAGCACTAAATTATTTAGCTTAGAAAAGGGAGTATACTTTGCCAATGGGCCACTCATATCTATTATTCCTTCTTGAAAGCCCACAATGGGACCAGTTGTAACCACTGCACATCCTTTAAGGGCATATGTTACACCCCTTCCTACTTCATCAAGCTTCCCATCAGTACCTGGAAAAGCATCTCCCTTAAGCTTTGCCCTTGGTTCTATTACATCTTTAACAGGTATTATTCTGGTTGAGTCACCTGGTTTTGCTATATCTATTGCTACCTCTTGCAACCTTTCATCTTCTAATATTAATTTAGATATTTCTTCTTTATTGATGTATAAAACACCTGAATCTGTGTATGTTTTATCACTGAATACAATATCCTTAACATAAATTTTTCTTAACTCTAACTTCATAAGCAAAACTCCTTTATTTAATTTATACATTATTAATTGTTCAGCTATATATATCTGCAAAATATATGCCAGAAATTTAACAGGAAGTAGATGAATTTTTAAAAATAAAAAGGTTTCATTTAAATATTGTAAAATAAGGATTTTAAGGATTATTGGGCAAAATTTTAATATAATAATAAAAAACAAAGTGACAAATATTTGTCACTTTGTCAAAAACTTTTACACAGCTGGTCCAATTTTATGCCATACTTACTCAGCTTATAATGTAATCTTTGCCTGGTGATCTTTAGCATATCTGCAGCTCTAGATATATTTCATCCTGATTTTTTCAATGCTTTTTCTATCAGTTCTCTTTCTGTTTTTTCTATCACTTCATCTAAAGATAATTCCATATCGAAATCCTTTATAGTTTTATTATCAATTTCACTTATTCCTTCATAACCTATTTTCTCACTTAAATATACAGGCAAATGTATCAATTCAATTTGCCCATGCTGTACAAAATTCATAGAAGACTCTATAACATGCTGCAATTCCCTAACATTTCCAGGCCAAGTGTATTCTAGAAATAGTTCTTCCACTTCTTTTGATACTCCTGTAATATTTTTCATCATCTTATGATTATATTTTTTAATAAAATAATCAATATAAACCGGTATATCTTCCTTTCTTTCCCTAAGGGGTAATAGCCTTATATTAACCACACTTAATCTATAAAATAAATCCTCTCTTATTTGTTCCTGCTTAATAGCCTCCGATGGTTCAATATTCATAGCAGTAATTATTCTAACATCTACCTTTCTTTCCTTATTGTCTCCTACCCTTCTAACCTTCCCATCTTGTAATACTCTTAAAAGCTTTGCCTGGAGATTAAAGGGCATAGAATTTATTTCATCTAAAAATAAAGTTCCTCCATTAGCCTCTTCAAATAGCCCTGGTTTGTCTACTGCACCCGTAAAAGCTCCCTTAACTGAACCAAATAAAATAGTTTCAAATAAATTTTCCGGCAAAGCTGCACAATTTTGTGCAACAAAAGGTTTATCTTTCCTGCTACTATAATTGTGAATAGACTGGACAAACAACTCCTTGCCAGTTCCAGTTTCACCATAGATTAGTACAGAAGAAGGACTATCAGCAATCATCTTAGCCCTTCTTATATTGTCTAACATGTATTGATTAACTGTTATTATATCTTGGAAGGTATACATGGCCTTGTGAGAAACCTTGTTCCTCTTATTTACAGGCTTAAATTTAATATTATTATTTACTTTTTCTTCAATTTTTGTAATATCCTTTGATAACTCAATAGCACCTAATACTTTTCCACTTCTTATTATTGGGATAGTTAGATTTTGGGTTTTTATTGGTCTACCCTTATAATCTATAAATGCCTGTTCATTTATGTATATGGGTTTTTTCTCCTTTATACTTTTTATTATAGTACTTTCATTTGGATTAATGCTGGGGTACACTTCTAAAAAGTTCTTATTTATTATACTTTCATATTCATTATCATGGCAATGTTCATCAAACCTAGGATTATATCTAACAGAATACATTATTCTTCCATGTTGATCAACTATCATAATAGCATCAACATAATTCATACTTAAAATATCATTATAAAACATTATTTTTCCCCCTTAGCATCGAAGAATGCACTTTTTTATATTATAACATAGATAACAAAAATCTTCAGAACTGTCAGAATCGGGTAGGAGGAAAATAATTAATTTATTTTCCGACCTCCCACACCACCGTACATACCGTTCGGTATACGGCGGTTTCATAGTTTACACTCTAACATCAAGGTAATATTTAAGAAAGCTTAAATATCCTTGTTGTTCA
>JAAYFE010000110.1 GCA_012728365.1 Tissierellia bacterium
GAAGATCCAACAGATTAATATAAAAAAACCTGCTTATATTTCTATAAGCAGGTTTCTTCCTTTTCTTATCTACTTAGTTAACCAGTTTAATAGGTTTATCCAGAATTTATTGTAATGTTCCCAATCTGTAAACTCTGGTGGTCCCCAGTGTGGTGCACAGTCTGATGTAAAGGCAGCTGTTCTACCCTTTCCATACTCAGCTATTGCAATAAATGGATCCTCTCCTATTTTAGCTAGCAGTGTTGCATCATCTTTCAATATTGTCTTGTTGTATCCTAGGAAGTGTGGCCAGTTTTTGTCCACTCCTTCAAATATTTCATGATCCTTAACTATTTCAGGAGTTATTCCTTCAGGTCTTTCTACTCTATCATCCTTACCTAGGCAATTAACTGGCAATATGTCTTGGATTGCTGTTGTTTCATACCTACTTGCACCATTGATTCCTGAGAAGGCCATGTATCCTCCTATCATCAGGAAGGCTCCACCATCTAATACATATTCCTTAATTAACTCACATCTATTAGGATTTATCTTTGATTGCTGGAATGTTGATTCTGGTAAAAGTAATGTGTTGGAACCTATATCTGATAGAATTATTGCATCATATTCCTTTAGCTCTTCTAAGGTATATGGAAAATCTTCTACTACCTTATGGTTAGCCACATGGTTAACTTCATAACCACCTTCTTTTAAAGCTGCTTTAAGCCATTGGGCTCCTTCTCCATAGGAACTTTCTGTAAAGTGGTCAAATCCTTTTACGTGTAAAGTGTGTTTAAACCAGGTTTCACCTGCCAATAATACTTTTTTCATTTTGTACCCCCTTAATTTATGCTTTAATTCTTTTTTTAAACTTGTTATCAATTGCTACAACAGCTACTAGCACTATTCCTAATATAGATAATTCTAAAATAGCATTAATATTTGCTATTTGTAGTCCAGATGAAATGATGGTTATTATCAAAATTGCCAAAATAACTCCACTTATATTTCCTTCTCCACCTTTAATGCTGATACCTCCTAATACAGCAGCAGTAATGGCCTTCATTTCTAATCCATTTCCTGCATCTGCCTTAGCAGTCATAAGCCAGGAACACATTATTATTGCTGCTATGCTAGATAGGATACCTGAGTATGTGAACAAATACAATCTCAATTTACGGGTATTAATTGTTGCAAGCTTTGCAGCTTCATCATTGGTACCGGCTAAATATATCTTGCGTCCAAATGATGTTTTACTAGCCAATAAATAGGTTAATATGGCTATGGGCACTACTACAAATAATACCTGGTTTGGAATACCTAAGGTATTTTCCTGGCCTAAAACACTAAAACCTTCGGGAAAACCACTGATAGGTACTCCTCCTGTTAAGTATAAGGCTAATGAACTGTAGGCATAGCTGGTTCCTAATGTGGCTATCATTGGTGGCAAGCCAATGTAGGATACCAATATTCCATTTATGGCACCTAAAATTAATCCACTAAAAATGACTATGACTACAGAACCAAACATACCAAGTCCATTACTCATTGCTAAGCCAAATATTACTCCTGCTAAACTTAGCATAGAGCCAACTGATATGTCTATACCACCTTTTCCTGCTAAAATTATTAACGCTTCTCCGAAGGTTAACAAGGCCAATGGTGCTCCAAATTGGGTTATCTCTAAAAGATTTCCAAACTCAGGAAGTGAGGAGTTAATAAGGAAAACAATACTATTACCAGTATTAGTAATATAAATAAAAATCTTGTCCTGTCAAATTTGAAGCTATCCTTTAAAGTCTTAATTGGAATCAACCCCTAACAATTATTTTAATTATTTGTTTTATTTAAACTATATTTTAGACTTGCTCTACTGGGCTATCTTGGCTGCTTTTCTCTTTTCTCTGCTTCTATCCACAAAATAATCGAATAGAAGGGAAAGTATTATTAAAGATCCAATAAATGTATTTTCTAATAAGGAAGGTATTCCTAAAATTACAATACCATTTCTTAAGAATGAAATGAAAAATACTCCAGCTAAGGTTCCCAATAGGGTTCCCTTACTTCCCTTTCCTTTTATACTTGTCCCACCTAAGGTTACAGCAGCAATACATTGTAAAGCAGTGTCTATACCAATGGACATTTCCACACTACCCATTCTAGAAATATACAGTAGGGAAGATAGGCCTACCATTGCTCCTGTTATCATGTAGGAAACTAGCTTTATCTTATCTGAGTTTATCCCAATCATTAAAGCAGAATCATTGTTGCTGCCAACAGCATACATGTGTCTGCCAAACTTTGTATATATTGTAATATAGTAAAATATGCCATAGAAGGCTAATATTATGATCAATAGAATTGGTATGCCTAAGACCTGTCCTGTGGACAAGACTGAAATAGAAGTTTTCAGCCCTGTAATCCATCTACCACCCAGCATCATAAATATTGCTGTTCTGCCTATGTTCATAGTTCCTATGGTTGTAATAATTTCAGGAACCTGTAATTTAGTAACAATTAAACCGTTTACTGAACCCATTAGGGAACCTAGTACAAGTACTACCATTAAGATAGCAAGATTATTTACTCCTGATTCAATCATTCTACCAGCTATTATAGCTAGAATACCCATCATTGATCCTACTGACAAGTCTACTCCGCCTTGAATCATTACCATAGTCATTCCTATACTGATTAAGGCTATTTCAGCAGAGTTTTGAAGAACACTAATAAAGTTACTTTTTGATAAAAAATTATCAGTTAATAGTGAAAATAATATTATTTCTACAATTAGGAAAATAAAGGTAAAGTACTCTCTCTTATTTGGCTGCGGAATATATTTTTTTATCATTTAATCACTCCTCTACGCCGCACCATTCCATGATAGCTGATGCAATTACTTTAGTAGCCTTTATTAGTGAATCTATTTCTACATATTCATTATCCTGATGGGCTAACCTTCCTTCCCCTGGGCCAAAGTTTACTGTTGGTATTCCCCTCTCTATAAAAAATCCCATATCACTATGGCATAACAAGCCTTCAAGTTTAGCTTCAGAATGTATTTCTTTAGCAGTCTTAGACATAATTTGAACAAATTCATGTTCATAATCTGTTTCTCCACAATTAGCGTCAACTATCCATTCAACAAGTGGTTTGTTCTCTTTCAACCACTCATCTGTTTCAGCCACTTTTTCTACAAAGTTTTCTATTTCCTTCTTTACCTTGCCACCTAAACCATTTTCATCCTTTTCCCTTGGAAGGTATTGGGCATTAAAGACAATTTATGCACTACTAGCATATGAAGTTGGATATTCTCCTGCATTTAATTGAGCAATCTTTACTTGACATGGTATAGACAACAAGGGATGGGTTTTACTTATACTCCACTCCTTGTTAAGGTATTCAAACATATCTAAATATAGTTTTGCCTTTTCTATTGCATCCACTGCCCCACCAGTTCTCCAGTCTTCCTGGTTCATTTCTATATGGCCAGCTCTTCCTTTAATTTTTATCTTTCCCCATAGTATTCCTCTGCATAAGGGTTGTACATTTAAATTTGTTGGCTCAGTTAATATACATGCATCTGCCCTGTATCCCTTATCAACATAAGCTAGTGTACCCATTCCTCCTGCTTCCTCATCTGCTACAGTTCCTATTAATACATCTCCCTTTAATTTAATTCCAGCTTCCTTAATAGCCTTTACAGCCATGATCATGGCTGCGATTCCACCCTTCATATCAACAGTACCACGACCATATATTTTCCCATCTTTTATTTCTCCACCAAAGGGATCCTCTGTCCATCCTTCTTCTGCCTTTACTACATCAGCATGACCAGTTAGCAGTATTGATCTGCCACCACCAGTCCCCTTTAATACTGCATGTAAGTTAGGACGATCAGTAAAATCCCTTCCTTCATAATATCCTGCCTTGCCTTTATACTTAGAAAGTTCTTCTGCCTTTGGTTCCCACAATGTAACTTCCATTCCCATTTCTTCTAAAAACTCTGCTAAAAATTCCTGGTATCTTTTTTCCTTTATAATATTAACATCATCTGTGAAAAATGGATTAACACTTGGCCTTTTTATTCCTTCACTTAAGAAGTTGGCTATATCCATTTTGTTTTCATCTATCCATTGGAATACCTTATCCTTCATGTTCTCATCCTTTCTATTGTAGTCCTATTGATAGTCTTAATACATTTTCCTCTGTAAACTCATCCCTATTTAATTCACCTACTAGCTTACCTTCCCTCATTATAATTAACCGGTCACTTAACATTAGTACTTCTGTTAAATCAGATGATATTAATAATATGGAAACTCCTTCTGAAGCTAAATTCATTATATAATTATGCATCTCTGACTTAGTGGCAATATCAACGCCTCTAGTGGGTTCATCTAAAATTAATAGCTTAGGCTGTTTCAATAACCAACGGGAAAAGAGTACCTTTTGCTGATTTCCTCCACTTAAACTGGTGATCTTTGCATCCATACTATGTAGCTTAATATTGTACTTGTTTATATTGTCATCTACAGCCTTCACTTCTTGTTTTCTATCTATAAATCCAAATTTACCTACAAAATTTTCTATAAAAGATGCACTCATATTATATTTTACTGAGTGTATGTTAAACAATCCTTGTACTCCTCTATCTTCTGGAAGATAATGAATACCTCTTTCTACTGCACTTTTTGTATCATGGTTGTTTATTTTTTCACCTTCAAAATAAATTTCTCCACCACTACTTAATAGATCTCCAAATATGGTTCTTGCAACTTCAGACCTTCCTGATCCTACTAGGCCATACATGCCTAGGATTTCACCTTTTTTTATTGAAAAGGAAACATTACTATAATAATCCCTATGGGAAAGATTATCCACCTTAATTAAGGTTGGTACATCTGACAGGTCCCTTTTTCTAAATACATCCATGTTAAAGGTTCTACCTGACATGGCACTTATTATCTTTTCCTCAGTAACATCTTCAGTCTTCATACTTGTTGTTACTTCACCATCTCTCAGTACCACTACACTATCTGTTATTCTTGTAATTTCCTCTAACCTATGGCTAATATAAAGAATGCTAACTCCTTCTTCCTGTAATCTTTTAATTATCTTAAATAAGGTTTCAGTTTCAGAGTAGCTTAATATGGAAGTGGGCTCGTCTAAAATTAATACTTCACAATTTTGAGATACTCCTCTGGCTATTAGTACCAATTGCTGATTTCCTATGGACAATTCATTCATATTTTTTGACAAGATATCTTCAGGTAGGTCAACTAAACTTAATGCATTCTTGCCATTTTCATACATCTTGTCCCAATTAATTTTGCCAAATTTAGACAATTCTTCATTTCCTAAAAATAGGTTTTCTAAAACACTCATGTCACCAAATATATTAGGCTCCTGATATACAATGGAAATTCCACTGTTCATAGCTTCTAAGGGAGTCTTAAAAGTAACCCTTTTACCTTTATAAAAGATCTCTCCACTATCTGGTTGCAAAGCCCCTACTATTATTTTCATTAAAGTTGACTTTCCTGCTCCATTTTCTCCTACTATTCCTACAACCTTACCCTTTTCTATATTTAAACTTACATTTTTTAGTGCATTTACTCCACCAAAAGATTTACTTATATTTTTCAATTCTAGTATGGTTTTGTCCAAATATTTCACCTCCAAAGACGGATAGCAATGCTACTGTTTAAAAATATATTACTTAGCGTTATATAATATAACGCTAAGTAATATATTATGTAATATAAAAGGGGCGTGTTTAGCAATATTTAATTAGAAATCAAAATCATTTACATTGTCCTCATTTATTATTAGAGGAGGTCCTAAAAGAAGAATTTTTTCTTCTGGTAAGTACTCAATTACATGATCTAGGCCTGGAACTTCATTTTCCAATTGGAATTCATTTCCTTCAACTAATTGCTTTCCAGCCCAAACCATTAAATAACCTAAATCAAATGCATTCCATAGAACTGATTCCTTCATAACTCCTGATTCCATATATGGTCTAACAGTATTAGGA
>JAAYFE010000111.1 GCA_012728365.1 Tissierellia bacterium
GGAGAAATAATAAAAGATTTTGAAAGATTAATAGAAAAACTATCCAATGAAATTAAGGACTTTAAGGCAGATATTAAAATACTAAACAATAGGCCAGCTGTAGAAACTAAGGGAGACCATCCCTTTGTAAAATTAGCTGAAGAAACTTATAAGGAAGTTTTTGGAGAGGAAACTAAGGCAAAGGGCGTTAGTTTCTATACAGATGCTTCTGTTTTCCTACCAGCTAAAGAAGTGCCATGTATAATTTATGGTCCAGGAGATTCAAATATGGCCCATCAGCCTAATGAGTATATTACAATTGACAGCTTAGAAAATACCATAAGGTATTATATTAGATTAATTGAGAATTATTTGTTGAGATAGGAGGGGGAGCAAGTGAATGTAATGGAGAAGGCTAAAAATGTGGAAGAATATATAATAAAATCTTTTAAAGACTTACATCAGATACCTGAAGTTGGACTGGATCTGCCTAAGACTTCAGCCTATGTAGCCAATGAATTAAAGAAGATGGGCATAGAAGTAAAGGAGAAGGTAGCAGTTTCTGGTGTAGTTGGATTAATAAGGGGCAGTGAAGAAGGGAAAACCATAGCATTGAGAGCAGACATGGATGCCCTTCCAATTAAGGAAGAAACTAATCTACCCTATGCATCACAAAATGGAAATATGCATGCTTGCGGCCACGATGCCCATACTGCTATTTTATTAGGAGTGGCAAAGGTTTTAAGTGAAAACAGGGAAGAGATAAAGGGAAATGTAAAGCTAATATTCCAACCAGCTGAGGAGGGGCCTGGTGGAGCCAAGCCTATAATATTATACCTGAATATGTGGAACTAGAAGGAACTGTAAGGGCCGTAGACCAAGATGTAAGGGAATATATAGCCAAAAGACTTGAAGAAGTAGCCAATAATTTATCAAATACTATGAGAGGAAGCTGCCAATTTACTTACAATTTTGGCTATCCTCCTTTGGTAAATGATGAAGAGTTTACAAAAGGCTTTGTTGAATCTGCCAAGAAGATTGTTGCAAGTGAAGATATTATTGAATTGAAGAAACCATCTATGGGAGGAGAGGATTTTGCATATTATTTAGAGCAGGTACCAGGAACCTTTATATTCATGAATACTCCAAAGAAAATAGATGGTCAAATCTATCCAAATCACAATCCAAGGTTTGCAGTTGATGAAACCCAATTGTATAAGGGAGCTGCTTTATTAATACAAGGAGCATTAGACTATTTAAGATAATAGTCTAAGATCCAAATCAAATAATTACAGACAAAACAGAAAATCCTCAAGGGTAGGGTTTTCTGTTTTGTTTTTTTGAAAAAGGTCCACCCCTATCAATCTACACCTAATTACATATTTCGGTTACTTTAAAAAATGTGATATAATTAACTTAATATTTGGGGGGATCTTAATGGGTGTTAAGATAAGAGAAATATTGCAATCACAATTTTTCAATGATTATTATTTAATAGCAGAGGCAAATGGGATAGATGCGGAAATACAGGGAGTAGTACTTTATATAATTTATCCCTTGTTTAAAGAGAATAACTGGGAAGAGCTATTAACAACCTTGAAAGCATACCTGGAAAATGAATCTAATTGCAATATTGCTGCTGAAAAATTATTTGTACATAGTAATACAGTTAGGTATAGAATTTCCAAGATTAAGGAGCTGTGTAACATAGACCTGGAGGACCCTACTGAAAGATTAAAAATTGAGATTACTTTAAAATTTATTGAGGCTCTTAAAAAAGAATTTAAGAAAGATACATATCCACTATAATACTTTTATCCCTCTCATTTTACAGCAAAATTCCTTAAATAAATTTCCTTTTTAATGAACTTTAAAGGTACAAGTGTCCATAGGCAGTTTTTGGGGACTAAAGAGGCCTTTATATTGACATTATCCCTTCTATAGCATATAATTATATTAACATATGAAAAATTGTTCAAACGTTTAATTGAAGGAGGCTGATTATGAAATCTAAGGACATTGAAAAATGTGAAATTACAGTTATCCATGATGATATTATAAATTCAGTCAAGGAAAAGATGCCTGACGAAGAAATACTTTATGATTTAGCCGAATTATATAAGGTATTTGGTGATTCTACCAGGGTAAAAATTCTTTGGGCCTTGGGAGAAGCTGAAATGTGTGTTTGTGATATAGCAGCCTTACTTAATATGACCCAATCTGCCATTTCCCATCAGCTAAGAATTTTAAAGCAGGCAAGGCTTGTAAAAAACAGAAGGGAAGGAAAGGTTGTCTATTATTCACTAGACGATGACCATGTAAAGGAAATATTTAGTCAAGGACTAGAACATATTAAGGAGAAATAGGACATAAGGGGGTAATAATTATGGCAGCAGCCGCCAAAAAGGAATTAATATTAGAAGGCCTTAACTGTGCCAGCTGTTCGGCAAAAATTGAGAGGGAAGTTAATGAAATAGATGGCATCAGTGCTTCTATGAACTTTGTGACCAAGACTCTTACTATAGAAGGAAGTAGTAAGGATTTAGAAGGTGTATATGAAAAGGTAAATAAAATAGTCCTAAAACATGAACCCCATGTAAGGGTCATAGACAAGTCTAATACTTCAGTAGATCATGATAAAGGCCATCATGGCCATGATCACTATCACAGCCATGGGAATGCTTCCTTTAAGGGAGCCATGGTACAGATAGCTTTAAGTTTAATTTTATTTATAATAGGAATTATTTCAGATTTATCCTATCCATTAAACTTACTTGTATTTCTTGTAAGCTACCTGATAGTAGGTAGTTCCATATTATTAAGAGCCGTTGAAAACATAAAAAGGGGTCAGGTATTTGATGAAAACTTTCTAATGACCATAGCTACAATTGGTGCCTTTTTAATAGGAGAGTATCCTGAAGCAGTGGCAGTAATGCTTTTCTACCAGCTAGGAGAGCTTTTCCAGGATATAGCTGTTGACCGTTCCAGAAGATCTATAACATCCCTAATGGATATAAAGCCAGACTTTGCTAACCTAAAGGTAGGGGAAAATATAGTAAAGGTCTCACCAGAAGAAGTAAAAGTAGGGGATATAATAGTTGTAAAGCCTGGAGAGAAAATACCTTTAGATGGCAAAGTAATTGAAGGATATTCAACGGCAGATACTTCAGCCTTAACAGGGGAATCTATACCAAGGGATCTGGAACCAGGCAGTGATGCCTTAAGTGGATTTATCAACAATAATGGCCTTTTAACCCTGGAGGTAACCAAAGCTTATAGGGAGTCCACAGTGGCCAAGATATTAGATTTAGTGGAAAATGCAAGCAGCAGAAAGGCTCCAACAGAAAAGTTCATAACTAAATTTGCCAGATACTATACTCCAGTGGTGGTTTTCCTGGCCTTAGGCATAGCCTTAATCCCTCCCCTAGTGCTAGAAGGTGCCAGGTTTTCAGACTGGATATACAGGGCTCTCATCTTCCTAGTTATATCCTGTCCTTGTGCACTGGTCATATCAATCCCCCTAAGTTTCTTTGGAGGTATAGGTGGAGCATCTAGGAAGGGAATACTGGTGAAAGGTAGTAACTTCCTAGAGGCCTTAAACTATGTGGAAACTGTAGTATTTGATAAGACTGGAACCCTAACCAAGGGAGTATTCAATGTAAGCAGTGTCAATCCTTCTGCTGAACTTACCAAGGAAGAATTACTGGAATATGCAGCCTATGCTGAAAGCTTTTCAAATCACCCTATAGCCAGCTCCATCTTAAAAGAGTATGGTCAGGAAGTAGATAAGGCTAAAATTGAAGAATATGATGAAATTCCAGGCCATGGCATAAGGGCTAAGGTTAATGGAAAAGTAGTACTGGCAGGAAATAATAAGCTGATGGAAAGGGAAAATATAATTTATCCAGCCCTTGAAGCCCATGGTAGTATTGTCCATGTGGCTGTAGGCAATAAATATGCAGGATATATAATTATATCTGATGAAGTAAAAGGGGACTCTAAAAGGGCCATTAAGGAATTAAAGGATCTGGGTATAAAAGAAAATATCATGCTTACAGGAGACATGAGGGCTGTAGGTGAAAGGGTAGGAAAGGAACTGGAACTAGATAAAGTTTATTCAGAGCTCCTTCCCCAGCATAAGGTGGAAAAGCTGGAAGAAATAGATAGAGAGAAGTCTCCTAAAGGCAAGCTTATATATGTAGGCGATGGTATCAATGATGCTCCAGTTTTAGCCAGGGCCGATATAGGTATAGCCATGGGAGCCTTAGGTTCTGATGCGGCCATTGAAGCAGCCGATGTGGTTATAATGACCGATGAGACATCTAAAATAGCTACAGCCATTAAAATAGCTAGAAAGACTCAAAAAATAGTATGGCAAAATATTACCTTTGCCTTGGGAATAAAGATACTATTCTTAAGTTTAGGAGCCCTTGGGGTAGCCACCATGTGGGAAGCAGTCTTTGCCGATGTGGGTGTGGCCATCATTGCCATATTAAATGCCATGAGGGTAATGAATGTGAAAACAATAGACAATTGACAGTTGGCAGGGCCTTGTGGCCTTGCCTTTTATTTTTTCAGCCCCTCTCTAGAAAAAATAAATTTAAACCTGTATAATTAAGGTATATAATCCTTAGGGAGGGGTTATAATGGATATCCTATATGGTTATTTGATCATCTTTATTGCCAGGGTTGTAGATGTTACTATGGCAACACTAAGGACCCTTTTGGTAGTTCAGGGCAGGAAGGTACATGCTTCCATTATAGGATTTTTTGAAATCATCATCTATATAACTGCCTTAAACAGGGTGGTAAACAATCTGGACAATATAGGAAACCTACTGGCCTATGCCCTAGGCTTTGCCTGTGGCAGCTATATTGGTATATATATAGAAAACAAAATAGGCCTGGGGAACCTGTCGGTTCAGATAATACTTAAGCAGGATGTTAATGATGAATTGATAAATGAATTGAGGGAATGTGGCTTTGGAGTTACAAAGCTAACAGCCTATGGCAAGGATGGTACCAAGGATATGCTAAATTTAATAATCCATAGGAAGGATCTAGAAAGATTGAAGGAGATAATTGCTGATTATGATTCTAGTATTTTTGTCACTTCAAGTTCAATAACCCCAGTCAGTGGAGGATATTTTTCAAGAATCAAGAGAAAGTAGAAAAGTATACCTTTAGGTTTAACCTTAGGCATACTGGCAGGCTTTTATATGTTACTTTTCAGTTCCATTCCTACTCCTTTATTTTCTAAGCCATGGCAGCTTTTATAGTTACTTACAAAGGGCCAATTTATTCTATGGGCCATAGCCGGTGGTTTTCTAAGGGGTACTGTAGCCAATATTTGCTTCATAGTTTTGGCTTTTCTATATTTGAACCCAATAAGGCAAAAAATACAATATTGAGGAGGTAAAATATGAAGAAGTTTATTAATGCAGTCATTTATGGTCATGATGATGCAAGTGAGATTCTAGTGGAAGATGGAGTGATTAAGGCCATTGGTAAGGATCTTGGACCAGCGGATAAGATTATAGATTTGGGAGGTAAACTGGTTACTCCCCCTTATGTAGATCCTCACATCCACTTGGACTATGTATATACCCTAACTGAAATGGGACAAAGGGGAGCCAGTTCAGGTACCCTCTTTGAAGCCATAGAACTATGGCCAAAGTTTAAGGCCAATTTAACTGTAGAGGGTGTTAAAAGGCTAGCCCTTAAGTATGACAAGCTTATAGATGTTCACTGTGATGAGACAGATGATCCTCAATCCCGCTTTGTGGAACTATTAAATGCCCTAGTACTGATGGAGGACTATGGCACAAGGACTACAGCCAGCCATACCTGCTCCTTTGGTTCAGCAGATGATTCCTATGCCTACAGAACGATGGACCTATTTTAAAAGAGCAGGATAAACTTCATAGCCTGCCCAACAGAAAATGCCTACTTACAAGGCCGTCACGACACCTATCCAAAGCGTAGGGGCCTTACAAGAGTAAAGGAGTTTATGGAAAATGGCATCAATGTTGCCTTTGCCCAGGATTCCATCAATGACCCCTGGTATCCACTGGGCAATGGAAATATGATGAATATATTAGACAATGGAATTCATCTGGCCCAAATCATGTCACCAGAAGAAATAGAAAGGGACCTAGACCTGATCACCTACAATGGAGCCATCTGCATGAACATTCAAGACAGATACGGTCTAGAAGTAGGTAAGGATGCCAACTTTATAGTTCTAGATGGAAACAGCCCCTTTGATGTCATAAGAAGGCGTGCTGGAGTTTTAGCTTCCATTAGAAGGGGAGAGTACCTATTTAAGAAGAAGCCAGTAGAATATGAAGTTGAGCTGGATTTAGAAAAACAAATTTGGGATTTCAATGAATTCAATAAACGAGCAGTTAATGAATAAAAATACCCGCCAGTTTCCTGGTGGGTATTTTTTTGCTAAAATTGACTTAATAGCAATCAACATATTAAATCAAGGATTAAGAGAATTAGGCATAGCCTAACATAGTAGGGTAGGGACTATCCGAATTTACGCCTGTGGAGATAGTAGGTTGTAAGACTTAAGAAACAGGAAATTCTAATCGTGAGGTTAGA
>JAAYFE010000010.1 GCA_012728365.1 Tissierellia bacterium
GCAGGTAAAGTATCATCAATGGGTATTAGTTCATAGTTTTTTAAGTTCCACCTGCCATCACTGCCTTTTGAAATAGATATTGTTCCTAAATACATTCCCCTGCTGCCAGCAGATCCTATTATGGTATTACCTACTATTATTGGCTCTTCAAGGACAGTATGGGTGTGGCCACTTATTATAACATCTATATCAGGTACCTCTTTTGCCAGTATTTCATCTTCAGATTCCTTTTCCTTTTCACTGGTACCGGAGTGGGATAGGCATATTATTAGCTCTGCTCCCTCCTCCTTTAATTTTTTAACCACTTCCTTAGCCCTTTCAATTTGGTCTGTAAATTCTACTAGGGCAGTAGGAGCATAAGCATCTGCCTCCTTGCCCATGAGGCCAAATATTCCTACTTTTATACCCTTTTTCTCAACAATTACATATTCCTTAACACCATAGTATTCCATGGCATCCTTAAGCTGTTTTACTTCTTCATCCATTACTCCCTTTTCATCTACAGGAAAATCCACATTAGATGCTACAATTTCAGGCAAGGGGTCAGGACTGTTTTTGGCACTTAAAAGGCTTTTTGCCAAACCCTCCGTTCTAAAATCAAACTCATGGTTTCCAAAGGTTGTAGCATCATAGCCCATTAGGCCTAACATCCTTAAGGATGGTGATTCTGAAGTAAATATGGTTTGAAAGAGGGTACCCATGGAATAGTCTCCAGCGTCTACAAGCAGTAGGTCTGGGTCCTTCTTTCTCTCCTCCTTAATGGCTGAGTAAAGCCTGGCAAAACCACCTACATTTTTAGTCACCCCATCTTCAAATAAATCAAAGGCCATAAAATTGTCATGTAAATCATGGGTAAAAAGGATTCTTATTTCATCTGCTGCAAAGGATGGGAAAGTTAAAGCAACTAATAATAGAAAAAACACAATAATAAATCTATGTATCTTTTTCATACTTAACCTCCAGCATACCTAATAATTTTCCAAATACCATTGGATCAGTTTAGATCCAATACTAAAGGATTTGTTATGTACTTTTAAAACTTCATCCTTTGAAAACCAAGCAGCATGGGATATTTCTACTCCATCAGGCTTTAGCTCTCCTTCCTTATATTCTGCAGTAAAGGCCACCATCATAGAATTAGGAAAGGGCCAGGGTTGGGAAGCAAAATACCTTATATTATTCACCCTTATACCTGCTTCCTCATAAACCTCCCTTTTAACACAATCTTCAAAGGTCTCCCCATATTCCACAAAACCAGCTATCAGGCTATATTTCCTCTGGGGAAAAAGCTTATTGTATACCATTAAAAGCTTATCTCCCTTTGTAACTGCCACTATTACAGCAGGAGAGGTTCTGGGCCAGGTAGTGTTGCCACACTTTGAACAAACTAGGGCCCTTTCATTATAGCTATCCTTTATATAGTTTTCAGAACCACATATGCCACAGCGTTTATTTAGCTTCAACCAATTAAGCAGTAAATTTCCCTTAGTAGCAATAGTGTACAAAAGTTCATCCTGGCCCTTACCAAGGGTCATTAAATCTAAATATTCTATTTCACTACTTTTAACTTCAACATTGGTTTCCCCACACATTAAATTTACACCCTTTAGCTCCCCTATACATTGTATATTAAATATCTTTATATTATGGTCCTTAATGTCCTTTAGTGTAGGTAAACTATGGTCCCCTTTCCTATTAAAAACCATTAGCTTGTTGTCTTTAAAGACTGCCCAAAGATCCTTATTGCATTCCTTATGTAGCTTCTTTGGTGAAGGCTTAATAATTAAATAATCCTTTACTAAAGAATCCTCCATTACATCACCTTCCAATTTTTATTTTTCTTTTTCCAGTTCCTCTGCAAAACATTTTCTGCACAAGGGCTCATACTCATCAGTAGCACCTATTACAATCCTTTCTTGTGCCTTGGTTTTCCTATGGCTTACCCAGGCATCACTACCACAATTTACACATACTGCATGATGCTTGTACAAATAATCTGCAATGGGCATTAGTTCCTTTACTACTTCAAAAGGAGTGCCAGTAAAATCCATATCCAGCCCTGCCACTACTACTGTAATATCATTGCTTAATATTTTATTTATACCCAATATAATATCCTCTATTGATCCTTGAAGAAATTGTACCTCATCTATCCCTATTACATCTGGTTTTAATTCATCAACATAATCTAAAAGTTCATCTATATCCTTTACTAATAAACAATCCATGGAGGTTAAATCATGGGTTACAATTTCATTTTTTCTATATCTGTTATCAATACTTGGTTTAAAGGCAATAGTTTTATAGCCTGCTATATTGAACCTCTTTATATCCTTTTCTAAACTAGATGTTTTTCCTGAAAACATTGATCCTGTGTGCACTATCAATTTTCCCTTATACTGATGCAAATCTAATTCCTCCTTTTATAAATACTTTTATTATTATACCATTATTTTTATGAATTTAGATTTAAAAGTTATCAATATAATCACACTAATTCTTTTTTTGAATATTATAAAGTATGAAACCAATTGTCCGATAAAGGGGAGTTGCCTATGAGTAAAGATCCAGTATTGGAAGTTAAAAATATTAGCATGATATATCATACCCTAAATGGAGAAGTAAAAGCTATAGAAAATATAGATTTTAAAGTATATGAGGGTGAAATAATTGGTATTGTTGGCCCCAGCGGATGTGGTAAATCCACCCTGCTTTCAATTATATCTGGCTTAATAAAACCTTCTACAGGAGAAGTAATAGTAAAAGGTAAAAAAATAACTAAACCATCAAAGAATATAGGATATATGTTTCAAAAGGAACAACTATTTGAATGGAGAAATATACTTCAAAATGTACTATTAGGCTTGGAAATACAAAATAAGGTGGATAAAATGGCCATAGAGAAGGCTGAAAGGCTCCTTAATACCTATGGCTTAGGAGAATTTAAAGAGTCCTATCCTAGACAACTGTCAGGAGGTATGAGACAAAGGGCAGCCTTAATTAGAACCCTTATGGTTGAACCTGAACTGCTTCTTTTAGATGAACCCTTTTCTGCTTTAGATTATCAGACAAGGCTGGCCATATCTGATGAAATTGGGTTGATTCTAAAAAAAGAAAATATAACTACCTTAATGGTAACCCACGATATAGCTGAAGCCATTTCCATTTCAGATAGGGTAATTATATTAAGCAATAGGCCTGCTACCATAAAAGAAATTATAGACATAGAGTTAACCTGTCCAGAAGGTAGGTGGAGCCCAATTAACTGTCGGGAAGCTCCAGAATTTAGACATTATTTCAATCGTATATGGAAGGAGCTTGATATACATGTATAATAGGGTTTCAAAGGAACACATAAGCTATTTAAACAAATTAAAAAGAAGGAAGAAAATAATTTTAACTACACAAGTAGCCATATTTGTAGTTGGGTTAATATTATGGGAAGTAGCCGCCCAATTATCCCTAATTGATACCTTCCTTACCAGTAGTCCCTCCCAAATATGGAATACTTTTTGGAAGTTAGCCAGGGAAGGAAACCTCTTTTATCATGTAGGCATTTCAGTTTTTGAAAATGTAGTAGGATTTACAGCTGGTACCCTGCTAGGGGTCTTAATTGCCATAGGCCTTTGGTGGTCAGATTTCGCAGCAAAAGTAGCAGAGCCCTATTTAGTAGTTTTAAACAGCCTTCCTAAAACAGCCTTGGCTCCTATTGTTATAATCTGGATAGGTACAGGTTATGATGGCATTATAGTCACTGCCATTACTGTTTCAATAGTTATTACCATCATGAATATGTACAATAGTTTCATATCTGTAGATGAAGACAAAATAAAGCTCCTTAAAACCTTTGGAGCAAGCAAGTTTCAAATATTTAAAAAAGTTGTATTTCCTCATTCCATTCCTGATATGATAAGTACTTTGAAGGTAAATATTGGCCTATCCTGGGTAGGAGTCATAGTAGGAGAATTCCTAGTATCCAGGGCTGGCATTGGTTGGTTGTTGGTCTATGGTAGCCAGGTCTTCCAATTTGACCTAATTATGATGGGCATATTTATCCTAGCCATAATTTCAGTTGCCATGTACAAAATTGTATCAGTTATTGAAAATAAATTCACAAAGTGGAATCAATAAAACCGCCAGTTCATACCTTCTGGCGGTTTTATACTCTACTGGCTCCTACTCATTTGTTGCCAGCCTTTCTTCCTTCTTTTCCTTAAAGTTTTCGTAGCAGTAGGCATAGGCCTTAGCCATAACCTGTTTCCCTTGACCTGGCTCTCCAACAAACTTACCATTTTCCGCTACCAGTTTTCCTCTTAAGAAGACCTTTTCCGCTATACCTTTTTGTTCAAAGCCTTCATAGGTACAATAATCTGATCCTGATAAGCTATCCTTAATGCTGATGGTTCCCCTGTAGTTAGGATCAAAAACTACTATGTCTGCATCGGAACCAACAGCAATTTCACCTTTTTGTGGGTAGATTCCACATATTTTAGCTGGATTTGTACAGCAGACCTCCACAAATTTTTGGCGGGAGATCTTACCTTCCTCAACCCCATAGGTCCACATCATATAAAGCCTCTCCTGTACCCCTGGTGAACCTGGTGGAATCTTGCTAAAGTCATTAAGGCCTTTTTTCTTGCCCTTTTCAAATCCTCCTATAATGGCACAATGGTCCGAGCTAACAGCCTTCAACCAGCCCTTATTGATGGCTTCCCACATAAAATCTACATCTGACTGGGGTCTAAGGGGAGGATTACATACATATTTTGCTCCCTCAAAATTGGGTTTGGCTAGATTTTCATCGTTCAGCATTAAATAGTGGGTGCAGGTCTCTCCATAGATGGAATAGCCTTCATTATAGGCGTCTCTGATGGCTTCTGCAGCCAATTGATTAGTAACATGAACCACGAACAAGGGTGCATCTGCCATTTTTGCCATATAGATGGCCCTGGAGGTAGCTTCTGCCTCAGTTAATACTGGTCTAGATTCACTAAAGTACTTGGGCTCAGTCTTGCCTTCAGCAACAAGCTTTTTAGTTAGTATGTCAATCACATCAGCATTTTCAGCATGGACCATAATGGTAACCCCTGCTTTTTTGCTTTCAACTAAGGCCTTAAACAGCCATTCATCTGTTACATAATAGGGCATGCCCTTATAGGCCATAAATAGCTTACAAGCAGCAACCCCAACAGAAGGTAAGTTCACTATATCTGCTATGGTCTCTTCACATGGGTCCATAACAATGCCGTGCAATACATAGTCTGGTGAGGCCTTGCCATCAACATAGTCTCTCTTATAATTTCTTATGGAGTCTGTAAGGCTTACCCCTTCAGGTTGGACAACAAAATCCCCAACGGTGGTAGTACCCCCAACTAGGGCTGCGTGGGATGTTTCATAACCTAGGGAGTTAAAGGAATTATAGTGTAGGTGCTCATCTACTCCCCCTGGAAATACATACTTGCCCCTAGCATCTACAACCTCATGTCCCCTGGTATCTAAATCCTTGCCAATGGCTACTATTTTTTCACCCTCTATGAGTATGTCAGCTGTAAACTCATTTTGGCAGGTGATAATATTTCCATTCTTTATAATTAAGCCCATTTATATCCCCCTTTAATTCATTTAAGTAAGGGGATACCACTTCTTATAAGTTGTATCCCCTGTGTCTTCAATCCCATATTTTGCTAAGATTATTTATTATATAC
>JAAYFE010000112.1 GCA_012728365.1 Tissierellia bacterium
ATTCTATCCATCTCAATCATAACACAAAAATAAGGGTAAAAATAGTAATGGAGCGGGATTTAAGAAAATCCCACCCCAACTATTGACAAAGAGCCTATTTTTATAGAAATAATATTAAAAAATAATATGAAAAGGGGTGTAATCAGTGAAGAAAAGGGAACTGAAACTGTATCATAAGATCTTCATAGGATTAATTCTAGGTATTATAACCGGTATCATACTAAATGGCATTGGTAAAGATACAGCACTTGTAGTTACTTTGACTAAATGGTTTGGGCTACTAGGAAAAATATTCTTGAATTTAATTAAGATGGTAGTAGTTCCATTAGTTCTTTTCTCCATAACTGGTGCAGTAGCCAATTTAACAGAACTTAAAAAACTAAGAAGCATTGGAATTAAAACAATACTTTGGTTTTTTGGGACAGGATTCCTTTGCATAGGTACAGGAGTGGTAATGGCAAATATTTTTAAACCAGGTGCAGGTGTAAATTTAGGCCAAGCAAATATTGGTACTGTGGAGGTAGGAGAGCTTCCTACTGTATATGAAAGTATATTAGGCCTATTCCCAGAAAACATATTTATGGCATTAGTAGAAGGAGAAATGTTACAGATTATTGTATTCTGTATTATTATTGGCGCAGGCTTACTAATGCTAGGAGATAGAGGAAAGCCTATTACAGATTTTATCAATAGATGTGCAGAATTAATGTATAAGGTAGTAGATATTGTTATAAGATTTTCTCCTGTTGGAGTATTTGGGCTTATGGCTCAAGCTGTAACAAACTTTGGATTAGAAATATTTGGTCCTGTATTTAAGTTTATATTAGTTGACTATGGGGCAAACCTTTTCACTCTGGCTGTATGGTACTCCTTAATACTATATTTTGTGGCAAAAGTAAATCCAATAAAATTCTTCAGAAAAGGCTTCGAATCCTGGGCTATAGCTTTTAGTACATGTACTAGTGCTGCTGCTTTGCCTGTGGCAATGAAAAATGGCGTAAATGAAATAGGTATTCCTGAAGAAACTGCAAGCTTTGTACTACCCTTAGGTGCAACTGCTAACATGAATGGTACTGGAATATACTTTGGAATTGTGGTAATATTTGCTACCCAGCTATATGGTATAGACCTTCCCATAAGCCAGCAGCTACTATTAGTCTTAACTGCAACAATGCTATCCATAGGATGTGCTGCAGCTCCCCAAACTGGATTGATTATCTCAGTAGCTTTATTAGAAGGTTTAGGCCTACCACTAGATGCCATAGCATTAATTGCAGGAGTATATAGGATAGTGGATCAGATCCATACATCTACTAACTCCTTGGGAGATTTAGTTGTTGCAGTGGCTGTATCAGCTTCAGAAGGAGATTTAGATAGGGATCTATTGCATTATGGAGGCATGTTTGCTAAAGAACAATCTAGTTAAAGTTTAATAAAAAGGAGGAATTAATATGAGTTTAAATAGGGCTCCAAAAAATTATGTATTTTATAGGAATCAAAATTGGCATTATCCTAGAATTGTAAAAGGTGAAGGAATTTACCTTATTGGAGAAGATGGAAAGAGATATATAGATGGCTGTTCTGGATCTGCTGTAGCCAACATAGGCCATGGCAACAAGGAAGTGGCAGAATTTGCTAAAGAACAAATAGAAAGAATAGCCTTTACTCACTTATCCCGTTGGACAGTAGATACAATAGAAAAATGTGCTGAAAGAATTGTCAGCTGGTGTCCAGAAGGATTAAACCATGTATACTTTGTATCTGGAGGTTCTGAAGGTACAGAAACTGCCATTAAAATGGCTAGGCAATATTTTATAGAAAGGGATGGCCGCAAGACTAGTAAGTGGAAGATTATATCAAAATGGTTTTCTTACCATGGTGCTACCCTAGGTTCATTATCCATGACTGGTAGTGTTGGAAGGAGAAGGATTTATGATCCCCTTTTAGTAGATTTTCCAAAGATAACTCAATTTTATCACTATAGGAATCCTTGGGGAGCCAAGACTTTAGAAGAGACAAGTATCTTAGCAGCCCAGGAACTGGAAAAAGAAATACTTAGACAGGGACCTGAAAATGTAGCTGCATTTATTTCAGAGCCAGTGGTTGGTTCAGCAGCACCAGGGGTTCATCCAGAAAAGGTTTATTTTGAAATGGTAAGGGAAATCTGTGATAAGTATGATGTTTTATTCATAATGGATGAAGTTATGGCTGGTACTGGTAGAACTGGTAAAAAAATGGCCAGTGAACACTTTGATGCAAAGCCAGATATACTTGTAGTGGCTAAGGGATTAAGTAGCGGATATACGCCAATAGGGGCTGCAGTATGTACCGATGAAGTATTTGAAACTATAATGGTTAAGGGTTCAGGACACTTTATCCACGGCCATACTTATGCCGGAAACCCATTATCCTGTGGCATAGCAAATAAGGTTATGGAAATTATTGAAAGGGAAAATTATATAGAAAACTGTGCAAAACAAGGAGAATATTTAATGGAAAAATTACAAGACCTATATGAGTATCCTATAGTAGGAGATATAAGAGGTAAGGGTCTTATGATTGGTATAGAATTTGTTAAGGATCAGGAAACTAAGGAGCCTTTTGATACATCAGTGGACCTTAAAGGAAAGATCACTGTCAATGCATTAGATGAAGGTTTAGTTGTATATCCTGGTGGAGGTTCTGTTGATGGAGTGAGAGGAGACCATATACTACTGGCACCTCCAATCAATATTACAAAAGAAGAAGTAGATTTACTATATGAAAGATTAGAAAAGGCAATTAAGAAGACTACTGATGAAGTTCTAGTAGAAAAAGCATTATAAGGAGGCATAAATATGGATTATAGAAAAGAAAAGTTAATAATTACCATTGCCCCAACTGGCAATGTTCCCACAAAAGAATTAAATCCCAACACTCCCATCACTGTAGAGGAAATAGTAGAGGATATAATAAGATGCAGGGAATTAGGAGCATCTATTGCCCATATACATGTAAGGGATAAGGAAGGCAAGCCAACAAGTGATAGGGAAATATATAAAGAAATACTGGAGGAATTGGAAAGAAGAAATTGCGATATTATAACCCAGGTATCAACTGGGGCAAGAGGTGGTGGAAATACTGTAGAGTGGAGAGGCCAAATGCTAGATTTAAATGCAGAAATGGCAAGTCTTTCTACTGGTTCTTCAAATTTTCCAACTCAGGTAAATGCAAACTCCTTTGAGCTAATTGAAGCATTAGCTGAGAAGATGTATGCAAACAATATTAAACCAGAAATTGAAGTATTTGATTTAGGAATGATTGACAATGCAAAATACCTACTTAAAAAGGGTGTATTGAAAGCTCCTTTACACTTTAACCTAGTAATGGATGTAAGGGGATCAGTATCAGGAACACCAAGGAACCTACTCCACATGGTAGAATCACTACCAGAAGGTTCTACCTTTACTGTATCTGGTATTGGTAAAAGCCAAGTACCAATGTTAACCATGGCCATACTTTTAGGTGGCCATACTAGAACTGGTATAGAGGATACAATTCTTTACGATAAAGGCATAATTGCTACCAATACAATGTTAGTAGAAAGGGTAGTTAGAATTGCAAAAGAATTAGGTAGAGAAATAGCAACACCAGATGAGGCTAGAGAAATATTAGGACTTAATAAAAAAACAGTAGGCTGCGCCCAATAGTGCAGCCTTTTTTAAAAAAAAGAAGGATTTTGGAGATAGATGTAGAAAGTATATTAGGGAGGTGAATAGGATGAGACAAGTTCCTGATTTTGGGGAAGATACTGTGTATTTTGTATCCTATGCACGACTTCCTGAAAATACTTCTGCAAGCTATCTCCATAAAGTAGTTGGGGTAGGATTTTTAATTAATACTAAAACAGGCATAATAGAAGATGTAATGGTAACCCTATTATCAGATTTGTGCAAGGATTTCCTTTCTTACCTAATGATTGGGCACAATATTGATAAATATGGAGTAGATGAACTTATTGAAAAAGTAGAAAAGAGATTTTTTGGTTATTCACAAAAAGCAGTAGTTGTTGCCATTAAGGGAGTTTATAAAAGATATTTAGAATGGAAAAAAGAAAATAAAAGGCAATAATAGGAATACTATTTTATTTGAGGCAATTTAAGTAACCCTTAAATTGCATATCAAATAAAATCTAGTACTAATGGTTAAACATTAGTACTATTTTTTTTAAAATATTGCAATATTTATTGCATTTTTTAAAATAATTTGAAATATATATTGCAAAATCTCCCTCTTTACTCTTATAATAGATATAGGAGTATATTGTTTAAAACTTTCCATATAGGGGGATTTGATTATGTTTGATAAAAATAGGTTAGAAGAAATTAAATTGGCAAAAGAAAAATGGACTGAGGAAAAGGTTCAAAAGGCCATTAGCCGCTTTCCTGAAAGAAAGGAAAGATTTAAAACTGGCTCAGATCTAGAAATAGACAGGCTATATACACCTGAAGATGTAAAGGATATAGATTATATTGAAAACCTAGGCTTTCCAGGCCAGTATCCATTTACAAGAGGGGTCCAGCCTACTATGTATAGGGGCAGACTTTGGACCATGAGACAGTATGCTGGCTTTGCTACAGCAGAAGAGTCCAATAAAAGATACAAGTACTTATTAGAACAGGGTCAAACAGGATTAAGTGTAGCCTTTGATTTGCCTACACAAATTGGCTATGATTCAGATCATCCTCTTTCTGAAGGAGAGGTAGGCAAGGTAGGAGTTGCCATAGACTCATTAAAGGATATGGAAATATTATTTGATGGAATACCTCTAGATAAAGTAAGTACCTCCATGACTATTAACGCTCCTGCAATCGTTTTACTTGCCATGTATATTGCAGTTGCTGAAAAGCAAGGAGTAGGTAAGGATAAACTAAGGGGAACCATTCAAAATGACATTTTAAAAGAATATATAGCTAGAGGAACCTATATATTCCCACCAAAGGCATCCATGAGACTTATAACAAATATATTTGAATATTGTTCCAAGGAAGTACCTAAATGGAATACCATAAGCATAAGTGGATATCACATTAGGGAAGCTGGTGCCACTGCAGTTCAGGAAGTAGCCTTTACTTTAGCCAATGGTATTGCCTATGTGGAAGCAGCCATAGAAGCAGGCTTAGATGTAGATGATTTTGCCCCAAGATTATCATTTTTCTTCAATGCACATAATGACCTATTAGAAGAGGTAGCTAAGTTTAGAGCTGCTAGAAGGCTTTGGGCAAGGATAATGAAGGAGAGATTTAATGCTAAAAATGAAAAATCCATGATGCTAAAATTCCATACCCAAACAGCAGGTTCTACACTAACAGCACAGCAGCCAGATAATAATATTGTAAGGGTAACAATTCAGACCCTAGCAGCCGTCTTAGGTGGAACCCAATCCCTTCACACAAATTCCAGGGATTAGGCTTTAGCTTTACCTACAGAGGAATCTGTTCGTATTGCCCTTAGAACTCAACAAATTGTAGCCTATGAATCAGGAGTTACTGATACCATTGATCCATTGGCAGGTTCATATTATATTGAAAGCTTAACAGATAAAATTGAAGAAGAGGCTATGAATTATATTAAGAAGATAGATGAATTAGGCGGTGCCATAAGGGCCATAGAAAAAGGATATATACAAAAAGAAATACAAGATGCTGCCTACAAGTATCAAATGGAAGTAGAGTCTGGTGAAAGAATTGTTGTTGGAGTGAACAAATTCCAAATTGAAGAAGAAGGTCATAAGGAAATATTAAGGGTAGATCCAGAAGTTGAAAGATTACAAAGACAGAAACTACAAGCCCTAAAAGAGGAAAGGGATAATAGGTTAGTAGAAGAAAAGTTAATGGTATTAAAGGAAAAGGCCAGCACAGATGAAAACCTAATGCCCTATATATTAGATGCAGTTAAAGCCTATGCATCCTTAGGTGAAATTTGTGGAGTATTAAGGGAAGTATTTGGAGAATATGAACAATCCATAATTCTATAACGTGGATAGAGAATATGTCCATATGGAATAAGATAAGGAATAGTTTAGTGCAATTCATATAAGTGTCAATTGCAATTTGAAAAAGGAGGTATATTTATGGATAGACCTATTAGGGTATTAGTAGCAAAACCTGGACTAGACGGCCATGATAGGGGGGCTAAAGTAATTGCCAGAGCCTTGAGGGATGCTGGAATGGAAGTTATTTATACAGGATTAAGGCAGACTCCTGAGCAAATAGTTCAGGCAGCTATTCAAGAGGACGTAGATGTGGTAGCCATGAGCATACTATCTGGTGCACACAATCATCTATTTCCAAAGGTTGTAAACCTTCTTAGGGAAGAAGGGGTAGATGATGTCCTTGTTATTGGCGGAGGGGTAATACCAGATGAAGATATGCCTGGATTAAAAGAGGCAGGTATAGAAGAAATATTTACTCCAGGAACATCTACTAAAGAGGTAGTTGAATTTATTAAAAATAATCTAAAAAGATAATACAGGTGGTGCGTTCATTGAATTTAGGGGAAAGGCTTCTTAAGGGAGATAGAAGGGCTTGTGCCAGACTTATAACTATGTTAGAAAACAATGATGATCAAGCCATTAATATATTAAAGGATTTGTATAAGCATTCGGGAAATGCCTATGTCATAGGTATAACAGGTGCTCCAGGCAGTGGTAAAAGTACCCTTACAGATAAAATTGCTAAGGAATTTAGAAAAAAAGGAAAAAAGGTGGGTATACTTGCCATAGATCCTACCAGCCCCTTTACTGGTGGTGCAATCCTTGGGGATAGAATACGGATGAATGACTTGACCTTGGATAAAAATGTTTTCATAAGGAGTATGGGAACCCGTGGTTCTTTAGGTGGCATGTCTAGGGCTACTTGGGGAGCAGTGAAAGTATTAGATATATTTGGAATGGACTATATATTTATTGAAACTGTAGGAGTAGGCCAGTCAGAAGTGGATATAGTAAAAATAGCTGATACAGTATTAATGGTAATGGTTCCAAATTTAGGAGATGATATACAGGCAATTAAAGCAGGAATAATGGAAATTGCAGATGTATTTGCCATAAACAAGTCAGATCTTGATGGGGCAGACAGAACTAAATTGGAAATAGAAATGAATTTAGACTTAAGTGACCAAAAAGAATATAGGCCTCCAGTGGTGAAGGTATCTGCCAGACAAAGTGAAAATATAGGGGAATTAGTGGATAAGTTAATGGAACATAGAAAGTACTTAGAGGATACGGGGAAAATAGTGGAAAGAAGAAAGAAAAATATTAGGCTTGAAATAATGAAACTAGCAGAAGAGGAATTTATGAGGTTAATAATGAATAAGGCCCTAGGGGAAAATCTCCTTGAAGATCTGGTAAATAATGTGGTGTTAAAGGAAATGGATCCTTATACTGCAAAGGATAGGCTTATTGAACTTATTAAAGAATAGGAGGGGTTATATGGTAACTAAAATTGACCATATAGGTATTGCAGTGGCCAATTTAGATGAGGCTTTAAGATTTTATGAAGAAGTACTAGGAATCAAGTGCACTGGAACAGAAGTGGTGGAAGAACAAAAGGTTAAAACTGCTTTCTTGCCTATAGGGGATACTAAGGTGGAACTTTTAGAATCAACAGATAAGGATGGACCAATAGCCAGATTCATTGAAAAAAGGGGCCAAGGAATCCAACATATTGCATATAGGGTTGAAAATATAGAAGAGGCCTTAGAAGAAGTAAAGAAAAAGGGCATTAGGTTAATTGACGAGAAACCAAGAAAGGGAGCAGGAGGAGCCAAAATTGCATTTTTACATCCAAAATCTACCTTTGGAGTCTTAATAGAACTGTGTGAGAGATAAGCAAGAAAGGAGGACAAAAATGAAGGAGAAAATTAATAAGCTTGTGGATATGAAAAAGAAAATTGAGCTAGGTGGTGGGGAAAAGAGGATAGAAAAGCAACATAGCCAGGGAAAGCTAACAGCCAGGGAAAGAATTAATCTACTACTAGATGAAGGAAGCTTTGTAGAAATAGATGCCTTTGTAAAGCATAGATGCACCAATTTTGGAATGGAAAAAGTAGAAGCCAATGCTGATGGTGTAGTTACAGGCTATGGAACCATTGATGGCAGACTGGTATTTGTATATGCCCAAGATTTTACAGTACTAGGGGGCTCCTTAGGAGAGATGCATGCCAATAAGATAGTAAAGGTTCAGCAGATGGCTTTAAAAATGGGTGCCCCATTAATAGGTATTAATGATTCAGGAGGAGCAAGAATTCAAGAAGGGGTAGATGCCCTATCAGGATATGGAAAGATATTCTATAACAATACCATAGCATCAGGAGTTATTCCCCAGATAAGTGTTATTTTAGGACCTTGTGCAGGAGGAGCAGTATACTCCCCAGCATTAACAGACTTCATATTCATGGTAGATGGAGTTAGTAGAATGTTCATAACAGGTCCCCAAGTAATAAAGGCTGTTACAGGAGAAGATGTGACCCAGGAGGAATTAGGAGGAGCAAATACCCACAATAGGGTTTCAGGAGTAGCCCATTTTATGGACAATACTGAAGAAGAATGTATGGAAAGAATAAAGAGGCTATTAAGCTACCTGCCATCTAATAATTTAGAATCACCACCAGTTTACGATATAAATGATGATATAAACAGGGTTGAAGAAAGGCTAAATGAAATAGTTCCAGACAATCCTAACAAACCTTATGATATGAAGGAAATAATAAGCCTATTGGCAGACAATGGAGAGTTTTTCGAAGTACAAGAGCACTACGCCCAAAATATAATAACAGGTTTTATAAGGCTTAATGGTAAATCCATAGGGGTAATAGCAAATCAACCTAGAGTACTGGCAGGATGTTTAGATATAAATGCATCAGACAAGGCAGCTAGATTCATTAGAACCTGTGATGCCTTTAATATACCCTTACTGAACCTAGTAGATGTACCAGGATTTTTGCCAGGAACAGACCAGGAATATGGTGGAATAATACGCCATGGGGCCAAGATGCTTTATGCCTACAGTGAAGCTACAGTACCTAAGGTTACACTAATAATAAGGAAGGCCTATGGAGGAGCCTATCTAGCAATGTGTTCTAAAGATCTAGGAGCAGATCAGGTATTTGCATGGCCAAGTGCAGAAATTGCAGTTATGGGACCAGAAGGAGCAGCCAATATTATATTTAAAGATGAAATAAAAGAATCATCCAATCCAACAGAAACAAGGGCGGAAAAAATAAAGGAATATAGAGATGTGGTAGCAAATCCATATATTGCTGCATCAAGAGGATTTATCGATGATGTAATAGTACCGAGTATAACAAGACCAAGACTAATATCAGCCTTCGATATGCTAGAAAGTAAGAGAGAATCTAATCCTCGCAAAAAACATGGCAATATGCCAGTATAGAAGGGGTGATATATTTGACAGATCATATAACATTTGGAGATAGCTTAATAATAACAGTATTTAGCATGTCGGTAGTCTTTATAGCTCTTGTTCTAATATCCTTTTTAATAAGAATATTAAAAGTAGCAGCTGTAGGCAAGGAAAATAAGGGGGAAAATAAAGCAGAAAAAATAACACCAAAGGCTATGGAGAGGAATAGGATTGAAGAAGAAAACATAAATGAAGAAGATGATGAAGAGTTAGTAGCAGTAATAGCAGCTGCTGTAGCTTTAAGTTTAGGAGTAGATCTACCTCAAATAAAAATAAGAAAAATAAAAAGAGTTTCTCAAAAGACCCCTATTTGGGCAGAAGCAGGTAGGATGGAACAAATAAAAGGCTTATAAAAATATAACATAGGAGGTAAATATAATGAGAAAATTTCTTATAAATGTAAATGGTAAACAATATGAAGTTGAAGTGGAAGAGATTACAAATATTGCATCTGCATCAAAAGCACAGCCTGTTCAACCACAGCCAAAAGCACAAGTACAACCTGTTCAAAAGGCAGCACCACAGCCAGAGCCAAAAGCTGAAGCATCTAAGAAGGTAGAAGCCCAAGCAGGACAGGAAGTAGTAAAGGCACCAATGCCAGGAACCATATTAAAAGTAAATGTAAGTGAAGGAGATAGCATAAAACAAGGAGATGTGATCTTAATCTTAGAAGCTATGAAAATGGAAAATGAAATAGTTGCTCCTAGGGATGGAAAGGTTGTAAGTATAGCAGTATCTGAAGGAACTTCTGTTAATACGGGAGATGATATGGTAGTTCTAGAATAATGCCAAATGAAAGGAAGGATTGTCCAATGTTTATAGATGTATTGATGAACTTCTTAAAAAGTACTGGCCTTGCAAACATTACCATTGGTCAAGTAATAATGATACTAGTATCCTTTGTTCTATTATATTTGGCAATTAAGAAGGGATTTGAACCCCTCTTATTGGTACCAATTGCCTTTGGGATGTTACTGGCAAATCTACCACTGGCAGGACTAATGAAGGAACCTGTAGTAGAATACATAACAGACCCTGTAACTGGCGAAATAACAAAGGAAACCAAGGAATTAGGAGGGTTGTTATATTACCTATACCAAGGGGTAAAACTAGGCATATATCCTCCACTGATTTTCATGGGTGTAGGAGCTATGACTGACTTTGGTCCTTTAATAGCAAACCCTTCAAGTATACTACTTGGGGCAGCGGCACAGATAGGTATATTTATAACCTTCATAGGTGCAGTTCTTTTAGGATTTACAGGACCTGAAGCAGCAAGTATAGGTATTATAGGCGGGGCAGATGGACCAACAGCTCTTTATTTAACAAGTAAGCTAGCTCCACAGCTATTAGGACCTATAGCAGTAGCGGCTTATTCATATATGGCTTTGGTACCCATCATTCAACCTCCAATAATGAGAGCCTTAACGACTGAAGAAGAAAGAAAGGTTGTAATGAAACAGTTAAGGCCTGTATCAAAGAAAGAAAAAATAATATTCCCAATAATTATTACAGTATTTGTATCATTATTGTTACCAGATGCAGCACCCTTAGTAGGCATGCTTATGTTAGGTAATTTAATGAGGGAATGTGGAGTAGTAGACAGGCTATCTAAAACAGCCCAAAATGAGCTTATGAATATAGTAGTAATATTTTTAGGCTTGACAGTAGGGGCAACAGCCAGTGCAGAAGCATTTTTGACCCCAAGAACTTTAGCCATAATTGCCCTTGGACTTGTAGCCTTTTCCATAGGAACAGCAGGTGGAGTATTATTTGGAAAAATCATGTATAAGGTAACAGGAGGAAAAGTAAACCCATTAATAGGTTCAGCAGGAGTTTCAGCAGTTCCTATGGCAGCCAGGGTAAGCCAAAAAGTTGGACAGGAAGCAAATCCAAGCAACTTCTTGCTAATGCATGCCATGGGACCAAATGTAGCAGGAGTAATTGGTTCTGCTGTGGCAGCAGGACTCTTATTAAATTTCTTTGGAGGATAAAAAAAGCATGGCCAAGGCCATGCTTTATACATAATACATATTGAAAAAAAATACATTAAGATTTATAATTATTTTGCCAGTATCTATTATAGAACTGGACATTTGGAAGATACAAAATAAAAAAATACGACTGGTATCCAGAGGGAACCAGAGCGGGAGGGGATTAATGTGAAAAAAACAAGCCTATCTATTAAAAAAATGGCCATGGTTGGTGTTTTAGGAGGCCTTTCAATACTTTTAGGTTTAACACCTCTAGGATTCATACCTATAGGGCCTACAAGGGCAACTATAATGCACATACCAGTAATTATAGGTGCCATTATGGAAGGACCATTAGTGGGAGCTTCTATAGGCCTTATATTTGGAATCTTAAGCATGTTTCAAGCCATGTCCAATCCTACACCTGTGTCCTTTGTCTTTCTAAATCCACTTGTTTCCATACTACCCAGAGTTTTAATTGGTATAGTAAGCTTTTATGCCTATAAGCTTATAAAGGATTTGGGAGAAAATAAATCCCTAAAGATATTAAACCTATTGTGGCTAGGCATAATTGTATATTTAGTATATGGAATTTATGTAAATATAATTGAATTTAACAGTATTTGGCCAATACTTATGAACATTTTGCTAATAGTACTAAGCCTTTTGGTGGCTTTTTATGCCAACAAGAAGCTTAAAAACAATGCCATAGATATAATAATACCTACAATTCTGGGTACATTAACTAATACTGTAGGAGTACTTTCTGCCATATATTTTTTATATGGACAACGTTTTGTTTTAGCCTTAGGACAGGATGTAGACATGGCTAAGAAAGTAATAATTGGAATTGGTATTACCAATGGTATACCAGAAGTTATTGTTGCAATAATACTAGCTACTAATATAGTTAAAGTTTTGAGGAATAGAAACAAATAGGATGGTGAATATATGTTATTAGCTATAGATGTAGGCAATACCCATATAGTCTTTGGTGTATATGAAGAAAAAAAACTACTTCAAAACTGGAGGATATCTACAGATAAAAACAAAACTGCTGATGAATATGGGTTATTATTTGAACAAATATTTAAATATAATAATATTTCAACTGATGTAGAAGATGTTATAATTTCCACAGTAGTACCTACTTTAATGAATACCTTGTCTTTGATGAGTATAAAATACTTCAATAAGAAACCTTTAATAGTGGGACCAGGAATTAAAACTGGTATGAATATTAAGTATGAAAATCCTAAGGAACTAGGGGCCGATAGAATTGTAAATGCAGTGGCTGCTTATGAAAAATATGGAGGACCTATTATAATAGTAGACTTTGGAACGGCCATAACCTTTTGTGTAATTTCAAAGGAAGGGGATTATTTAGGAGGTGCAATAGCACCAGGCATTAGAATTTCTAGTGAAGCCTTGTTTTTAAAGGCTGCCAAGCTACCAAAAGTTGAACTAGTAAAGCCCAAAAATGTAATAGGAAAAAATACTGTAAATAGCATACAGGCAGGCCTAATTTATGGATATGTAGGCCTAGTGGACTATATACTAGAAAAAATGATAGAAGAAATAGAGGGTGAAGAAGGCCAAGTAAAGAATGTAATAGGAACAGGAGGATTAGCTACTTTAATAGCTTCAGAAAGTAGATACATTAATATGGTTGATCCTTTACTAACCCTTGAAGGATTACGCATAATATATGAGAGAAATAAGTAGCCAAAAGGCTACTTATTTATTCCAAGGAGTGATTATTTAATGCAGATAGGGAAAGTAGTCGTAGAAAATAATGTGGTTTTAGCTCCTATGGCTGGGGTTACAGATAGGGTCTATAGGACTATTTGTAGAAAAATGGGTGCTGGCCTTGTAGTTACAGAAATGGTTAGCTGTAAAGGATTGTACTATGGATCAAAAAATACACAAGGCCTTACAGAAATAAGCTCAGATGAAAGGCCTGTAGCCTTACAAATATTTGGTTCAGATCCATATATAATGGCTAAGGTAGTAGAAAGCCATATAAATCCTAGGGAGGACATAGATATTTTAGATATAAACATGGGTTGCCCTACACCTAAAATAGTAAAAAATGGTGATGGGGCAGCCCTATTGAAAAACCCTAAATTAGTAAGAAGTATATTAAAAGGTGTTGTTAAAATATCCAATAAGCCAGTTACAATAAAAATTAGAATGGGTTGGGATTTTGAAAATTTAACTGGCATTGAAATAGCCAAAATAGCAGAAGAAGAGGGAATCTCTGCTATTACTATACATGGAAGAACCAGAAATATGTTTTATTCTGGTCAAGCAGACTGGGAATATATAAAGAAGGTAAAGGAAGCTGTCCAAATTCCTGTAATAGGTAATGGAGATATATTTGAGCCTATGGATGCCATAAAGATGATGGAATACACTGGCTGTGATGGTGTGGCCATAGGAAGAGGGGCCATGGGCAATCCTTGGATCTTTAAAAGGATTCTTGCTATTCAAGAAGGGAAAAAGGATATGGAACCTAGTTATGAGGAAATAATAAATATGGCCATTAAGCATTTAAATATGTTATGCTTAGATAAGGGGGAAACCATTGGAGTAAAGGAAATGAGAAAGCACATAGCCTGGTATATGAAGGGCATGAAAAATTCTAATGAAATAAAAAATAAGATAAATTATATTTCTTCTAAGGCTGAAGTGGAAAAAGTATTATTAGATTATTTAAAAGAATTAAGATCCTTTTAAATTGACTGTTATACAAATTCCCCTATGGTCATATAATACAATAAAATTGATAAAAGGGGGAATTATTTATTGGACTTATATATATACTAGGCCAAAGTAGGTATTTTGAATATTATTTAAGAGGAATTAGAAAACTTTTTCCCAAAGGCTTAATTCCTATAATAAGACCTAAAACAATGGAAAATATATATGATTTAGATGGCAACATATCAGGTAAAATTTGTGGAATTTTCTTGAAGGCCTATCCTAAAAAAAAGGATGAAATTATTGAAGCAACTGTAGAGGCTTTAGATAGTTTAAAGGAAGAATATACTAATAAGGTAATATTTGAAGATCTTCTATTATTTAATAGGGAAGATTTAAGATTAATAGAAGAAAGAACCAATTTAAAAGTAATAGATGGAAAAAAGACCTTAATTGCCTTTTTACCCATAGCTTTAAAGGAAATATATAGGCAATTAGGTGAGGATATAAAAAATAAGGAAGTATTAATAATAGGGAATGATGAAGAAGAGACTAAAGAAATTATAGAATTAATTTGTAAAGATATTAGATTTATAACAATTACTGGCCCATATAATAAGGCTATGGTAGATAATATATATGAATACATACTAGAAAGAACAGGCTTATCAATTTTCTATTCAAAAAATATAGATAAAATACTGATAAATTACTCTATTATTATTAATCTAATAGATAATTATAGTATAGATTTAAAGAGAATACGAAAGGGAGCCATATTGTTTGATTTAAGCCCAAGTAAAGGCCTTAAGAAAAATAATGGAAAGGAAGGAAGGGCCATAATTGAAGATTTTATATTTAAAAGGGAAAATTTAAAAATAAAGGAGAATGAATATTTACCTAAAATTATTTTCTCGTTCATTTATGAAGGATTAATGGAATTTAATAGGGGGGATCTGGAGGGATTTTATATTGATAATAATTTTTATTCTATTGATGAATTTGTAGGGAAAATAATTAAAAATAAGGGAAAACTGTAAGTGCTTGACATTTAATAGTCACTTGATTATAATATGTGGAATATATGAATAATAATAATTATTATTTATAGTTATAAGCCAGTATAAAGGCCTAAATATAGGAAAAGGAGAGTAGTGCAGATGGCTGAAAGGGATGTTTTTCTAACAGCAGAAGGGTTAGAAAGGTTAGAGAAAGAATTAGAAGAACTGAAAACTGTAAAAAGAAGAGAGGTTGCTGAAAGAATAAAACAAGCTTTAGCTTTTGGAGATATAAGTGAAAACTCTGAATATGATGAAGCAAAAAATGAACAAGCCCAACTGGAAGAAAGAATTGCTAAGCTAGAAATGATACTTAGAAATGCCAAATTAATAGATGATGAAAATATAAGTACAGATGTAGTTGGTATAGGTTCTAAAGTTGTGGTAAATGATTTAGAATATGATGAAGAAATGGAATATACCATAGTAGGTTCAGCAGAAGCAAATCCCTTTGAAGGTAAAATATCAAATGAGTCTCCAGTAGGAAGTGCTTTATTAGGTAAAAAGACGGGAGATATAGTGGAGGTTCATGTGCCAGATGGGATTATTAAATACAAAATAGTTTCTATAATGCGATAAGGAGGTTATAATTAGTGCCAGGAACAGAAGAAAATATTAATGAAATGCTAAAGATCAGAAGGGAAAAGCTAAAAGAATTACAGGAAATGGGTAGGAACCCTTTTTTAATAGAAAAATTCCAATATACCCATCATAGTACAACTATAAAGGAAAACTTTGAAGAACTAGAAGAAAAAACGGTATCTGTAGCTGGTAGGATCATGTCCAGAAGAGGGCATGGTAAGGTTAGCTTTATGGACTTGCAGGATAGCAAGGGGAGAATCCAGCTATTTGTGAAAATGGACTTAATTGGGGAAGAAGAGTATAAAAGTTTAGGATTATTGGATATTGGTGATATTGTAGGGGTTACTGGAGAAGTATTTAAAACCAAAACTGGTGAAATTTCCATTAGGGTTAGGGAACTTACCCTATTAACTAAATCCCTTCAAATATTGCCAGAAAAGTTCCATGGATTAAAGGATCCTGATTTAAGGTATAGACAAAGATATGTGGATTTAATAGTAAATCCAGAAGTTAAGGAAACCTTTATATTAAGAACAAAAATTATTAAGGCCATTAGGGAGTACCTGGATGAAAGGGATTTCCTAGAGGTAGAAACTCCTATTTTAAATACAATTGCTGGTGGGGCAAATGCAAGACCTTTTATTACCCATCACAACACCTTAGATATTGATATGTATTTAAGAATTGCCAATGAATTATACTTAAAGAGATTGATAGTAGGTGGATTTGAAAAGGTTTATGAAATGGGTAGGATGTTTAGAAATGAAGGCATGAGCTATAAGCATAACCCAGAATTTACAAGTATCGAGCTATATCAGGCCTATGCTGATTATGAGGATATGATGAAGATTACAGAAGAGATAGTGGCCTATGCAGCAGAAAAGGCCCTTGGTACTACAAAGATTAACTATCAAGGTAAAGAAATAGATCTAACACCTCCATGGAATAGGATGACAATGATTGAGGCTGTAAAGAAATATACTGGTGTAGACTTTAATGAAATAGATTCTGATGAGGAGGCTCTTAAAATAGCTAAGGAAAAAGGCCTGGAAATTAAACCTGGCATGAAGAGGGGCCATGTTATAAGTGAAATGTTTGAAGAATTCTGTGAAGTGCATCTTGTTCAGCCTACATTTATTACCCACCATCCAGTGGAAGTTTCACCTCTAGCCAAAAGAAATCCAGAAGACCCAAGATTAACCAATAGATTTGAAGCCTTTATAAATACTTGGGAAATTGCAAATGCCTTTAGTGAATTAAATGATCCAATAGACCAAAAAGAAAGATTTTTAGAACAAGTAAGGCAAAGAGAAGCTGGAGATGCAGAGGCCCATATGATGGATTATGATTTTGTAAATGCATTGGAAGTAGGCCTTCCACCAACAGGAGGCTTGGGTATAGGAGTAGATAGGTTAGTTATGATACTTACAAATCAGCCAAGTATAAGGGATGTTATACTATTCCCAACAATGAAACCAATTGATGACTAGTAGTGAGCCAAGGGGATTTCTTTGGCTCATTTTTGTTTGGAGGTGTAGTATGTATACTTTAGATGAGCTGAAGGTGTTTGTACATAAGTGTAGGAGATGTTCCTTGTGTAAAAGTAGGACAAATGTAGTATTTGGAGAAGGAAATGCTAAGGCAGCTATAATGTTTGTAGGAGAGGGCCCTGGTTTTTACGAGGACAAATCTGGCCGTCCCTTTGTAGGAAGGGCAGGAAAGCTTTTAGATAAAATGTTAGGGGCTGTAGGCTTTAAAAGGGAAGAGGTTTATATTACAAATATAGTAAAATGTAGACCACCTAACAATAGGAACCCCTATGAGGAAGAAAGTGAAAAATGTTTAGATTTTTTAAGATGGCAGGTGAAAATAATAGATCCATCTATAATAGTATGCCTTGGTGCCGTGTCGGCTAGAAATTTAATAGATAAGGATTTCAGAATTACACAGCAAAGAGGAGTCTGGTACACCAAGGGTAAGTTTAATATGATTGCAACCTACCATCCAGCAGCCCTTTTAAGGGATGAGACTAAAAAAATAGATGCTTGGAAAGACTTAAGGAGTATAAGGAAGAAGTATGATGAAATAATGAATAACAAAATATAGGTGAAAGGTTGATAGACTTGAAGGAAGAAAAAATGAAGGCTTTAAATAAAAAGATATTGGATGCTTATCCAAATGAGGAAATAGTTTTAGGCCGTGGCAATTTAAATAGCCCTATTGTACTAATAGGTGAAGCACCTGGTAGAAAAGAGGTAGAACTTAAGGAACCTTTTGTAGGCCAGGCCGGGAAAAACTTAGATGAGTTCCTTGAAGCTCTAGAATTGGAAAAAGAAGATATATATATAACCAATTCTGTAAAGTACAGGCCAACTAAGGTTAATCCTAAAACGGGAAGGCTTTCTAATAGAACTCCTACTGTAAAGGAAATTGAAGCCTTTAGAAACTATTTATTTGAAGAAATAGATATAATTAAACCTAAAATAATAGTTACCCTAGGCAATACTTCCCTTAAAGCCTTATTTAAGGAAAACATAAAAATTGGAGATGTACATGGCAAATTAATATCTGTAGATATAAAGGATAATAAGTATAATATATTTCCTCTATACCATCCTGCAGCAATAATTTACAATAGAAGCCTAAAGGAAATTTATCTTAATGATCTACAGAATTTAAAAAGAGAAATAAGTAAAATGTAGAAAAACTATTGACAAGAGATTAAAAACATGATACTATGTGAAGGCCGGCATTCACTAGATCTAAAAAATTTCATACTAGTGGACTTGTAGCTCAGGCGGTTAGAGCGCACGCCTGATAAGCGTGAGGTCGGTGGTTCGAGTCCACCCAGGTCCACCATGAATAAAAAATAGGTTGGCCCTATGGTCAAGTGGTTAAGACACCGCCCTTTCACGGCGGTAACCCGGGTTCGAATCCCGGTAGGGTCACCATGAGGGCGTATAGCTCAGCTGGGAGAGCACCTGCCTTACAAGCAGGGGGTCATAGGTTCAAGTCCTATTGCGCCCACCACATTATAAGCTCTATTTGCAAAAATAGGGCTTTTTTTTATTTTTTGTATATTTTGCTATGGTATAATATGCTTATGGCATATTACTAGTAGAAAGAGGAGGCATGGATATGAATATTCTGGTCAGTGCCTGCTTATTGGGGGTAAATTGTAGGTATGATGGAGGCAGTAAGTTCATAGAAAAAATAGAAGCTCTAAAAGATAAATATAACCTAATTCCTGTTTGTCCTGAAATATTTGGTGGCCTTCCAACTCCACGAGATCCTGCAGAGATAGTAGGGAATAGAGTAATTACTAAAAATGGAAGGGATGTAACGGAAAATTATAAGAGGGGTGCTGAAGAAGTATTAAGGCTTGCTAAATTTTATGATTGTAAACTAGCTATTTTAAAGGAAAGAAGCCCCTCCTGTGGGTATGGTAAAGTATATGATGGAACTTTTTCTGGCAATTTAAAAGATGGCAATGGAATAACTGCAGAATTACTAATAAAAAATGGAATAAAAATAATTGGCGAGTCGGAAATAGATAAAATATTAATTAGGGGAGAGTAAATTTGGAAGGAAGCTGCAATAGGTTTGGATACCTGTGGAAAGGATGAGTTTCAAATACTTAAGGAATTAGAGATTATCTCAAATCCCTTGGACTAAATTGGCAAATCAAGGAGTTGGAGTTGGATTTAACTGGGGCTATTATGCAAGTATAGTTAGGAAGGCAAAAAAGTATGGGATTAAAATATAAAATTTTAAGGGAGGCTAGTGTGTTGGAAGAAGGTGTTATTACTGTTGCTGTCATTGATGGACAGGGAGGAGGAATAGGAAGAAAAATCATAGAATGCATTAAAAAGGAGAATTTAGATGTTAAACTGTTGGCTCTTGGCACCAATTCTATTGCAACAGACAATATGTTAAAAGGTGGAGCAGATGCAGGAGCTACTGGTGAAAATGCCATAGTATTTAATGTATCAAGGGCAGAGGTAATTATGGGTGTAGTTGCTATTTTAGCGTCAAACTCACTAATGGGAGAATTAAGCCCTAGGATGGCTCAGGCCATTGGGGAAAGCACTGCCTTGAAGATATTAATTCCAAATGATAGATGCAAAATTAAAATTGCATGTAATCAAGAACTTTCACTTCAACAGTCTATTGAAGATGCAGTAAACATATTAAAGGATTACATAGACAAGTTATCTACAAAGTCTTCAAGCAGTAAGTTTCATTTACAGGACAGGATCCTATACGCTGAATGCTATTCAGGTGTTAGTGGGGACATGACAGTAGCAGCACTTATAGATTTAGGTGCAGACCAGAAGGTGTTAAAGGAAGGATTAAGAAGCTTAAATATTGATGGCTATAAAATAAAAATAGATAAAGTCATAAAAAATGGCATAGAGGCTTGTGATTTCCATGTAATTTTAAATGAAGAATATGCTAAAGGCAAATATTCTTTTATAAAGAGGAATATATATGATATTTACAATATTATTGATAAATCCTCTATTAGTGAAAATGCAAAGAACATATCAAAGAGGATATTTGAAATAAAGGCTAATGCTGAAGCAAGGGCCCATGGTATACCTGTAGAAAATGTATATTTTCATGAATCAGGTGCAGTAGATTCCATAATTGATATAGTAGGAACAGCAATTTGTTTAGATAATTTAAAGATCACCAATGTAGTAGTATCTCAGATATATGATGGACAGGGTTTAATTAAATGCAGGAAAGGTTTTATTCCTGTTCCTGTGCCTGCAGTTATAAATATTGCAAAGGAATATAATTTAAACATAAAAACTACTGATGTTGAAGGAGAGATGGTTACACCAACAGGAGCAGCAATAATGGCTGCAATAAAAACCCATGATAAACTTCCAGAAAGTTATAAAATAGTAAAGACAGGTATAGGGGCTGGCAAAAAAGATTATAATAAGACAAGTGGAATTTTAAGGATGTACATATTAGAAACATAAAAAGGGGTTACTTTAAATAGTAACCCTTTTCTATTATACCAAGTTATTTATTGGGGTATTTCTTCAATTGCATCTTCAGATGCTATTGAATCTGTAGGCTTAGTGAATTATAGATTAGGCATTTTTTAATACTTCTGTCCTTTCCAGGGAAAGTATTGTAAATGGGATAAGTATTAGTTGAATTATTATGCCTGGTATAGCATTTATAAAGGCTCCTGCCATGAACATCTCCATAGTAAATGCTGTCCCACTTATGCCATATAAAAAGTAGCTTACTATGCCCCAGACTATCCTTCCCCCAATCATTGCTCCTGCTAAGGAAATAAATATATATGTTTTGTTTTTAGGTAATATTTTGTATAGAAAGCCTGATACTAAACCATAGGTGGCTAATTCAAAAGCCATAGATATAGCAATTGGGAACATAGGTGGCATACTAAACATAAGGCTTCTAAGCAATGGTACAATAAACCCTACTAAAAGACCATACTTCCATCCGCAAATGAATCCACATAGCAAAACTGGAATGTGCATTGGTAGCACTTTATTTCCCATTGCAGGAATTTGGCCAGTAAAGAAAGGTAATATCAAACCAAGTGCTAAAAATAGTCCTGATAAAACAAGTTTTTTAGATGAGTTTTTCATTTTACCTCCAAAGATAGTATTAACTGCATTTCTTCAGAAATGCAATTACCTTCCTGGTAGGTTTAATATATTTTCATAGCTACAGCTATTTTATAATGATTATATCATTTTTTGACAATAAAACCAACCTTTCACTTGAAAGGATGATATAATAAAAATATAAAGCCAAATACATAAGGTTAAATATTCACTGCCTGTTAAGGCCACCAATCTTGCAGGCATAGCAGGATATAAGGTACTTATAAAAATGGAAAGGACGTATATAAAATGGGGAGATTAGTATGAGGTATGAAGGTGCATTATACAGGCCTCCCAGTGAGGCATATAGTTTAATAGTACAGGCTACTATAGGCTGTTCCCACAACAAATGTACATTTTGTTATATGTATAAGGATAAAAAATTTAGAATCAGGAAGGTAGATGAAATAATTGAAGATTTAATCCTAGGTAGGCAGACCTATAGGCATGTTAAGAGAATATTTTTAGCCGATGGAGATGCTTTAATTATTAAAACTGCAGACTTAATAAAAATACTTAAAGCTATAAATAAGCTATTTCCAGAATGTGAAAGAGTAGGCATTTATGGTTCGCCTAGGTCTATATTAATTAAAGATATAGCTGAACTTAAAGAGTTAAATTCCTTAGGATTAGGCATTGTTTACTTAGGTATTGAATCAGGTAGTGATGTAGTACTTGAAAAAGTCAATAAGGGTGTAACAGCTAAAGAAATGATAGAGGCAGGTAAAAGGGTAGTAGAAGCTGGTATAAAGCTTTCAGTAACATTAATATCAGGCCTTGGTGGAAAAGAGTATTCAAAATTACATGCTTTAGAATCAGCCAGGGTTTTAAATGAAATAAGGCCTCACTATATTGGCCTTTTAACCCTATTATTAGATGAAGAAACTGAGCTTTACAAGGAAGTTGAGGAAGGGACATTTAAGCTTCTAACGCCTATGGAGGTTTTAGAAGAAACAAAAATACTAGTGGAAAATTTAAATATAGATAATTGTATATTTAGAAGTAACCATGCATCAAACTATGTACCCTTAAGGGGTACCCTTAAAAAGGATAAAGAACTTATACTTAAGCAAATAGATGAAGGTTTAAGTTTAGTCAATTTGGAAGATAGGGAAATATTTAGAAGATTATAAAAGAGCCAATATAGTACAAGCTATATTGGCTCTTTTTAGTGTGCCCGGCATGGGCGTAAGCTAGTCGGTGAAAGTCCGATACGGGGGTTGATAGTGCCAACCGTTAGCTTAAGACAAGGGTGTCCACCGCGAGGTGGAATCTGAAGGAAGTCGGCGGCAAAACTCCGGTCTG
>JAAYFE010000011.1 GCA_012728365.1 Tissierellia bacterium
ACTATATCCATTCCACCTGGGTTTTTAACTGGAGCATTTTCAGCTAAAAAGTCATATTGCATATCGATAATCATTAATACACAATCTTCTTTTTTTACTTTGTGTAAATTATTAATACCCATTTTTTTATCCCCCTTTATAAATTTTATTTTATTTCATTATATTGGGAAAATTCACAATAAGTCAAATATATAATTTTGAATGAAATCCATAGGTTTATCCTATAGCTAATAATAAATTTAAAGATAGTTGTAATAAGTTTAAGCTATACATGTAAGAATACACCGACCTTATTAATGTCAAAGAAAGATTGACAATTGCTTTAGTATGGGATATTGTAACAGTAGTAGTGGGTGTTGCATAGGAAAATATTTAAAGTGAAAAGTGGAAATGATAAAGCAGCAACACCAAAGCGGATAAATAAATGGCAAATATTTTATATCAGAAGAAAAATAGAATTTAAAAAGGTAAAATAGATCCAGCTAATAGATACAACAAATTTGAAAAATTGCTTAATTATGGTATGAAAACGTTCTACATTAAAGTTAAGATAATTTTGTGAGTTTTATAGCCTTGTAACAGAGAGAGGCTCCAATCTTAAAATTTCATTAAAATGCTATATAATAAATAAATGGGGAAGGGGTAAGGGGATGAATTATAATATACTTAGATATGTTATAATGGTAGCGGAAGAAAGAAGTTTTACAAAAGCTGCTAAAAAACTGTATATTTCTCAACCTTCATTGAGCCAAATTATAAAAAACGAAGAAGAAAAATTAGGGATTACATTGTTTGATAGGAGTAGTTATCCTTTAACCTTAACAGATGCGGGAAAAGAATATGTTCACTGGGCTAGGCAAATATTAGCAGTCTGTGAAAATATGGAAAGAAGATTGGATGATTTTTCAAAGAGAGAGAGAATATTTTTAAAAATAGGTATTTTACCAGAATTTAGCTCTTTTATACTTTCTCATCCATTGAAGTTGTTTAGGGAAAGAAATCCAAATAGTTTTGTTAAAATTGTTGAACGAAGTAGTAATGAATTGGAAAAAAGTTTAGAGAATTATAATTTAGATTTTATAATTGGATTGACTCATAAAGATAAATATAAATATATTAGTGAACCACTATATGATGAAAAAATAGTATTAGCCGCTACATCAGAGTTCTTTCCTATTGATAAAAGTATTAAAGAAGTAAATCTATCTGATTTTTCAGATGCACCTTTTATAACAATGAAAGAAGGTCAATTTCTATATAATATAACTCACGAGCTTTGTAAAGAAAGTGGATTTGTTCCAAAAATAGTAGTAGATTGTTATAATCTTGAAACTGCAATGCATCTTGTCAAGGCGGGTGTTGGAGTTGCTCTTATACCAGATTTGATGACCTATGTGGTAGGTGGCTTAAATTATTATAATATAAACTTATCCACGCCAGAATCTCAAATATCTATAGTCTATGATAGGAGTCACTATCTCACTCATCAAACTAGAGAGTTAATAGAACACATAAAAAATAATATTGTAAACAATTTAAATATAATGAAAAATAAGACAAAGACTCAACAACCTAATTAGGTCGTTGAGTCTTTGTTTTATTTTGTTTATTATATAC
>JAAYFE010000113.1 GCA_012728365.1 Tissierellia bacterium
GACCGGAGTTTTGCCGCCGACTTCCTTCAGATTCCACCTCGCGGTGGACACCCTTGTCTTAAGCTAACGGTTGGCACTATCAACCCCCGTATCGGACTTTCACCGACTAGCTTACGCCCATGCCGGGCACACTAAGAAAAGGCAGCCAAATATTTGGCTGCCTTATGACTAAGCTGTTTGAAATATTTCTTCAAATTCATTAGCATCAAGGGTTTCTTTTTCTAAAAGGGCTTCTGCAACTTTATGAAGCTTATTTATATTTTCCTTTAAAAGCTGTTCAGCTTTATTATAGGCCTTATCTATAAGACTTCTTATTTCCCTGTCTATTGCTGCTGCTACTTCTTCACTATAATTTCTAGTTCTTCCAAAATCCCTTCCTATAAATACTTCATCTTCATCTGTACCATAGGTCATTGGTCCTAATTTTTCGCTCATTCCATAGTGGGTTACCATTCGTCTGGCCAGTTTAGTAGCCCTTTCTATATCATTTTGAGCACCAGTACTTATATCCTTCAATACCAATGCTTCAGCTGCCCTGCCTCCCAGTAGGCTTACAAGATGGTCTTCCATCTTGCTCTTGGTCATATAGTATCTATCTTCCTCTGGTAAATAAGCAGTAAATCCTCCTGCCCCACCTCTTGGAATTATAGTTATCATATGAATGGGGTCTGAGTTTGGTAAAAGCCTGGATGTAATGGCATGGCCTGCTTCATGGTAGGCAGTAAGCCTTTTTTCTTCTTCACTTATTACCCTACTTCTCTTTTCAGGGCCAGCAATTACTTTAATGGCTGCTTCGTCAAAAATTTCCATTGGTATTTTCTTTAGATTCCTTCTGGCAGCTAAAAGGGCTGCTTCATTTGTAAGATTCTCTAAATCTGCAGGTGAGAAGCCTGGAGTCCTCTTAGCAATAACCTTTAGATCCACATCGTCATCTAAAGGCTTGTTTCTAGTGTGGACCTTAAGAATTTCTTCTCTTGCCTTAATATCTGGCAAGCCTACAGTAATACGCCTATCAAATCTGCCAGGTCTTAAGATGGCAGGGTCAAGAATATCTGGCCTATTAGTTGCTGCCATTACTATAATACCTTCATTGGTACTAAAGCCATCCATTTCAACTAATAGCTGGTTTAAGGTTTGCTCCCTTTCATCATGTCCTCCACCTAAACCAGCACCTCTTCTTCTACCCACTGCATCTATCTCATCTATAAACACTATACAAGGTGCATTCTTCTTAGCCTGTTCAAATAAATCTCTTACCCTACTTGCTCCAACTCCAACAAACATCTCTACAAAATCAGAACCAGATATGCTAAAAAATGGTACGCCAGCTTCTCCAGCAACTGCCTTACTTAAATAGGTTTTTCCTGTTCCTGGAGGACCAACTAAAAGAACCCCCTTTGGAATTCTAGCTCCTAATTCTGTAAACTTTCTTGGATTTTTTAAGAAATCTACTATCTCCTTTAACTCTTCCTTTTCTTCTTCCAATCCTGCTACATCGGCAAAGGTGACCCTTGGTCCCTGATCCCCTCTATGCAGTTGGGCCCTACTCTTACCAAAGGACATGACCCTACTGCCTCCACCTTGGGATTGCTGCATGAAGGTAAACCAAAATACTACAATTATTAAAATTAGAAATATAGTTGGTAAAGCAGAAATAAACCAAGGTTCTGAGGGTGGCAGTTCTCCATCAATTCTTATTTCTCCATTATCTACCTTTTCCTTTAAATAATCTTGGTAAAAGGTATTTTGCATGTGGCGTGGCAAAACAACCGAAAACTCAGTACCATCTGTAAATGTTCCATATAATGTATTTCCAGATTCTACAATAACTTCTATTTCATTATTTTGCAGTCGCCTAATAAGTTCTGTCACATCTATATCTGCAACCTGCTCTACATCTTGGCTAATCATAGTCACTATAAATATAATCACTATTAGCAATAGTAAATAGAGACTCGTTCCGCGAAAAAATTTTCTCAATCCTAGTCCTCCTTTCCGTCAAGCACAAGTTATCTTTGGATTATAACATATATATTTGAAAAAAACAATTCTATATTGCAGCTTCTACTTTCTGTATACTTCCTCCTTAAGGGCAGCAACAAAGGGTAAGTTTCTATATTTTTCTGCATAATCTATACCATATCCTATTACAAATTCATCTGGTATTGTAAATCCTACATAATCTACTGGTACATCTACCTTTCTTCTTTCTGGTTTATCCAACAGGGTCACTATTTTTACACTTTTAGCCTTTCTCTTTTTAAGGTTGTCTGTTAGGTAGGATAGGGTTAAGCCTGTATCTATAATATCCTCCACAATTAACACATCATAATCTTCTATACTGCTTTCTAAATCCTTAATTATCCTAACTACTCCAGTAGATTCTGAAGAACTTCCATAGCTGGAAACAGCCATAAAATCTATCATAACTGGTATTTTTATATGTCTAGCTAAATCGGATAAAAACATTACTGCACCTTTCAATATGCCAATTAGCATTAGATTTTTTCCCCTATAATCATTGGTAATTTGCTCACCTAATTCCATCACCTTTTCCTTTATTTCTTCTTCAGTTACCAATACTTCCTTAATTGCATCTTGCATTTTAAATCCTCCTTACTTTTCTATTTGGATTACAAGAACCCTTTTAGTATCTTTGGTAATTTTATATAGTTCACTTATTCTATAACCAACTATCCAAATTATATTTTTTTCATCTGTTACAATAGGAATCCTATTCCTTTCATCCTTTGGTACCTTTTCATCTATAAAATAATCCTTAACTTTTTTGCTACCCTTCATGCCAAAGGGCACAAACCTATCTCCAGCCCTTCTGTTTCTAACATATAGGCTCCCTTGGACCTTATCATAGTCAAAATATTTTCTATATCTATTGCTGCTATCCATATTTACTTCATCAATGGCTTTTATTTCCACCTTAAGTTTACACCCAAGCCTATCTATGTAATTAACACCATTCATATTTATCTTTTGTATATAAGATTCATCTTCCTTATTTTCTTTTTCAGTAAATTTTTCAATTATAAAGTCTCCATAGCTTGTCTTAGCTACTAAATTGTTTATCAGTGTTATGCTCTTACCCGTCCCCCTTTCTAAAAACAAGGTTACTACATCTTCTACATGCTTCATTGTAATACCTTGTAAGCTACCATTAAGTTCAAGTATACAATTTCTTATTATCCTTGTTTGAATACTTATATGCTCCTTTTTAAAAGTATTTCCATCTAATACTATGCTATTTTCATCCTTTTTTTTAAGTATTTTATAATAGGCTCTTTGACAATATTCCTCAAAAAATTCATTATCAATGGACATGAGCTGGGATGTTCGCCATAAAGTATCTATTATATTTGGATTATAATACTTTTGTATATAGGGTATTATTTCAAGTCTTATCCTATTTCTATTATATATAGGCTCTAAATTGGTCCTATCTATTTTAAATTCTATATTTCTATCAAGTAAGTATTTTTCTATTTCCTCTCTTTCTATACCCAAAATTGGCCTAATTATATCTTTATTCTTATATTCCATACCCTTTAGGCCTTCTATGCCTGTTCCCCTAAAAAGTCTTAGTAGGAGGGTTTCTGCCTGATCATTTTTATTATGGGCTACTGCTATTTTACCCCCTCCAATTTTAGATAGTATTTCCCTAAAAAAACTATATCTTAACTCTCTACCAGCTTCTTCAGCAGAAATTTTCTTTTTCCTTGCATACTCCTCCATGTTAACCTGCTTTGAAAAATAGGGTATTCCTAACTTCTTTGCAGTCCTTTCTACATATTTTTCATCTTCTAGGGCTTCCTCCCCCCTGACACCATGGTTTACATGGGCAATGAATATGTTAAAATCTATTTCTTCCTTTATTTCCAAAAGTACATATAGTAAAGCCATGGAATCTGCTCCACCTGAAACCCCTACAAGTATATTGTCTCCCTCTTCAATTAAATTGTGTTCCTTAACAGCCTTTAAAACCTTTTCTTTCATGGTATCACCTGTATATATTATACACAATAAAGTGCTTTTTTTACATTAAATTCAGTGAAAAGAAAATAAACTATGTGCAAAGGCACATAGTTTACATGGTTTTCCATACCTTAGTAACCAGAACTGTCATATCATCCATATTTTCACCACCACTTATTTCTGAAGCCACCCTTATAATTTCTTCACCTATGGTTTTTGGATTCAAGGATTCAATATTTCCAATTAAATCCTTCATCCATCTTTCGGCATTGTCAACTTTATTATTGGCTTCTAAAACTCCATCAGACATCATTATAATTATATCTCCATCCTCTAGGTATTCCTCATATATATTAAAATCCACATCCTGAAGTATGCCTACAGGTAGTGATTGTGAATTTATCACCTCTACCCTGTCCTTTTTCTTTATAAAAGTAGCTGGTGCTCCAGTTTTTATAAGCTGTAATTTACCAGAATAAAGATCTATCACTGATATATCTAGGGTTGTAAAGATCTCATCATTTGACTTAAGCATAAGTATTGAATTAATAGTTTTCAAAGCCAGTTCTTTATCAAATTTAGCCTCTAGAAATTTCTCCAATAAGCTAATGGCTATATTGCTTTCCTTAGAAGCCTTTTTTCCTATACCCATACCATCACTTATGGCTGCAAAATATAGATTCTCTCCTTCTCCAAAGGTAAAACTATCACCTGAAATATTATTTTTGCTATTAGCTTTAGTAACTGCTTCTGTTAAGGCACTATATCTATTGCTTCTGATTAATTTAAATCTATATTTTTCCTTCTTTTCCTTATTTATGTTCTTTTCCAATTTCATTGGTATTCCTAAGGATTCTGACACAATTTTTACTATCTTATTTTCTCCACTATATTCATCACATCCACTGTCTACTTCCACATGTACCTCTATATTGTTCTCATAAAGCTCTGCCACTATTACATCTAGTACAGGAATTTTATGTTTTTTCAAATCGGTGTATATTATTTCTTCCACGTCCTCTTTAAAGGTAGGATTAATATATATATCCTTAACCATGCCTTTTATAATATGGGATACCCCTTCTAACTGTTCAGATACCAGCAACCTGTTTTGAATAATTTTTTCCTTCCACATATTATTTAATTTTAATATTTCAAATTGATTTTTCAATTCCTTCACTACATCTTCCTTTTTTATACAATAATCCTTAATAGCCTTAGGGAGTAGATCTTCTGTAATGGGAGCTTTTTCTTCTAAAAAACAAGTTATTTTAAACATAGAATTATAGGTGTTGTAAAATCTTTTGCCCCAACAAAAATTCCTCATGGCACAGTTGGCACATACATTATTAGCTGCCATATCAATCATTTGGTATACTTCCTGCACATTAATAGATTTATTTTCCTCTACAGATTGTTTAAATATCTCCCCTATTTCATTAAATACTTCCGATATTTCATTTAGCCTATTTATTATCATCTCATCCTTCTTTTGGGAATAAGCCCTTTCCTTCCTATTAACTGCAAGGTCCTCTATAAAGCTTGATAGCAGCTTGTCCATAGGTTTATATAGTAGCGCAAACACTAATATGGATAAAATCAATTCCCTTAAATTAATAAAACTTACTCCATAACCATTTATATAAAAGCTAATTATTCCATTTCCCAATACAAAACCTAATATGGAGCCAATTTTACCTTGATCCTTAAATACTCCTGTTAAAAGGCCTGCCAGTCCATATATGGACAGTATAAAAGGCATCTGTGGCTGGGATATATATGATATTATTCCTAAGGTTATCCCTACAGTACTGCCAGCAAAGGCACCTTTTTTATATCCAGTATATAAAATTATAATAATGGTAATTAAATTTTTTATACTTATTCCATATATATTTAGCTCTCTAAGACCTGATAATACTAAGGCTAAGGTTATAAATATGCTTATAAGCCTTTCATTGGTACCTAATCTTACAAATTTTGAATTTATGCCATAGGAAAATATATAGGTCAATGTAAATACTATTAAGCCTTCAAAAGCAATAATTAAAAAGTCATAAAATAATAATTCATTAAATAACATAGAGTACAAAGACATAATGGCTATAAATGCAAAAGATGTAATAAGTGCAGAAACTACTAAGGAAAATTGTCTTATCCTATCTACTAAACTATAAATAATTGTCATGGCAGTAATTGTTATAATATAATTTATTCCTCCTAGGCCATGGACTGAAAGGGTGCCCAGTATAGATGATATTAGTATATAGATATTAAACTTTCCTGCAAGTATATGGGCAGATATAAAGGCTACACCAAAGGGTGTTAGTTTGTCCACTAAGCTGGCTCTACTTATTAAAAAAGCTAAAATAATTGGAATTGAAGATCTCCAATTAAAAGTAAGTATTCTGTTTTGCTTTTTCTCCTTAGAAGATATATATTCTGTATTTAACATTTCCATCCTCCTTACTCATCTTTTGAAATATATTAGCAAAACAGAATAAAATAATTTGTCAATCCTTCTTGTATATATATAAGAATTTTATGACATAAATCAAATAAAACTCCCTCTTTTCCTTTATCTAAAGTAGCCCTACTTTAATTTAACAACTATTAAAAAATAAGCTTTCTCCTTTCAAGAATTAATTTCCCTTTTAATGTATTATTTTGTATAAAAGCTTCCACAGCCTATGTTTTTTAAGGCTATAGACTTAATTTAAGTTATTTCTTTAAATTAAAGATAATATAATTTAAAAAATAAAAAAAACCGGTAAAACCGGTTTAAAAATTCTATAAGTCCATATTTCGCCCCCTATATCTTTGTCCTAGACCTCGTCTACTTTCTCTCATCTTTAGTGCGTCTTGCTTCTCACTGCTTTCCTTTAAAAATTTAGACAGCTTATCCTCGAAGGACATGTATCTTTGTTTCTCGTCATTTTTACTCCAATCAATTTCCATTGGTTTATTTGTTTTTGGTTTAGCTTGTCTAATGGAAAGGCTTATCTTTCCATCCTGAGAAATAGATAGAATTTTTACTTTAACTTTTTGGTCTTTTTTCAAGTAGTCGGCTACTCTTTTAACATAATCATCAGATATTTCGGAAATATGGACTAAGCCACTTTCCCCTTCGGGTAATTTAACAAATGCCCCAAAGTTTGTAATACCTGTGATTGTGCCCTCAACTACTTTTCCAACAGTTACGGGCATGAATTAAATACTCCTCCCTAATATAATAATACTATACCTTTAGTATATATTAGAATAGCCTTAATGTCAATAAATTATACTAGTCAGCAGGCTTTTTAAATATATTTTTTTCTTTATTTTTGTCTATGTATATGATCTCCCTGGGCTTAACTAATTTAAGCTCATCCCTAGCAACCTTTTCTATGGATTCAAGGGAATCCTTATTTTTAATTTCCTTTTCAAGCTCCTTAATTTCTTCCTCTAACTGGGCTATTTCTTTTTCCACTTCTTCCTTCCTGCTATTTAATTCCCTCATCATCATACTCTGGCCAATAAGGGTTCTAGTCAGCCAGAATATAAGCAGTATTAAAATAAAATGATGTAGCCTAAATTTTTTCCTTCTTCTTCTCCTCTGCATATTATCACCCTATTAATCTATTCTACAGATCTTTCAAAAGTCCTCTATTTTTTTTGAGAAATTAATTTTTTATATCTTTTTATCTCTCTAAAGGCCTCCCTTGGTATTCTCCTAACCCTTTTTAAGCTCCTCATTTTAGGTTGTACTATTTTATTTATCTTAATATAGGGTAATTTTATTATTTTAATAATCCATCTTATGGCAAGTATTATGCCTTCAAATATTTTTAGCATTATGGGATATAAAACTTTGCTTAATATTTTTAAATAAATAGTAGTTCCTAGGAAGGTACCAAAAAACACATATCCTCTTAGTTCTGCCCAATTACTTTTGTTCATTATATAAAAAAATACTAAGGCAATTATTAACCAAAATAAAATATCTCCAATGTCTGCAACAAGCTTTTTAGGTCTTGAAAAATACCTTACAGTTCTGTACAGATCATATATTAGGCCTATTAATAATCCAGCATATATGGAAGTTATAAATATATATAGTTCAACCCTTATAGTTGCATCCATTATAAACACCCTATACTATTTAAATATCTTACCAATTATATTTCCTTTTTGACCTGAAATTTTCTCTACATAGTTAATCCCATTTATAATTCCAGAAATCTTTACATTTCCATCATCTAAATTTAATTTGTCTACATTAAGGTTTTCTCCTTTTATGATCATGCCTCCTTTTATGGTTTTTAAGATAATAGTATTATCATTAAAGCTTTCCACCTGCTCCACTCCTGTAATAGAAGCCCTATTTCTATCTTCAACTAATATATTTTGATTTCTAAATTTTAAATTTTGATCTGCCACCTTATCCACCTCCCACATGCTATTACTAATATTTATGAACAAAAAAAGGCTTTTAGAACAAAGCCTTTAATCAATGTACTCATATAATTTTGTTGCATCACCTTTTTTGACATTATCATCAACACTTAATACCCTTACTTTTATAGTACTAGTAGCAAAAGTCACCTTAACTATATCTCCTACTTTAACTACACTACCAGGTTTTGCCTGGGTCTCATTTATAAATACCCTGCCCTGCTCACAGGCCTCCTTGGCAACAGTCCTCCTTTTTATAATCCTTGAATTTTTTAAAAACTTATCAATTCTCAAATTATCAACCTCCACAAAAAAATCAGGTCATTGACCTGATTTTTTTATTTATTAACAGCATCCTTTAGTCCTTTTCCTGCCTTAAATACAGGTGCCTTTGATGCTGGTATATGGATTACTTCGTCTGGATTTCTTGGATTTCTACCTTCCCTAGCTTTTCTATCTCTTACCTCAAATGTTCCAAATCCAACTAATTGAACCTTTTCACCTTTAACTAATGCTTCCTGTACAGATTCCATAAATGCATTTAAAGCATTTTCTGCATCTTTCTTTGTCATATTAGCCTTTTCTGCAATGCTAGCAACTAATTCAGCTTTATTCATAATAAATTCCTCCTTTAAGCTTATTCTTAGTTTTCTCTAATTTGTTTATTCTATATTAATTACAAAAATCCTTCTTAATTATACTGTAATTTTAGCAATATTTAATCTTTATGTAGCTTTGCTTTCTCCCATAATTCATCCATTTCATCCAAAGACATATCTTCTAACTTTTTACCCATCTTCTTGCTTAGCTCTTCCATAATTTCAAATCTATTGATGAACTTATTAACTGTCTTATTTAATGCTACTTCTGGATTTACATTTAAAAATCTGCAAACATTAACAACAGCAAATAATAAATCGCCTAATTCCTCTTCTATTATTCCAGCATCACCACCCTTATTATTAACGGATTCCAGTACTTCAAAGTACTCTTCCTTTACCTTCTCCAATGCTCCAGTAATATTATCCCAGTCAAATCCAATATCTGCTGCTCTTTCCTGAACTTTAAAGCTTCTCATTAAGGAAGGAAGTTTAGGCATATCCTTTAGTACATCTGTAAAGGTTTTAATATTCCTATCCTTAAATTTCAGCTTATTCCAATTATATACTACTTCTTCAGTTTTTTCTACATTTTTGTTGCTAAAAACATGGGGATGTCTATAAATTAATTTTTTGTTAAGGGCAGTTGTCACATCATATATATTAAATTGTCCTTCTTCCCTGCCTATTTGACAGTGGAATAGTACCTGGAAGAGCAAATCCCCTAATTCTTCAATTAGGCTGTCAATATCACCACTATCTATAGCATCAACAACTTCATAGGCCTCCTCTATTACATTAGCCCTTATAGATTGGTGGGACTGTTCCCTATCCCAAGGACAGCCTTCTTCGCTTCTTAAAAGCTCAGTTATATCAATACTATCGGCAATATCATAAACATTTTTAATTATTTTGTCCATTTTAGGCACATATATACTAGTAAGATAGCCTATTTCCTTATTTCTATCCAATTCATAAAGGGGAATCTTATATATTTTTTCTTTACCTTTCACTGAAGCATTGTTTATTAAATATACTTCATACTCATCCCCATAGACCTCTGAAAGCAAGAGCTTTATATCTGAAACAACTCTATTATTATATACTTGAGTTATAATGCAGTCAATATTTATATCAATATCTTTCATAGAAAATCTAGTACCATCTACAATTTTAAGACCATTTATAGGATCCCTCTTTACTAATTGTAGCATTGGCTCTATAAAGCTCATACCACCTATAAGCTCAATTTTTACATCATCTCTGCTTCTTTGCAATAATATTTCTACAGTCCTTTCAGCTATCATAGGGCTTCCTGGTACCAGGTAGTTAATTTCATTAAATTCCTTAGATTTATTTACTAAATCCTCTACTATATATTCATATACATCCTTAAATTCATCTTCCCTTTCATAAACGTAGTCATAGGATTCATAAGGAATGTTATTTTCTTTTAAGTAGCTTACTGTAGGATGTTTTTCTGTTCTTAAATAATTTTTTATACCACTTTCAAGCTTTTTAATTACTCCTAAGGTTAAACAATCAACATCCCCTGGGCCTAGACCTAGTATGTTAATCTTACCCATCTTAATTCTCCTTTACATTTTATTTCATCTTTTGATAAGGTTAAGTTTAAGCAGTAAAGCTGCTATTTTATTACCCTTAGGTAATAGGGTAAAATCATCATAGGTTAAAGTTTTTGTAAGTAATAAGAGTATACCATAAATTAAGGCTGCAACCCCTATTGCTGCTATAGTAGATAATCTGCTTCTAAATATGGGTTCAAGACCTACATATATAACCTTTGCAGCAATAGCCATGCCTACTGTTGATAGTAGTGGCTTCATAAATATATCCTTTACATTAAACCTTGTCCTTGTATATTTTCTTACACTTATTAAGTCTAAAGCTGCTGCAATAAAGTAAGCTACCACTGTACTAATGGCTGCGCCTTTAATATTTATACTTGGTATACCAGTTAATACATAGGTTAAGATTACCTTAACCACTGCACCAATTAGTAGGTTCTTAACAGATATAAAGGGCTTACCTAGTCCTTGTAGTATGGCAGTTAGGGATTGGACCAGGGTTAAAAATATTACGCTAAAGGACAGTATACTTAGTATTTCTCCTGTACTTATTATTGTTTCTAAAGGATTTTTATAATACAGGAGATTTATAATAGGTGTTGCTAATACAAATAAACCAAATCCACAAGGCAGGCCTATTAAAAGTGTAATCCTTATACCTGAATTTGTAGTATCCCTTATTTCCTTATACTTTCTTTGAGCATTGGCCTCTGATATGGCAGGCACTAAGCTTACAGCTAAGGCCTGGGAAAAAACCTGAGGAAGATTAACTAAAGTTTGTGCAAGGCCTGTTAGCTGCCCATATAGGCTATTGGCCTCTAGTTCTGTATAACCGATACTTTGTAATCTCTTTAATACTAAAAAGGTATCTATAGAATTCATTATAGGCACAATGGCAGCACCTATGGTTATAGGAATTGCTATAAGAAGCAAATCCTTTACTATCTTTCCTACAGGCTCTTCCCCATGTACTGTAGTACTTTTAATTTCAGCAGAAATTTCCCTTCTTTTATTTAAGTATATTATAAACATAACTACACTTCCAGCTATGGCACCAATGGAACCTCCAAAGGAAGCACCACCTGCTGCAATAGGTATTCCTCTGTTTAATAAGGCCATAGTTAAGGCTAATCCTAAAACAACCCTAAAAAATTGCTCAAATATTTGAGATAGGGCTGTAGGCACCATATACTGCCTTCCTTGGAAAAAGCCTCTAAAGGCAGCCATTATTGGCACAAAAAATAAGGCTGGAACTAAGGCCATTAGAGCATAATAAGCATTTTCATTGCCCAAGGCTCTTACTATAAGCCTGCCATTAAAAAATACAAACATGGAAGTAATAATTCCTGTTATAAAGAGTCCAACAAAGGCAACCTTAAATACCTTATGGGCACCTTTAAAATTCCCTAAGGCCCTTTTTTCTGAAACTAATTTTGCTATTGCTACTGGAAAGCCAGAAGTAGATACGGTTAAAAGTAAAACATATAAAGGATAGGCTGTTTGATAATAACCCATTCCTTCAGTCTTTATTATATTGCTTAAAGGTATTCTATAAAAGGCACCAAGTATTTTGACTATTACTCCAGCAGCACCTAAAATAGCTGCTCCTTTTAGAAAACTATTTCTTGCCATGTAATTTCCCCCTAATTTTTATTAAAAACCAAACCTATTATATCAAAAATATATTTAATATAGGAAGCTATTATAACATAAATGCTTATTATAGTTAAAGAATATAGCCTACCTATATGGTAGGCTAGCTTTCCATTTGCTTTGATAAAAAACCTGCTGCCGTTTCAACTAGCTTTATCTCCAATTCAGTAACTTTATCCTCTGGATTCTTTGAAACCAGCATAACAGTTCCAATAGGGTCACCTTGCATAATAATTGGTGCTATTACCTGGGCAGTGTATTCATCGGCACTTTCATCTTCATAGGAAATCTTTATTGGCTTATCTCC
>JAAYFE010000114.1 GCA_012728365.1 Tissierellia bacterium
GACCGGAGTTTTGCCGCCGACTTCCTTCAGATTCCACCTCGCGGTGGACACCCTTGTCTTAAGCTAACGGTTGGCACTATCAACCCCCGTATCGGACTTTCACCGACTAGCTTACGCCCATGCCGGGCACACTAAGAAAAGCTCCCACCTATCAGGCGGGAGCTTTTATCTCTATTAATTAGTTACTGGTATCAATATCTTCTGATTAGGGAATATTAGGTGAGGATTCTTTAGCTTGTTGTATTCAGCTAATCTTTGCCATGTAGTACCAAACTTTTCTGCTATTCTCCATAGTACATCCCCTGGCTTTACTATATAGACTATTTCCTTAACTTCCTCTACAGGTTCTTCCACTGGCCTTTCTTCAGCAATTATTCTGCCTTCTACTCCTATATTAACTTCTCCCAATTGGCTAATATAATTAGCTAGTATTTCATCAAAGGCTGGATATTCTCCAAGTACCTTCTTGCCTGCAAACATGGTGTAGCCGTCTCCACCTGCAGCCATAAAATCATTGGTAACTAATGTATAGTTTTTATTTACATCTAATGGCTGACCTTGGATATAAACATCATAAACCCTATTTCCTACTTCAGCAGCTGGATCAATTTTATATGTCATACCTGCTACATGGGGGAAGCCTCCTGAAGTGGCTGGGTAATCCTTAACACCATGCTCTAGGGCAGCTAATATATCTGCACCTGTTAGTTCAATTTTAACTCCATAGTTACCAAAGGGGAATACCCTTAATACATCGCCTTTTGTAATATCTCCTATTTCTATAGAGTCCCTAATGCCTCCACCATTTGTTAAGGCCACATCTGCTCCTGATATATTAAGTAGTGCATCTGTTATTAAGTTACCTAAGTTAGACTCTGCAGTTCTAACTACTTCCCTTTCACCCACTAATCTTACATTGGTCCTACCTATAACTTCCGATAATATTAGTTCATTTGCAGCTTTTAGCTCATCAATTATAGCCTTAACTTCTTCATCTTCAGCTATCTCTTCCATTTCAGCCCTAGTGACTAAAGTAGCTTCTATACTTGTTAATACCCCATCAGCAAAGGTTACATCTACTTTACCAACATTACTTAGATGATTGCCTGTTTGCACTATTAGGGTTTCTCCTACAAGTTTACCTCCAAGTAACTCAGTGTGGCTATGGCCATCAATTATTAAATCTATGCCTTCTACCTGTTCAGCTACATCTGAAGATTTTGGATTGCTACCTTCGTCTAAGCCTAAGTGGCATACTGCAATAATCATGTCTACTTCTTCAACCTCAAGCCTTTCTACAAGCTCCTTAGCCTTAGCTATTGGATCCGTAATATTTACCCCTTCAGTATTCTTTGGATGGGACTTATATACAGTTTCTTCAGTAGCCAGGCCAAAAATACCAACTTTTAATCCACCTATTTCTTTTATTACATATTCAGCCAGCTCCATTTCCCCTTCCACTGGAATCACATTGGCAGCTAATATTGGAAATTCTGCTATTTTGCTTAATTCTACTAATCTGTCATAACCATAGTTAAAATCATGGTTTCCTGGTGCCATGGCATCATAATTAACTGCATTCATAAGATTAATCATAGCTTCTCCCTGGGAAAGGTTTACAAGGGTAGTACCATGAATAGCATCTCCTGCATCAATTACTAATACATTTGGATTTTCAGCCTTTAGTTCCTTAATATAGCTTGCAAGTCTTGGGAAACCAATTATACTGTCATCCCCTTCTACCCTACCATGTATATCATTAGTATGAACAATTGTAAGATTTACTAGATCTATTTCTTCCACTTCTTCAGCCCATACTATATTTTTAATTGGTGCTAAAAGAAGACTAAGTACTAATAGTAAAGATAGAAACAGGTTAGTAATTTTTTTGTTTGGTAAAAACATAAAAACCCTCCTTTTTATATTCCCTTGCCCACTTTAAAGTAGCAGGTCATAAAATTTGGCCACATATAAACTATTCTACATAAGCTATAAATATCCTCTTAAATTTTTATTATTTCTAGGATCCCACCTATAGATGGGAGCTATTGGCCCTAGTCAGTTGTTAATTTGCAACTGGTATTAATATCTTCTGGTTAGGGAAGATCAGGTGAGGATTCTTTAGCTTGTTGTATTCAGCTAATCTTTGCCATGTAGTTCCAAACCTTTTAGCTATTTTCCATAGCACATCCCCTGGTTTTACTATATAAACTATTTCCTTAACCTCTTCTGCCGTCTCTTCAACAGGCTCCTCAGCTGGTACTTCTATGGCATATTCCTTCAATACCTCTTCTGGTATAAGTCCTTCTTCAATTAATTCATATACATTCATGGCCTTTATATTTATACTTCTTCCATCTTCTGAAGTTGGAAGTATAATATTGCCATTGTTAATTTCTTGAACTATATAGTCCCTTAATGGATGGTCTAAGTCTGCTCCTATAATTTCCCAATTATTATCTACTTCAGGTACTATGGTTCCCCTTTCCCTTATATGGGCAGCAATTAAGGATCTTAAGGATACAGGGTCTGAGTTATAGTATGGCTCCTGATCTATTATTCCAAGGCTCATTAAAACACTATGCCTGTAGTTGTTTATAGCTAGGGTAAATACATCATCATCCTTAACAGGTTGACCCTTAAAGGTTAGGTCTACAATCCTTTCACCTGCAGGTTTGGATATGTCTATCTTATACTCTACCCCCTGGAACATATCATAATTATATGGCCTAATATTTGGGTTAAATCCAATGGTCACATCCCCTGGCTTATAGGTATTGTAGTAGGCTGCAGACCATTCCATATAGTCCTTTAACTGCTTTCCAGTAACTTCTACGGCCACTAAAGTATTAGGATATTTATATATGTCAAATATACTGCTATAGGTTATTTCTCCTGCCCTTATATTAGAAGTAGGCGTAAAGAGGGCTGCTGCAGATATATCTGCCCCAGTGTGCTCAAGCTGTACATTGTTTATTAAATCCATTACAGCTGTATCCCTTATTAGGCCTTCTGGGATGCCCTTTATTTCAGGAGCTGGATGGAAATCTTCACTGGCATAGCCTATTACTTCTTTCAAAAATTCCAAGGTTCTTTCATGGTAGGCCCTTGTATATTCCTTTAACTCTTCTGAAGGCTGGTACAGGGATACATCTATTAATTGTACGGATTTGTCCACTACTTCCCATCCTTCTCCATTATTCTTAAGGTATAAGTCAAACCTAACAAGCTGAGCACCAGTATCCCTTGCACCACCTACTACAGTATTTCCTATGGTTTCGGCAACAGATGCATGGTCATGGCCTACAAGAAAGGCTACAATTTCAGGGTTGGTCTCTATAACCTTCCTTGCAGAATCTCCTCCTCCAGCATCATACTCTCCTTCTACTCCAGCATGGGCTGTGGCAATTATAATATCCACTTCTTCCTTTTCCTTTAATTCCTTAATATATTTTTCTGCTGCCACATACATAGGTTCAAAGTCTAAGTGGGTTACCTTGGGACCATCCCATCTTGGTATATTTGGTGTTGTAAGACCTAATATACCTATCTTAATGCCTGCTACTTCCTTTACAGTATAGGGCTGAACAAAGTTACTTCCATCTTCCTTATAATATATATTGGCTGATAAAATTGGAAAATTGGCTTCCTCCACTATTTTGTCTATTAGATCTGTTCCAAAGTTAAACTCATGATTTCCTAAGGTCATGGCATCATAGCCCATGAAGTTCATGGCATCAATAACTGGATGGGGCTCATCTATTAACTCTGTATTATAAAGGTCATCTGTAAGTATGGTACCCTGAATTGTATCTCCATTGTCTAAAAGGATGGTATTGGGATTTTCCTCCCTAACTGCCTTTACTACTGAATAAATTTTAGCCAGTCCCCTATCATCTACCTCTGCCCCATCTTCATAGGACCAGTTATATATATTGCCATGTATGTCTGTAGTACCCAATATGGTCAGATGGACTAAGCCCTCCTCACCACTTGCAGGTACATATATTATGGTTAAAATCAATACAATGGATAGAAGAAAGCCCAATAGCTTTCCTACTTTGGAATTCATAAAAATCCCCCTTTTTCCTTTTCTTCCCTTTTATTGTATCAAAAAAACAAAGGTTTTGACACTCCCCATGACTAAAGTCAGGGGATTCTCTGGTGATTAAATGCCAGTCCATTTCTGGCAGGCAAGTATGACCCAGAGTTAAGGGTGTGCCATCACCCCTCCCTAGGCAGGTCGTATAGACCCTAGGGCTGGTA
>JAAYFE010000115.1 GCA_012728365.1 Tissierellia bacterium
CTTATAGATATTGGAAAAAGATTCCTTAGTATATATCGAAAATTTTCTTAAAAACCTTAGTAGAATTTTGTAATATGCCATTATTTCACTTACTTTCATAGGATATAATAAGAGGAAATTTTCAAACTATAAACATAAATAAAAATATTTTATAATATACCTACTGCCTTTATGTTATAATATAGAATGAGGTAAGTACAGATATAAGGGGGCCCAAAAAATTGAGTATGAGATTAGAAATATTTGAGTTTATCGATGAAACTATTGCAATAGTAGATGGGATGAAAGATATACTAGAGGAAAGTAACAGGGAGCTGGAATACTTCTTTAGGGGCTTGTTTTTAAAACATGACAATATTTTAAATATAACATCTAGAGTAAAAACTACTACAAGTCTTAAAGAAAAAATATTTAGGAATAACTTTTATTTAAAGTATGAAAGTGCAGAAGAGCTTATAGCAAACCTTTCAGATTTAATAGGCATTAGGATAGAATGCAGATTTATAAAAGATGAAGAAGATGTTTATTCTAAAATATTAGATGAATTTAATATACCTGTTGAAAAAGGGTATTATTCCAGCAGGGAAAACCCAAATATATTGCTTAATTTAGATGAGGATCAACCACAAGTTCAAAAAAATGGATTTGGCATATATAAAATAGATGGCAAATATATAAGGGAAGATAGGGTAATTAGGTTTGAACTTCAGATAAAATCCCTGGTAAATGTATTCTGGGGAGAGGCTGAGCACAAGGTTCTTTATAAAAATTATAAGTATTTACTTACAGAGGACCTTTTTAGGGATATTATGTATACCCTAAAGGAAAATTTAATAATGGTAGATAAGCAGCTAATGATTCTTTATAATCACCTAAAGGATCTGGATGAATCTAATATAGATAAGAGAAAGGAACAATTGGAGACAATTTTATCAAAAATAATTTATGAAATATATTCAGATAAAACCAAGAAGGAATTTGGCTTTGTATTGGATTATAGGAAGTCCTGTGACATTATTGTTTCCTATGTGCTTAAACAAAATGGCCACAATGACCCCATGGCATATGACAACGTTTACCTCAAGATATTATCAAGGCTTTATCAGTTAAAGGAAAATGATATATATTTAGAAAGTCCCATAGAATTTGAAAGGGAAATACAATATGAAGATGAATTTTGTAGGAAAATAGGGGAGGCCATATTAGAAATAATAAATAAGGACTTTAAGTGGAACCTATTCTTCAAAATCATATTCCAACTAGACCCAGGCAACAATGCAGAAGAATTTGAAAAGTTCCTGATATTTTTAAGGGATAGGTTCCTAAATAATTTGGAATTAAGTGAAGGCTTAAATTCCCGTTTTAATGAAGAGGAAAAAGAGGAAATAACCCACTATATAATGGATTTGATTGCAGATTGCTTCATAAAAAATAGGGAAATAGAATTTATAAATGATGATAATATAGACAATATGAATGACAAAATAAATGTCATACTAAAAAAAGTCCTTAATTATGATATGTGGAAGGAAAATATTAATTATTTTACAGATGAATTAAGGTGTAAGCTAAATGATTATAAATAGTATATTTGAATAAAAGGCTTTCTTTGGAAGGCCTTTTTTATATCTTATGTAACTTTAATTTAACCAGATTGTAACAAATTAAGGTATATTTTAGGCTATACTAATATTGAAATGGAAAGGAGTGGTTATAGATGAAAGTTTTTAAAAGTTTAGTAACAACAGCCTTAATAATGGTTATGGTATTGAGCCCCTTTGTAGCCAAGGCTGAAGAAGGTGCTCAAGAGGTCTTAGAAGTTCAGGAGCCAGAATATTTATTAGGAGATTTTATAGGAGTTTATGGAACAATTAAGGATATTAATGAAGTTGATGGTAGGTTTTCAATTTTAGTTGAAAGCCATAAGGAGGAACCAAATGATCAAACAATATTCTATGTAACTGAAGAAACCCTATTAGTAAGCAATAAAAGTATGGATATAGTAAATAAGGACTACTTAAAAGAAGGCATGGAAGTAATGGCCTACTATCCCAGTGATATAATTTTACCTATGATCTATCCCCTTAGGATTCCAGCAGAGGTAATAGCTGTAATGGAAGATGAGGAATTTACCAGCGTTGAAGTATATAATTTTGATGAAGATTTAATTAGTAAGGACAGGATACTTCAAATATATCCTACTGAAGAAACTACCATAGTAGATAGGGAAGGACATATATTGGAAATAGAGGATATAAAAAATAGCAAGGCAGTAGTATTCTATAAAATTGCAGCCACAAGCCTTCCAGCAAAAGCAGCTCCTGAAAAGGTAATTATTTTAGAACAGGCCTTAAAGGAAATGAACAAGGTTATAATAGAGGGCAATGAAATCATTTTAAAGAAGCCTATGTTTATGAAGGAAGATATATTAATGGTACCAGTTAGGGATATAGCTGAAGCCTTAGGCTACAAGGTAAAATGGGATGGCAAAGATTATTCTGTAGAACTAATAAAGGATGAAGAAGTTTACCTCTTAAAGATTGGCCAAAATACCTATAATATAAAGGATATGGAAGTGTATCTGGATACTGTACCAGAGCTTACAGATTCAACTACTTATGTACCAGCTACTTTCCTGGAATTTATGGGTCTAAAGCTTAGGGTAGTATATGATGGAGTATTGTCCCTTTCAGCCTAGTGCTGAAAGGGTTTTTTTAGTGTGCCCGGCATGGGCGTAAGCTAGTCGGTGAAAGTCCGATACGGGGGTTGATAGTGCCAACCGTTAGCTTAAGACAAGGGTGTCCACCGCGAGGTGGAATCTGAAGGAAGTCGGCGGCAAAACTCCGGTC
>JAAYFE010000012.1 GCA_012728365.1 Tissierellia bacterium
AAATTACTTATATGCCTGGGATGGCTATAGCGGAGGCTTAACTGTATTAGTGGATGAGGTAGGTAAGCCTATTGTAACGAGAAATATAAATAGGAAGGACTATGATTTTAAATAATTGATATTTCCATGCTTTAATGCTGAAGGAGGATACAAATGCTAACATATGAAAAAATCATAAGATACTGGAACAATGTCTTTAAAGAAGATATAAATATTAACTCTATAACAAAAAGTACTGGCAATGAGGATTTAGATAAGGCATTAGACTGGCTTTGTGAGGACTCAAATACTATACTTGATTTTGGATGTGGTAACGGACTTTTGCTTTTTAAGTGTTTTTTAAGAGGTACTAAAAACCATATTGGAATTGATATTTCAATTGAGGGTATAAAAGTTGTTAAGAAAATTCAGGAACAATTAAGAGAAGGTCATTTTCACTTTATTGTAGGTGGAGTTGAAGAACTTAAAAAAATTTCAAGTGATTTTGCAAATGGCGTAGTTTTATCAAATATTATTGATAACCTTATTCCTTCAGATGCTATTAAAGCTTTAAAAGAAATTAAGCGAATATTAAAAGTTAATGGTAAAGTATTACTAAAACTAAATCCATTTCTTACTGACAATCAGATTAATGAATGGAATATAAAAGTTATAGAGGATAATCTATTAGATGATGGACTTTTTCTGTGGAATCAGACAACAAAAAAATGGGAAAAACTATTAAGCCACTATTTTAAGATTGTAAACTATAAAGAGATATATTATCCCGAATATGATCAGTATAATAGGTTATTCTTAGTCTGTAATGATAACAAATAGTTTCTAGCTATTAAAACTAGTATTTACTAGTATTATGCAAGGGAGGGAACTATGAGGTATTTTAAGAAAATAGCTGGAGAAAGGGTATACTTATCTCCAATAAATGTAGAGGATGTGGAAAAATATACTGAATGGGTAAATGACCTTGATATAACCATTAACTTAACATTAGCTCCAAATATATATTCATTGGAAAAGGAAAGGGAAGCTCTTATTAGCTTAAGTAAAGAGGGATATAATTTTGCCATAGTGACTTTAGATAAAGATGAGCTAATAGGTAATTGCGGCTTAGGAAATGTAAATCTAATACATAGAACAGCAGAAGCAGGCATATTCATTGGGAATAAAGACTATTGGAACAAGGGCTATGGTACAGAGGCCATGAAGCTGTTACTTGATTATGGTTTTAATCTGTTAAATTTAAACAATATCATGCTGCGGGTATTATCCTTTAATAAAAGGGCAATAAAATCCTATAAAAAGTGTGGTTTTAAGGAAATAGGTAGAAGAAGAGAAGCCGTAATAATAGGAAATAAGAAATATGACCAAATATACATGGATATACTAGCCAGTGAATTTAAGGGAAAAATACCTGAAAAAATTGAAAAATAAAGTGGTGATATAATTTATGTGTGGAAGATTCATGCTTGATAGTGATATAGAGGATATGCTAAGGCAGTACAGGATAGTAAAAAGTGAGGTTGATGATTATAAGAAGGGAGATATCTATCCATCAGAAAAGGCTCCAATTATAATCAAGGATCAGGTAAATTTACTTAAATCTGCAAAATGGGGTTTTCCTCTTCAAGGGAAAAAAAGGCTTGTAATAAATGCAAGAAGTGAATCCATTATGGATAAGCCCATGTTTAAAGATGCCTTTTATGGTGCAAGGTGTATTGTACCTGCTAATTTGTTTTATGAATGGAAGGATGAAGGAAAAAGAAAAAAGGCTAAATATGAAATATATTTAAAGAATAAAAAATTTCTGTCCTTAGGTGGCATATATAAGGTAATCAGTGATGATGAGGGAAATAAACAGCTTTCCTTTGTAATCATAACTACTGAAGCCAATGAACTTATGAAAGATATCCATTCCAGAATGACCCTTATAATAGATGATGAAACTATAGACTGTTGGCTTGATAATAAGACTCCTATAAACACTATTGAAGAAATATTTAAGTATAATTTCAAACAGGACTTAATAATTGAGAGAGTAGATAAAGATGAACCCCATAAACAGCTAAAGCTATTTTAGGCCCTATCTATAAATTGGTGGCAGAAAATGGTCACATTTTACTATTTTCACAAGAATACTTGTACAGGCAAAAAAATGGGTAATATTGAATATAGATAGTATATATGTTTAAGTTATAGGAGGGTCTGTTTTAGAAAATAAAGCAGAAAAAGACTCTCCTAAATACTTAGACAAATTACCATATATTAAGGATGTGTTTGAAAATGATTAGAATAACCGCAATTGTATTAGCTTCTGGCATGGGCCAGAGGATGAAGGCAGATAAGCTACAGCTAAAGCTTAAAGATAAGTACATGTATGAATACATACTGGAAACAATAAAGGGATATGATTTTTACGAGACTTTAGTAGTTTCCAAGAATTCAGCTATATTAAAAAGAGCAAAAGAATTAGGGTATGTAGGAGTGGAAAATCCTAGGTATTATCTTGGAAAGAGTAAGTCTATAATAGCAGCATTGAGGAAGGCTAAAGATACAGATGGATATATGTTTTTTGTAGCTGATCAGCCTTTTTTAAAGCTTTCTACCATTGAAAGGCTATGTAATGAATTCAAAAAAGATCCTACTAAAATTATACTACCCTATTATAATGGAGTGGATGGTAATCCTGTAATATTTCCTTCCTGCTTAAAAGAAGAGCTTTTAAAATTAGAATATGATCAAGGTGGTAGGGTTGTAGTATATAGAAACTTAGATATTACATTGGGAGTAGATATTAAGACGGACTATGAAAATATGGATATAGATACACCAGAGGATTATGAAAAAGCCTTAGAGATAGTTGAAAATAGGTATGTGGAATAATGTATTAAGGTAGTCCCATTAAATTGGATTACCTTTTTTATGTGTAAAATATATGATATAAATTATATGAAGATATTATTAAGGAGTGGATATATATGAAAAAAATAGGATTCATAGGCTGTGGCAATATGGGAGAAGCTATGCTTTCAGGTGCCTTAAATAGTGGATTTGTAAAAAGTGATGATGTTGTTGTACATACAAGGAGCAGGGAAAGCCTTGAAAGACTGAACAAAAAATATGGCATCCATATGGCTAAGGATAACAAGGATGTAGCTGAAAAGGCTAGAATAATAGTTCTTGCAGTTAAGCCAAATATTTATAGTCAAGTTATAGAAGAAATTATGGATAAGGTAAATAAGGACTCTATTATCCTTGCTATTGCCCCAAGCTTTTCAATAAATGTAATTAAGTCTATGTTTAACAAGGACATAAAAGTAGTAAGGGCCATGCCTAATACTCCTGCTATGATTGGATGTGGTATTACAGGAATATGCTTTTCAGATAATATGACTGCAGAAGAAAAAAAGGAAATACTCGAGTTTTTCCTAAGTCTTGGAGAGACTATAGAAGTTAAAGAAGAATTAATGAAAGCAGTTGGTTCTGTCAGTGGCTCATCTCCAGCCTTTATATATATGTTAATTGAAGCCATGGCAGATGCTGCAGTCCTATTGGGAATGCCAAGAAAGGATGCATATATATTTGCAGCAAAAGCTGTTGAAGGAGCCGCAAGAATGGTAGTAGAGAGTGGAAAACATCCAGGAGAACTTAAGGATGCAGTTTGCTCACCAGGAGGAACTACTATAGAAGGGGTTGTTAAACTAGAAGAAAAGGGCTTTAGAAGCAGTATTATAGAAGCCATGATAAAATCAGCAGAAAAATTCCATAAGATGGAAGCTACTTCCACTTCTGAACCTAAATAGGAGTGGAAGTTTTTATTTACATAATTTTTAAAATGTATTATAATAGCGAAATATAAACTTACAACAATCGACAATATTCGCAGTATAGTACTGAGGGAGGAAAAGAATGAGAAAAAGATTAAGTATTAAGGAAACCTTATTAGTTGGATCCTTGTTATTTGGCTTATTTTTTGGTGCTGGAAATTTAATTTTCCCAGTACAATTAGGACAATTAGCAGGCAAAAACACTTTACAGGCAACTATAGGATTTTTAATTACAGGGGTAGGCTTACCTATGCTAGGTGTAATTGCATCTGCCATGTCTCAAAGTGATAGCTTATTCCACATGGCTAAGCCTATTAGCAAGGGCTATGCAATTTTCTTTACCTGTGCCTTGTATTTAACCATCGGTCCACTCTTTGCCATACCCCGTACTGCTACAGTTGCCTTTGAAGTAGGCCTTCGTCCTTTTATATCAGAGGACTATTTTAGTATTGGACTATTAATTTTTTCATTTATATTTTTTGCCTTAACCCTTTATTTCTCATTAAGGCCAGGCAGAATATTGGATTGGATAGGGAAATACCTTAACCCTACTTTTTTAATACTATTATCCATTTTATTAATAGCCACCTTTGTGAGCCCTATGGGGCAGGTTAGTCATGAACCTCAAGGCAAATATATTTCTGGGCCACTATTTACTGGATTGTTAGACGGATACAATACTATGGATGCTTTAGCATCTTTGGCCTTTGCAATTATTATTATTGCTAATGTACGAAAATTAGGTATAGGAAAACCAACCTTAGTTGCTTTTGAAACCTCTAAATCTGGTTTAGTAGCTAGTTTTGGCATGGCAGTTATTTATGCATCCTTAGCTTATATGGGAGCCACCAGCTTAGGTAGTTTAAGCCCTGCTGATAATGGGGGAATTATTTTATCTATGGTAAGTAATCATTATTATGGCCTAATAGGACAAGTTTTATTAGCAGCTATAGTATCTGCTGCCTGTTTAAAGACTGCCATAGGCTTAATTACTGCCTGTTCAGAAATGTTCAGTGAAATGTTTCCAAAATCCATTAATTATAGAAAATATGCTGTAGTATTTACACTAGTTTCTTTTGTAATAGCTAATTTTGGATTAGAGAATATAATACAATTGTCTATACCAGTGCTTATGTTTCTATACCCATTAGCTATAACATTAATTATTTTATCCCTGTTAAGTCCAATTATTGGTAAAGAAAATATTGTTTATAGATGGACAACTGCTTTAACAGCTATTGCAGCCTTTTTCGACTTATGTAAGGCCTTGCCCCAATATTTACAGGAGAATTTATTTATAAAAGCTATTATTAAGTTTGCCCAATTATATTTACCTGGATTTGACTTTGGTTTTGGATGGATAGTACCAGCCTTTTGTGGTTTGCTAATTGGGCTAATAGCTTGGAAAATAAAAGAAAAAAGTATTGTAGCTCCACTTAAATAGTGGAGCTTTTTATATATAGTCAATAATCATAAAGGTATGGAAAATTTTTCCGATATATTGTACATAGGCAATACAGATTTTATTGGCTTAACTGCTTCAGGATATGATCTTGCAGAAAGTAGTTGTGATGAAGAAATATTAAACCTAATAAATAAGATTGAGTATGATGAAGGGTCTTGGTTAAGAGTATTTGAAGAAAATTTTATGCGGGCAGCTACTATTTGGGTTATATATCATGATAACAAAGTTAAGGCAGAAACAGATGCAAAACTAGATGAAAGCTATGGATTCATATATATTCCTATTATTTTAGAGGAGTTTTTCTTAAATTGGAATGGAT
>JAAYFE010000116.1 GCA_012728365.1 Tissierellia bacterium
ATTCCACCAGGATATTTTTCTTTAGCATGAATAGCAACTATGTAGGAGCGTTTTGCATAAAGTCTTGTAAAATACATTCCTTCTTTATTATAAAAAGGATATTGAGTTGCTATTATCACTTTATTTGCTTTAATTTTGTATCCTTCTTCAGTAATTACTATATACTTATTATTATCTTCTTCAAGGTCTACGGCCCTTGATTTTTCAAATATATTCACTTGATTTTCTATAAGTTTAGCTAAGGATAACAGATATTTTCTTGGATGAAATTGAGCCTGATTGTCAAATTTTATTGCCCCTTTTATAGGTAAGGATAAGGGTATTTTGTCAACATATGAAGCCTTAATTCCTAAATTTAAAGCAGTATCCACTTCATCTTGGATTTTTCTTATGTATTTGTCATCTTGTGTAAATACATATGCAGGCTGTTTTACATAATCACATTCTATATTATTTTCTTTTATTATTTTTTCCATTTCATATATGGCCTTTTAATTGGCTTGGGCATATTGCCTAGCCAATTCTTCTCCTAGGCTGTTTTTAATTTTATTGTATATTAGCCCATGTTGGGAGGTTATCTTTGCAGTTGTATGGCCTGAAGCACCTTGACAAATTCTGTCTGCTTCTAAAACTGTTATTTTAAAACCTTCTTTATGGAGTAAATAGGCACAGGATAGTCCTGCCAATCCTCCTCCTACTATTAATATATCTGTATTAATATCCTCCTTTAAAGCTGGATAGTTAGTACTTGGAGTAGAATCAAGCCAATAGGATTTGGAAATAATTTCATTGTTAGATGACATATGCTACCTCCAATTTATATATTATTTTCCTATTATTTTTACACTTACTTTGGTAAATATTCTTATTTTATTGGTCATAAAATGATCATTATGTGAAATGATAATAATAAAAATTATCTTTAAGGAGGTTTTGTTTTGAATTTCGATAATTTTATAGATAGAAGAATAGCAGATAATGGACTTTATAAGCTAGTTTTAGAGATGTCAGCAGATGAATATTATGAGGATTATGAAGAATTAAATGAGGATTATGCTATGAATATTTTAGATAGCTATCTACAGTATAGGGGGGATGATGGAAGGCTTTCTGATGTAAAAATAGAGTATGATGATGAATACGATATTGTGAGGATAAGAGCAAACATTCATTATTTGGATAATGATCATACATCCTTTAGAATGTAGTGTACTCAATTTTGAGTGCTTTTTGTTGTAAAAAATATTTTTAAAAATGACAGATTGTGACAAAATGAAACAGTCCAATTTATTATAATATTCATTGGTATGTGTTTGAGTTAGGGAGGTAAAGTTAAGTGTATGATGGGAAAGGTATAGGGGTAAATTTTAATAAAAAGATTATTTATAAAGAACTGTTAGGAATTAGCATCATTGCAGCTATTTCTTTTATTTTTGCTTCCAGAGATTTTTTGTTTTTTCATACTGTAGCAGAGCTAATTACAGTAATAATAGCTTTTAAAATGGCAGCCATATCTTTATCTACCTATTGGGCTAATATAAATAGAAGTATTATTTTTTTGGGAATAGCCTACGGTTTTATTGGTATTTTTGACTTAATTCACATTTTTACCTATAAAGGCATGGGACCCTTTGCTGATAGTACTGGAAATATTGCTACTCAACTGTGGATTGTTGCCCGATATATGGAAAGTTTATCCTATCTTATTTCCTTTATCCTTTGGAAAAAAGGGATAAATGTTAATATAATGAAAGCTTTTTTTAGCTATTTATTTATTTCATCATTGCTTTTAACTTCAATACTATATTTTAAAATATTCCCACCATGTGTTGTTGCTGGAGATCAGGCAACCTCATTTAAGGTAATAAGCGAATACATTATTATAGGAATTTTTATTGCTAGCATTATATATTTTATAAGACATAGAAAAGTTGGAAGAAGAATCCATCTGCTTATAATAGTATCTTTAACAATAAGCCTAATTTCTGAAATATTTTTTTCCTTTTATGAGCAGTTAGAAATATTAACCTGTTATGGGCTTATTTTTAAGTTAATTTCCTATTATTATATATACATAGCCTTTGTTAAAACTAGTTTACAAGAGCCTTATTTGGCCCTTAGAAGTTTAAATGAGAATTTAAAGAAGAAAAATGATGAATTAGAAAGACTAATAGATAAGTTAAAAAGAGAAACTGAACATAGGCAGGAAATGGAGAAGGCAAATTTTAGGAAAAAACAGATACTAAATGGAGTATTAGAATCCACCATTGATGGAATATTGGTAGTAGATAATGAGAAAAGGCTGATACATGTTAATAGTCCATTTGTGAAAATGATGGACATTCCTGATGAAATTGTTTCAAGTAGAGATACAAAAGAAATTATAAATTATATAACCAATAATTCAATAGACCCTGAAGATTTTAAATTATATTTAAAGGAAGCCTTAAATACAAAAAGGGCTTATACCTATTACTTAAGGCATAAAAATAATAAGATATATGAAGTTACAACCCTACCCTATATTGACAGTGGCAAGAAGGCAGGTGCAGTAATACATTTTAGAGATATAACTGATAGAAAAATGATAGAGGATTTAAAGACTAATATACAAATTAGAAAAGAATTACTTAAGGAGGCAAAAGAATTAGATGAAATGAAAAGCAACTTTCTTACAACCATAGCTCATGAAATAAGAACTCCTTTAAATATCATACTAGGAGTAATACAGCTGTTAAATTATGAAGAGGACAATGAAAAAGAATACTATAAATTACCAAAGGATAGTGTTAAAGCTTTAGAAAAAAATATCTATAGACTAATAAAACTTGCTGACAACATAATGGACATAACCAAAATTGATACAGGATATATGTATTTAAATCTGCGAAATCAAGATATTATATCTATAATTAGAAAGACTACTTATGCTGTAGCAGAATATATTAAGAATACAGATATTTCTATAGATTTTCAAACAGATATGGAAGAAAGGGTAATGGCATGTGATGGGGAAAAGATAGAAAGGGTACTGTTAAATTTACTTTCTAATGCTGTTAAATTTATAAAATCTAATGGCCATATTTTAGTTAGTGTCAAAAATAAAAAGGATTCCATAATAATCAAAGTTAAGGACAATGGAATTGGAATTCCAAATCATATGATAGATAAGGTTTTTGAAAAGCTCAATCAAGTTGATACTTCCCTAAGAAGGATAAATGAAGGAACAGGAATAGGACTTTCAATTGTAAAATCAATAATTGAAATGCATGGTGGTAGTATTTCTGTAAAAAGCCAAGTGAATAAGGGAAGTGAGTTTATAATTGAGTTACCAGCATATATTACAAAGGAAAAGAATAGAAAAGTTTATGTTGATACCTATATGGGTATAGATAGGGTGAATATAGAATTTTCTGATATATACGGTATAAATTAAAAGCATCTACAATATGTAGATGCTTTTTTATGGTGGGCGATGTTGGATTCGAACCAACGATCTCCACGATGTCAACGTGGCGCTCTAGACCAGCTGAACCAATCGCCCATGGCATAATATATATTACCATAAAAATTCTTTTTTTTCAATAAGTATATACATAATAATTTTACCATTTAAGCAATATAATATAACATAGTGGAAAGGAAGGGGAATATTATGATAAAATATGATATGAAGGAATTAAAGGAAAAAGCAATAGAAATGTTGAATAGAAGGGGAGTTACAATAGAAGATATAGGGGAGTTAGTATATGATCTGCAAAAAGATTTTTATCCAGACTTGACATTGGAAATTTGTATTAATAATATAGATGCAGTACTATCTAAAAGGGAAACAATTCATGCTATATTGACAGGTATTGCCTTAGATGAATTGGCTGAAAAAGGCCTCCTACCACAACCATTACAGGAAATTGTAGAATCTGATTTAGGCCTTTATGGTATTGATGAAATTATACCTCTTTCCATAGTTAATGTATATGGAACCATAGGCCTTACCAATTATGGATACCTTGATAAGGAAAAAAAGGGAATTATAAGAAAGTTGGATACAGAAAAAGGTAAAGTGGTAAATACATTTATAGATGATTTAGTAGCTGCCCTTGCAGCTGCAGCAGCCAGCAGAATTGCACATACAAAGGAATAGAGGTGGAATATGAAAATAAATTGGAATTCTCGGTATAATACAATAGCTGCCTATGGATTTATTGTACTAGCCCTAAGTATAATATTTTATCTAATAGTATCAGAAATAAGATTATTTAAGATTCAAGTTGGTAACTATATAAATATATTTCAGCCAATTATAATAGGCTTTATAATGGCCTATTTATTTAATTTTATATTAGAATTTTATGAAAAAGTCTTACTAAATAAATTAATTAAAGCTGCAAAAAAGAAAACTAAGCGTGTAATAGGTATTGTGCTAACTTATTTAACTGTATTATTCTTATTATATATGTTTCTGTATTTCATACTGCCCCAGTTATTGTCATCAATAATGGGACTAGTAAATGAAATACCAAGCTATTTTATTGCTATAACTACTAAATTAAATGAATTAACTATGGAACTATATATTCCAGATGAGTATTATAATATATTAGTATCAAAATGGAATGAATTTGTAGAATATATATTGAACTTTGCAACGGATCTGGTGCCTAAAATAGGGAATTTAACAAAAAGTATCGTATCTAGCATATGGAATATTGTTTTAGGAGTTATTGTTTCCATATATCTGTTAATAGATAAGGAAAGGTTCAAGGCCTTAAGTAAAAAACTTATATATTCTATTTTTTCAAAGAAAAATGCCAATAAAATAATAGAATTGGCAAAAAGGGGAGACCATATATTTGGAAGGTTTTTAAGTGGCAAAATATTAGACTCATTAATAATTGGTATACTAACATTTGTAGTGTTAAAGGTTGTCAAAATGCCCTATGTTACCCTAGTATCCTTTATAGTTGGAATAACCAATATTATTCCATTCTTTGGTCCCTTTATTGGTGCAATTCCTTCCTTCTTTATAATATTATTTGTTTCACCTATATAGGCCATATGGTTTTTAATAATAATACTAATAATACAACAGATTGATGGAAACATAATAGGGCCTAAAATATTAGGAGATTCCCTGGGTATTTCAGCTTTCTGGATCCTGTTTTCCTTGCTGGTTGCTGGAAAAATATTTGGCTTTATAGGTATGATAATAGGGGTGCCTCTATTTGTATTTATCTATTCAATAATAAAGGATATAGTTGAATATAGGCTGGACAAAAAAGGATTACCTAAGGAGACGGAAAAATATTATTAAAGTGGCAAATATGGCCACTTTATTTTATTTTATTATTTAAAAAAACCTGCAGACCTTAAAAAGTCATCTACTTTTTGCCTAGGTTGTTTAGATAGTGCTTGCTTACATTTTTCTGACCAATTACTCTGGACTTTTCCATTGCTTCTTTCTTTATAATATTCTTCCATAGTTTTGTTGTATTCTTCTATTAGCTCATCCTCCCTTGAAGTATCATAGATATCTACCTTAAAAATTACATCCTTTGACAGTCTAGGCTTAAGGCCAGGATCATGATCTGGATATCCTAAACATAGTAAAAATAAGGGTGCTACCAAATCAGGCAAATTAAACATACTATGAACTTTTTCCATATCATTTCTTATACCACCTACAACTACTCCACCAAGACCAAGGCTTTGAGCAGCTATTAATGATTTCTGGGCTGCTAAAGCAGTATCAATAATTGCTACTGTATATAATTCTGAAGTGCCAAATATGTCTTTATTTTCACTATTTGAATACCTTTTAATCCTATTTAGGTCTGCACAAAAAAGCAGGACTACAGGTGCTTCTACTACCCATTTTTGGCCTCCTGATATTTGAGCTAATTTTTCCTTTTTATTATTATCTTTCACATAAATGATGGTATAGGCTTGTAAATTATTCGAAGTAGGAGCCCTTTGGCCACATTTAATTATTATATCTAAAGTTTCCTTATCCACCTCTTTATCCTTAAATTTTCTAATGGATTTATGCTTCATGAGTATATCTATTAGAGCATTGTTAATTTTAATCAGCCCCTTTTATTAATTAGTTTTATAATAATAGTTTTACTTTAATTTTTAAAAATATTTTATTTAAATATAGTTAAAAATTAGACAAAATATAGCAAACCCTTTATAGATGGACAAATAGTCAGGAAAAATTTAAAGCTATTTTATTTTGACCAATGCCCCTTTTGCAAGAAGGTAATCCAGTATATGAAGCGTAATAATATAAAGGTGGAAATGGCCAATATACATGAGGACCCTAAAAATAGAGGGGAACTTATTAGATTAGGAGGAAAGGAACAGG
>JAAYFE010000117.1 GCA_012728365.1 Tissierellia bacterium
AGGGAATACAAGGATGCCCAATATAGGAGGGAGGTCACTGACTACTTTCCACCCTTTATAGTGGTGACGGATGAGGCCCACAACTTTGCACCCAAGGCCTTTGAATCCCCCTCCAAGGCAATTTTAAAAGAAATATCCCAGGAAGGAAGAAAGTACGGAGTATTTTTGATACTGGCTACCCAAAGGCCTACCCTGTTGGATGAAACCATAACTGCCCAGTTAAATACCAAGTTTATATTTAGGACTGTTAGAAGCTCAGACATAGCCACCATAAAGGAGGAAACAGATATTACCATGGAGGAGGCAAGGAGACTCCCTTACTTAAGAACTGGAGATGTCTTCATATCTGAGTCTGCCTTAGGCAGAACCATATTTGCCAGGATAAGAGCAGCCCATACAACCAGCCCCCATACAGAAAATCCCTTTGATGAACTTAAGGGAAAAGTTGAAGAAGATGAAAATAAGTTTATGGACCTTATAAAGGACAAGCTGCCCATAAATGGAGATGACTTTTTAAATATCATAAGGGAAATAGAATCAGAAGCAGGAATTACCTATACCCTAGATGCCTTTGAGGAAAAATTAGAAGACATGGTGAAAAAGGGCTTCCTTATAAAAAAGAAGACACCCTTCTTTAATGTGTATGAGGAGAAATAAGGCATGCAAATCTTTTGGCTTTCCAAGCCGTGATATTTCACAAATTAGGAATCTAAGAGCCTTTCTTTATCTGTATGCCTTATTTATATAATTGAAAAATATTTTTGCTTTATTTTAATGCTAGATAGGTTACAAAAATAAGACAAATATTACTTCAACCCCTTTCATATATTTTTATGAAAGGGGTTTTTTTCATGATAAATACTATCTGGTTTTTATTAGTATTCATAGGCATATTATATGGGGCCCTGACAGGGAATCTAGGGGAGATAAACAACATTATCATAGATGAGGCAACAGAAGGGGTTACCTTTGGTATAAGTCTTATGGGTATCATGGCCTTTTGGCTAGGGATAATGAATATTGCTGAAAAGTCTGGCTTAATAAAAGCCTTATCTAAGGCCTTCAGACCAATTATGAGACTACTTTTCCCGGAGGTGCCACGAAACCATCCAGCAGAAAGGTGGATGCTGATGAACTTTATAGCCAATATGTTTGGAGTAGGAAATGGAGCTACAGCCTTTGGACTCAAGGCCATAAGGGAGCTGGATAATTTAAATCCCCATAAGGGCAGAGCTACCAATGCCATGGCCATGTTTTTGATCATAAATATGTCTTCCTTGCAGCTGGTTCCCCTAACTGTAATAAAGCTAAGGTATGATTATGGTTCCCAGTCAGCTACAGACATTATAGGCCTTATCCTTTTAGCCACTGGCCTATCTACCATTATAGCTATTATAATAGCTAAAATATTTGAAAGGAGAAGAAAATGTTAGATATAATCTCCATTGGCATAGTGCCCTTTTTAGTAATAATAATCCTAGTCCATGGGTATTTAAAAAATATAGACATATACGATGCCTTTACAGAAGGAGCCCTTGAAGGCTTAAAGACTGCCTTTAAAATAATTCCAAACCTTATAGCCATATTTATAGCCATTGGAATATTTAGGGCTTCTAAGGCCTTAGATATGCTAATAAATTTAGCAAGCCCCATGACTAAATTACTAAAGATACCAGAGGAAATACTTCCCCTAATCCTCATAAGGCCCTTATCTGGTTCTGGTGCCTTAGGGGTAGTAAGGGATATTATAAGCCATTATGGACCAGATTCCTTACCAGGCATACTAGCAGCAATTTTAATGGGTTCCTCTGAAACCATCTTCTATACCCTGGCCATATACTTTGGCTCTATTGGGGTCAAAAACTACGGCTATACCCTAAGGGCAGCCCTTTTATCCTATATACTGTCTGTATTTATAATTGTGTATATAGTAAGATATTTGCTTTTTTAGGCAATAGATATTAGATCGAGCTTTAATTAATTTACACATATGGTTATTTTAAATAGTATGAATAGACTAAATAGTTTAAAATTATTGACAAGTTTATGAAAAAAGTTTTACAATTATTTGCAGAAAATAGGGAAATAATAACATTATTTTATTAGTAAACAACTTTAAAAACTGCAAATAAAAATCACTGCTTTTAAACAGTGATTTTGCCTTTTTAGGCATATAAAAAATAATAGGGGGCGCATTATAGATGAGCAAACCAATCATTGGAGTAACTTGCCCATGGAGTACAGAAACCTGGGGTGATCCTGTTGAAATAAACACTTATTATTATGTTGAAAGGCCTTATGTAAAAGCAGTAGCAAAACACGGTGGAATTCCAATACTTTTAGCACCAGAATACGATGAAGAATCCCTGGATTATTATCTAGATTCTATATTAAATACTGTTGATGGCATATTGTTTTCCGGCGGGGGGGATGTTAAGGGGCAATCATCAGCTGGCCGCCTTACATTG
>JAAYFE010000013.1 GCA_012728365.1 Tissierellia bacterium
AATTTGACGCTTAAATTCTTCTGGATACCTTTTACCTTTCCCTTTCAATTTAGACAACCTCCTATTAATTTTTATTTTACTAAATTAGTGTGCGATTGTCCAAATTGGTTAGGGGGCTTAATAGTAGACAGGGTTGTGATTAGGCTAGATAGTTTCAATTCCTCATAGGTAGTCTAGCAACCATTCTATATATTGATATTACTACATCCACCAATTTTTGTCAAATGCAAATTTTCTGAATTTAGAGACAGGATTTTTGTTTTATTTCCTGTATATGTATTGAAATATACAGCTTTTCACAGAAAAAATTAAATTGTCGTCGATCTCCAGGGGTTTTGCACCGCTTAAGGTCGACGACAATTGTCTTTAAGATCTTGTTTTTACTTCACATATAGAAATGTTACATCTACTGAGGAGATTGTTCTGCCTTCTTGAGATTCACCATTAAGGCAAATACAATGGTTCCATAGGCTATGAAGCTTCTAAAATACTCTCCAAGGGCTGGATTTTTAAATACGTTTTGCCCTGCCAGTGGTGAAACTATAAATAGGGTATGGAAGAGGAAGATCCCTATAAAAGCATTCCTTATATTAGCCTTCTTAAAGGTAGCACCTCCTGCCAGCAAAGCTGCTGATGCAAATATATCCAGGTTTAAGTGGCCTGTATACACGTTTAAGATGCCTAGATTTTGAATAAACATAATTTGGGCTAATGAAGCCAGTATAGTAGACATTATAATTGCAATCTTCCTGGTCTTATCTACATCAATGCCTACCTTTTCTGCTAAGTACATATTTTCACCCACTGCCCTCATCTGATAGCCTATTTTAGACCTGGTAACTAGGTGCACCAGTATGCCCACAACAACAATGATTACAATGGGTACTAAGGAACCCTCCACATCCCCTATGGTAATTGGCAGTATATTGCTAAATAAATCCTTGTATTCCCCTATATCCAACATACTTTTTACACCTATTCCCCTGGTTAATAAGATTTCCTTATTAAAGGGCTGTATTATAGTACCATAGGCCACCATGAATATGATTTGGTACAGGCTGGTTCCTAAAAAACCTATAACCATACTTGCTATCATTTCCTTTCCCTTTGCCCTGTTAAGCAGTTTGCCAATTATATTTCCTAAAAGAGCAGATAGTATTATGCTTAAAAGTATTGCCATAAAAAAGCCTAACCTTGGTGCAAAGCCAATATCTAATACAATTAGCATTGAAATTTGAGCCGCTATGGCACCTATTGTAATAGAAAAGTTGATCCCCATGCCAGCCATGATGGGAAAAATAAGGGCTAGTAAAAAGATCCCATTCCTTACAAATCTAGCATATAGCTCTCCTAGTATGAAATTAACCCCTACCTTGGCAGCCATAATACCCAAAACAGATAAAATTAGAAAAAATATGGGAACATAATATTCTTTATACCTTTTCATTTCTTCTCTTCACCCCTTCGTATAGGAAGGCATATAGTATAATGCCGTTGGTTACTATCATTCTTATGATCTCAGACATTTCTGGTATAAGGAAGGCATTAGCCACAGGAACAGAAAGTAAAAAGGTAGTTTGATAAAGATATGTACCCAGCATGGCATTAAATACTGTAGCCTTACTTCTGCTGGCTCCTCCAATTAGTATGGCTGATACTGCCGGGAAGGCCATCATAAAGGGACCATCATACAGATGCACAAATCCATAGCTTTGTGAGTACACTATAATCCCTATGGCTGCCAGTACATTTGAAAACATTATGGCTATTGTCCTATACCTATTTATATCAATACCTGACAGTTTTACAAAGCTTTCATTTTCTGCAATATATGACATGGCAATTCCCATCCTGGTTTTTTGAAAGAGATATACTAGAATAGACAGGACTATGAAAAAGAATATTAAGCCTACAGGGATTACCAGTCTCCCTATATCCACTTTTAATAAATTGTCTAGAATCCCTGCAAAATAACCATCCAAGTTAATCTTAGGCCTTAGGCCTTGTCCACCTACGGGATACAGCATCTGCCTGTTTTTAAAGGGTGCCAGAGTCCAGAATATATTCATTATGGGTATGAAGGAAAAGCCTGCAAAGGTACCCACAATTTCCTCATTGCCCTTTAGCCTGTTTAATATAAGGGAATAAACATACCCAAATACTACAGCTATAAGGCTACCTGCCAGGATGGAAACACCAAAGCCCAGCCAGCCTTCCAGCCTAAATTCCAGGGCAATGCACATTCCTATTAAGCCTGCTGTTATTCCTATGGGCAGCCCAAAATTCCTGCCTGCTCCTACATTGATCATGGGAATCAGGGATAATACTAAGACTCCATTCATTACCCACTTTATCAAGGATTCATTAATCATATCTATATAGGATATTCCAATAAATTTAAGGCTTACAGCCAGTATAATCAGATAAAATATGACAATTAGCTGAGGGGCCTCCACTCTTAATCTCTTCATCTTATTCTAAACTCCTTCCAGATAGTGCTAAGCTAAATTCTTCAGAATCAAATCCATCCTCAAATATCTTGAAAACTTGATTGTTATACATTACAGCAATCCGGTCACAAACCCTTTTTAGTTCTGAAACTTCCCCTGAAAAAATGATTATAGTAGTATTTTTCTCCTGGTTTAGCTCCAACAGCATGTCTAAGATTATCTCCTTGGAATAAATATCTATACCCCTAGTGGGATCACCTACGAAAAGTACCTCTGGGTCTATGGTAATTGCCCTTCCTATACATACCTTCTGTTGATTTCCCCCACTTAAGTCTCCTACCCTCTGGTCTATATCCTTGATTTTTATATTTAACCTCCTTACCATATCTTCCGAATACTCCCTAATGGCCTTATGGTTTAGGGGTGACAGTCTGCCAAGGAATGGATATCTAAGAAAGCCTTTATTTCTATCATAGGATTCAAAAACTAAGTTTTCCCATACACTCTTACTTAATATAAGCCCTAATTCCTTTCGCTCATCTGGCAAGAGATATATACCTTTTTGGATTAAGGTTCCTATATCTCCAGGCCTTATTTTTCCCCCCTTAAACACCACATCCCCCTTCATGTCATAAAGGCCCATCAGGCCATAGGCAAAGATCTCCTGGCCATGGCCAGCCAGTCCTGTTATCCCTAAAATTTCACCCCTTTTAATATCCAGGGATATATCCTTGTAGCTCTTATGGCCATAGGATACTTCCACCCTATTAAATGACAATATACTTTCTTCAGATCTATTTTTTCTTTCCTTTATAACCTGCACTACTTCCCTGCCTATCATATCCAGAGCCATTTTATTGATATCATATTCTTCTCTCCCATACTCACCTACAACTCTGCCGTCCCTGAATATGGTTACCCTATGGCAAAGATCAACTATTTCCTCCAGCCTGTGGGATATAAAAATAATGGAAAGTCCACTTTTGGCCAATTCCTTTAAATTAGATAATAGTATTTTACTTTCTTCAATATTTAAGGAGGAGGTAGGCTCATCCAGTATAAGTATTTTTAACTTATCCTTATCTATTTCCCTAGCTATTTCTACAAACTGTTTTAAATTAGTAGAAATATCCTTTACCCTAATCCTAGGATCAATATCTACTCCTAACTTCAATAGAAGCTCTTTAGCCTCCTTTTCATTCTTGTCCTTGTCCACCAGGGCAAAGTCTCCCAATGCCTTGGTTTTATCCATAATATTTTCCCTGTTTATTTTGATATTGCTACTTATGTCTAATTCCCCTAAAAGGACCAACTCCTGGTGGACCATACCTATACCCTCCTTCATGGCATCCTGGGTATTTTTTATGTCCACCCTTTTATTGTCTATGTATATACATCCTTCATAGCCTCCAGTATCCCTAATGTGCTTGCTGCCAAAAAGTATATTAACAAAGGTTGACTTGCCAGAGCCGTTGGCTCCAATTATGCCATGAATTTCTCCCTTCTTTAACTTAAAGTTTACTCCATCCAGAGCCCTTACCTCATTAAAATCCTTAGAAAGCTTCTCAACCCTTAACACATACTCCAAATGAAATTCCCCTTTCAAGTACTATATGCAGGATAAGATTATCCTGCATATAGTTTAATAGTAGATTGATTCTAATACTAATAGATAGTAATTGTTTGTATTTTCATCTAATGGCCTAAAATCAGCCCTAATGCCCATAGCCTCTTCTGAAAAGTCACCTAAGAAGTCCACATTTAAGATGTCTTCATTTAGTTCAAGATTATTCTCAATTATATATTTAGCCAGTTCAATCTCAAATTTTGGTACGTAGATTGAAGAAGGCATTGCCCAACCTGATAGTCTGCCTGTCATACCTGCTTCCTTTGCTTTTTCAGCAATTAATTGGTTGATCTTATCATAGTTTCCTAGATCTTCAGCATCTATTTCTAAATTCATTACTGTTGGATAAGCTTGTGTTGGTGTTGGACAGCATTGTTCAGCTACTATGTATTTTAGCTTTAAAGCTTCGTCTATTATAACATCATACATGGGGCAGTTGCTTCCAAATATATTTGTATCTGGACCATATTTAGCAATCTGTCTTGGTATATCTTCCCTTAGAAACTGTTGCATAGCAGCAGGTCCATCTCCAGTTTGTGGGTCTGGTGTAATGATCTCCACAAATTCTAAACCGATTTCTTTACAAGTCTTTTCCATCATTTCTTTTCTTTGAGCCACTGCTTCCTTAGCTAAGTGGGTTGGGAAGGAATAGTGTATAAAGGTTTTGGCTCCCATTTCCTGAGCCTTTTTAGGTATAGTTTCTCCACGCCTTACCCAGTCAGTGGCAAAACTTATGTCTACATACTCTGCCATAAGTTCTGGTTCATCCAGCATGGTAGCTATTGTAATTATATCTGGTCTCTTTTCTCTAATTTGCTCAAAGGCTGGTAGTAAGCCTGATTGGCCTGAGCATACTATAATAGCCTTCATATCTGGATCATCAGCTAAACTAAGTATTTGTGAAATACCAGTTTCTAATTCTGTATTGAAGTTTTCTGGTAGTGTAATATGTTTTACTATGTCAGGATACTTTTCCACCATTTCTGCTCCTGCCCTAAACTCATCTTCAGACACAGATAAAGTTGGTGTAACAATGCCTATCTTAAAATTGCTTCCTTCTTCTGTTGCTACATTGTCTCCACTAGTATCTTGGCTTGCCTCCTTGTCAGTATCTGCATTTTGGCAGGCTACTAATGAAAAGATCATAACTAAGGATAAAAGAAAGGCTGTAATTTTTTTCATCATCTTATTTTCCTCCTTTGGATTGTTAGTTAATTATTTTTCAAAATTAGCAATAAAAATAGCCCTTTAAATAAGGGTAATTTTTGCATCTACCTACTGGAAGTTATGTACAAGGTACTTATAAAAGTCTCCCAATAGCTGTCAACAGTTACACCTATTTTAGAAGCCCATTTGATTATACAATTATTGTTAAAGTATAGTCAAATTGAGAAACTTTATATAAAACCGGTTTATTATAAATTCTGTCTATGCTCTAAGCATATGTTTGCTTACTATATAAAGGCTAAAGCCACCCCAGCATATACCATAGGCGGCTTTTTCTCTACCTCACCATCAGGGTATTTTGCAAATTTAATCTTTTCCCAAGCATAAACTGGATCCTTCCTGTCTCAGGGTCATCCTCCAAACTGGCCTTCTTGATATTCCTTATAGGCCTGTCTTAATTCCTCGTCAGTAGTCACAATAAAATTGGCATCCATCTTTATCTATAAGTATATTAAAAAGATAAAAGCAAGGCATAAGCCCTGCTTTTATCTCATTTGCATAACACTTAATCCATTTTTTACCTGCTGTATATCTTCTGCCTTGGCTGTAGGAGCTGGGTGATAGTATCCTTTTTGTTCTGCTATTTGGAATAATTGATATTGGAACTGCTCAGCTTCATTCCTCAACTGCTGTAATGTATTTCTCAACTGTTGGTTAGCACACTCTACAATTGCAGCATGATAACAGTTTATACTAAGCTTAGTCATATTTATAGCATCATTTACCATATCTCTTTCATGCATCATGAAACTTCCCTCCTATTTTAATGAATTTATAAGGTTGTTTACTGTTTGCTGTGCATCCTGGGATGCTTGTTGGAATATCTGCTTTAGCTGTGGATCCTGACATTGATTGGCAAATGTTTCATATTTAACTACCATATTTTGATGAAGGCTTGTAATCTCCCTTAAATGGTTTAATTCCATTTGATTTATATTGCCTAAATTAACAGGGTTTTTTAGTGGCATATAATTACTCCTTTCTTTTATTTTTTTGACCTTTTCACATCTATTTTGTCTCTAAGATTGTCAAATATTCATGGAAAAAAACATCATAAATAATAAATTAAAATGGGGACATAATATTTTTACGGAGGTGATTAGATGAAAAATAAAGTTGTAGGTGAAAATACTTTAACATCCTTTGCTGAGCATTTAAAAAATGCAGGTTATGATGTTTATACTTTAAACAGAAATATCAATCTTAAGAATATAGTAAGTGATGAATATAAGGCTATAGTTGTATCTGGTCTGGATGTTTTAAGTGAAAGGGAAGCTGGCTTTAATAATCCTCCTGTTCCAATTATAGAAGCTAAGGGCCTGACACCACAAGAAGTTCAAGACCTTATAGAAAACAAGTTAGAAAAGATTAAATAATTTTTGACAAAAAAACAGTTGACAAAATATATTTTAAATATTAAAATATTACTCATAATATAAAAAACTTGATAACACGCACTTATCAAGAGTGGTGGAGGGACTGGCCCAATGAAACCCGGCAACCTGTAGTATACTACAAGGTGCTAATTCCAGCGACATCTATGATGTCGAAAGATAAGGAAGAGAACAACCTCTTTCTTATGAGAGGTTTTTTTATTTAACCTCTATGTCAATAGAGGTTTTTTCTTTAATTAGAAGGGGGAATAGATTTTGATCAAAATCGAAAATTTATCCAAAACTTTTTATGATGAAAACAATGCTATCAAGGCCTTGAAAAATATAAACCTTCAAATCAATGAAGGTGAAATATTTGGCATCATTGGATTAAGTGGTGCTGGAAAGTCCACCTTAATAAGGTGTATAAATAGGCTGGAGGAGCCTACTGAAGGAAAAATATTTATTCAAGGGGAAGACATAACAGCCTATGACAAAGAGGATTTAAGGAAGTTAAGGAAAAACATAGGCATGATATTTCAACACTTTAATCTTTTTTTACAAAAAACTGTCTATAAGAATATAGCCTTTCCCTTGGAATTAGAAGGACTTCCTAAGGAAGAAATTGAAAAAAGGGTAGATACCCTTCTTGATTATGTAGATTTAAAGGATAAAAAATATGCCTACCCTGCACAACTAAGTGGGGGGCAAAAACAAAGGGTTGCTATAGCCAGGGCCCTGGCAAATAATCCAAAAATACTCCTAAGTGATGAAGGCACCTCTGCCCTGGACCCAAAAACTACTAAATCCATCCTGGACCTTTTAAGAAGGACAAGGGATGAGTTTGGCCTTACCATTGTACTTATAACCCACCAAATGGAGGTTATAAAGGACATATGTGATAGGGTTGCCATTATAGAAAATGGAGAAATTATTGAATTAAATACTGTAGAAGAACTATTTAAGAATCCAAAAACTAAAACTGCCCATGAATTCATAAGCAGGATTAAGTCTGACATTACAGAAGAAATTATAGAGCCTGTTGATTTTTCTGGAACTGTTGTAAGGCTTAGCTATTCTGGAGAAAATGCAAAAAAGCCTATAGTATCTAAGATGGTAAAACAATTTGATATTGAAGTAAATATACTATCTGGTGATATTAACAGGCTGATAAAAACTAATGTAGGACATCTGATCCTTGAATTAGAGGGAAAAGATGAGGAAATTAACAAAGCTATTAAATACTTAAAAGATAATAATGTACACGTGGAGGTGATGTAGATGGC
>JAAYFE010000118.1 GCA_012728365.1 Tissierellia bacterium
TACCAGCCCTAGGGTCTATACGACCTGCCTAGGGAGGGGTGATGACACACCCTTAACTCTGGGTCATACTTGCCTACCAGAAATGGACTGGCATTTAATCACCAGAGAATCCCCTGACTTTAGTCATGGGGAGTGTCAAAAAGGCAATAACAATTGTAGGTGAAGGAGAAGTAGTAATAAAGGCAGCTGAAGACTTTGATGAAGGAACATACAATGCAGACAAGCACCTAATTGCTATAGTTAATGTTAAAGGTTCTGTAAAACTAGAAAATCTAACAGTAACTGGCTCAAGAAGAAGTGGAATAAATGCATTTGAATCAGCAGATGTTCAACTAAAGGATATTGTTTCAAAAGACAATTTAGCAGCAGGACTAAATGTTAATAACTCTAAAGTAACTGCTGAAAACCTAAAGACAAGGGGAAATGCTTGGTATGGAGTAAATGTGGACAATGGTTCTAGCCCAAGTCCAGATGCTCCAGAGTCAGAATTCATCCTAATAAGTGGAGAGATTGCTGAATTAGTCCAAATTGTATCTGACAAGGGTGGCGTAAAAGTTACACTACCTGAAGATTATGTAGAAGTTAAAGATGATACAGGCAAAATATTTTGGACAAATAGAGTATCTGAAAATTAATAAGGTTAATAAAATGTGGATAAGAAGAGATATTTCTCTTCTTTATCCACATTTTTTTATTTTTTCTAGAGCATAATAAACATGAGGTGGTATCATGTTTAAAACAAATGAAATTATAAGAAGATGGCATATGGTGGGGTTTTTTTGGATAGTTATAGTAGGATCCCTGCTCCATTTTACCTATGAATGGTCAGGCAAATCAACCCTGGTAGGATTTTTTAGCCCAGTTAATGAAAGCCTGTGGGAGCATTTAAAGCTTGGCTATTTTTCCCTCATCCTTTTTATACTAATAGAATATTGGGTATTAAGAAACAAGACAGAGGCATATTTTTTTGCAAAGGCTGCTGGGATAATTTCTATGAGCATACTAATTGTCTTAATAGCCTATATATATGAGCTAGTAGCCAAGGATTCAAATATGTTTTTTCATATTGGACTATTTATAGTAGCAGCCCTACTCTGCCAGCTTATAAGTATGAATATAATGAAGTTGGATTTACAGGGTAAATTTAATCTATATGGATTAATTGCATATATAACAATGGGTATTCTACTTATAGCCCTAACACCCTTCCAGATAAGAGGATCTTAAATATAGTAATGGAAAGAAGGCTATAAGGTGGTATAATAAACGTAAATACTATTTAATTGCCTTTGATGGTTGACAGTGGACAATTGTAATTGGCCATAGAAAATTGTTAATGATAAAAGGGGGAGTATGATGACTGGCATAAAGACCATGGAATTTAAGGATCATATTTTATATTTAATTGATCAGAGGAAACTTCCCATATCCTATGAGATCTTCCAGTGTAAAAGCTATAGGGATGTGGATTTTGCCATTAGGGATATGGTAGTAAGGGGAGCACCTGCCATTGGGGCTGCTGCAGCCTATGGAGTGGTATTGGCTGCCAAGGAGTTTGTACATAAGGAAAGGGAAGAGTTTTTGACAGAAGTGGACAAGGCCATGGATATATTAAACAGGGCAAGGCCAACGGCTGTAAACCTGATGTGGGCCATAAACAGAATGAGGAAGCAAGTAGAGGAGCATAAAGACCTATCTCCTAAGGAAATATATGAAAGATTAAAGGAAGAAGCAGATAAGATATTTGAGGAGGATATAAGTACCAATAGGGCCATTGGCAAGGTTGGAAATACAATAGTGCCTCAAAGGGCTACAATTCTTACCCATTGTAATGCAGGGGCCTTAGCAACAGCAGGCTTTGGAACAGCCTTAGGTGTTATCAGGGAGGCCTTTTACAGTGGAAAGGACATAAGGGTATATGCAGATGAAACCAGGCCAAGGTGCCAGGGAGCCAGACTAACAGCCTGGGAGCTTAAAATGGAGGGTATTCCCACTAAGCTTATAGCAGACAGTGTAGCTGCCACCCTAATTAGGGATGGGAAAATAGATCTAATACTGGTAGGGGCAGATAGGATTGCCTTAAATGGGGATACGGCCTATAAGATAGGTACCTTTATGGTATCGGTATTGGCA
>JAAYFE010000119.1 GCA_012728365.1 Tissierellia bacterium
AGGGTATAGTCTCCATGTGTAAAAGATAAGGTGGTATTTTTGGGTTTCTTGTTTTTCAGGTATTCAAGTAGTTCCTCAGGGGAAGAAAAATTGTTGTCTTCTTCCCAGGTGGAAGTATCAACTAAACCATTTATTATATTATCTTCAGCCAGCTTAAGCTTCTTTTCCAATCTGGCATCAAAGGGACAGTTATCAATTGGAAGTGACTGTAACATCCTTATACCTTCAGCCAATAGTTTCACAGTCTCCTCTGGTCTATTTAAGTAGTAGTCAGATGAGAGCATAAGGCCCTTTAGTTCTGTCATAAGGAGGTAATGGTACTCTCCACTGCTTTCAAAATATATTTTTTCAGGAACTGGAAGTCTTCCCTTAAGCCAGTCCATAATTTCTGCTTCCCTTTTAATTTCATAGTTGGATTCCACTTTTAAGTAATAGGATTTTTTATCATCATAATACCTTAATACTTTAGAACTAGACTTGCCAATCTTGTCCTTTTCACAATTCATCCCCTTCAATATATCCCTTAATCCCTTAGGATATTCCTTATATTCCATTATTACCTCCTATTTTTCCTATTAATCTATTATCTTTTTACCACATCTAGGGCAGTAGGCATAATCCTTTTTTAAGGATTCTCCACAGTAAGGGCAAAATCTCATATATTCCTCCTCATCACCTACTTCCCTTTTAAAGTCTAATTCTGACCTATCACGGACAAGGTATTTATCTAAAGGATCCGGCTCCTCCTCTGCATCTGTTATATCATATAGGGACATTCTGTTTTTACTGGTGGCATTTTTATAGTTATATATGATACTGGCTATGGCTACAAATATAAATAATACCCCAAAAAGAGGAAATATAGATGGTGCCCCCATGTTGGCAGCTGTTATGGTCCAAAAAAGACCAAATATTACTAATATTATGCCTCCAATTACTCCCATAATAGATGGTCCTCTACCAGGCTTTATACTTTTCAAATACAACCCCTCCACATGTTACCCAAAATCCATATAAACAATCTACAATTCCTTTCTTATTCTCCATATCCTGCAAATTGGGGACCTAAAAATTCTTCTAGAATATGAACAATTTCCAAATTATCCCCCACATAAAGAACAATCATATTTTCCTTTTTAAAGAAATAAGGGTATGAAAACCATTCAATCATGACAACTTTCCTTCCATTATCATAACTACTTCCATCAGCAGATAAGTATGAGGCATCTTTTTCCATTTGCTCATTCTTATTATATAGGTACACAGATATATTTTCACTATCATTTATTGTTATCCATTTTCTTTTACCAGCAAGAATGCTTTTTTCTACATCTTCTACTACTATATCATAGCCTTTGCTTTTTAAGTGTTTTATTAGTTCCTCAAAAGAATCATATGAAATTTGATGTGAACAACTAATAAGAACTGTTGATATAAGAACAAGGGCATAAATTAATATAATTTTTCTCATAATATCACTTCCCAATAGAATTTATTTTAAAGTTAATACATTACATTAACCTTTATAAATCTGTATTTTTCAAGCTTTACTACTTAAAGTTTAACTTTAACTTTAAATATTTTATTCTTTCCAGGTACATTTCAAATCCACACTAGGCTGTAATAATAG
>JAAYFE010000120.1 GCA_012728365.1 Tissierellia bacterium
AGTATTTTAAACTTAACTGTTAATTTCATAATTCACCACCCTTCTATACATTCTTTTGATTTTCTATATATTTTTGTATTGCTTCTTCACTTACGCATCCGACAGTACAACAAAAATAACTTCGTGTCCAAAGGGAAGGTATTCTACTTCTTAATTCAGGGTATTTGTTTCTTAAAATTCTACTACTTGTTCCTTTGAAATATCGTATTAAGCTGTGCAAAGGTTGTCTTGGGTCAAAGCTTATAAACATATGAACATGATCTGGCTTTATTTCCAATGCTTTTATTTCAACATCTTTTTCTTTAGCTATATCATAAAATATCTGTCTTAAATCTCTTTCTATATCTCCAACTAATACTTTACGTCTGTATTTAGGGCAAAATACTATATGATATTGATTTAGATATACAATTCCTTTTTTATGTGTGTATTTATTATTCATTAAATAACCACCACCTATCTAATTATAATATATATTAATATTAGATAGGTGCAAATATCTAATAAGCCTTCATCTCAAAGACTAAAGTCATGGGCTTTCGTCTAGGTTTTTTGTAATTCTATATGTTTATATTCTATATTTCTCTATTTCAGCTTCTATATTATCTATATCATATTCTAAAGCTAATATGGGATCAATATGGTATTTTTGTAATAGGTTTTGTAACTGTTCAACTTCATTTTTGGTAGGTGCTTTATGCTCATCATATTTGCCATTGTTTGAATGTATATGTATATATTCTATATAATCCTTCAGTTGGACGATCCAGTTTTCAAGGGCTACTTTCTTTAACTTCACATGGCCAATATCAAGATTAACCCTTATATTTGGCATATTAATCATTTCAATATGTTCTCGTAATAGTTGGGGATGGTCCTCAAATACATTTTCAATTAAAATCATTCCCCCATAGGCTGATTTATCTATTATGTCCAACCAAAATTCCTTAGTTCTTGTATTCATCCTTTTTATTAAATTAGGTTCATTTAAATATGGATTTATCTGGCTATGAAATATTATATAATCTGTTTTCAATTCTTTAGCAATATTTAAAACCTTTAAATATTTATCATAGCTTACCTTTCTTATATCTGGGTCAGGACTAATAGGTCTCAAATCTAAAAATGGTCCATGGAGGGAAATTATATTGTTAAAATTATAAAGTAATTCTTTGTATTCCATAACTTTATTTTCAATTGATGTATCCTCTAAAGAAAAGCTTATAAAATCCTGAATTTCTACCCCAATATTAAGTTTATGAAACTTGTCTAAATCCAAATCTTCAATGTTCTTTATACACTTTACTATCTTCATCATCTTTTCATCTCCTATAATAAACTTATTTATAGAAAAAACATAAAGGCTTTGACTTATTAGCCAAAGCCCTTTTTAGCTACTATATATGCTTTTTGCATAATTCGTAGTATCTTAATGCATTTTTTCTAATAGCTTCAATTTCTTCTTCTGTTACCTGTCTTATTATCTTGCCTGGAACTCCTAAGACTAGAGAATTTGGTGGTATAACCTTTCCTTCCGATACTAAAGCTCCAGCCCCAATAATACAATTATCACCTATTACAGCATTGTTTAGGATAATTCCTCCCATACCTATTAAGCAATTATTTCCTATGGTGCATCCATGTACAATTGCACCATGCCCTACAACTGTATAGTCTCCAATTTTAGTAGGTATATCTGTTTCAGTATGGACTACAGAATTATCCTGAATGTTTGTAAATTCACCAATTGTGATATTTTCAATATCCCCTCTTAAAACGGCTCCATACCAGATACTTGAGCCTTTACCAATACTTACATCACCAATGACACAGGCAGTGTCTGCAACAAAAACATCTTCATGAATATTTGGTTTTATTCCCTTTAAATCCCTTATCATATACATTTCTCCTTTTTCTATTATATATAGAATAATACCCAAATTTTTGAAAAATAGCAACAATAGAAAAATTTATTTTCTAAAGAAAAAGAACAGCCACTCCTATAACAGACAATACTGCTCCTAATATTTCTTTTGGTTTGACCCTTTCTTTTAATAATATGACAGAAAAGGGAATTATAGTAACTGGTGTAATAGATGTAATAGTTGAAGAAATACCAGAAGCTGTATATTGTAATGATACTAGGGATAGAGTAACTCCAACAAAGGGTCCAAAAAAAGCACCTATTGTTATATCTTTCATTGCCCCCTTGTCCTTAAATGCTGTTTTTATATCATTAAACTTTTTTAAAATTGCTATAAGGATGGTAAAACCAATAAATCCTGCAATAATTCTTATTTGGGTTGATGCTAAAGCATTGTAATTTTTCATTCCTATTTTACTTATGATTAAGCCTATGGCCTGCCCAAAGGAACCTAAAAAAGCAGATATAAGTCCTTTTTTAGAATAATTAAACTTGAATTTTTTTTCTCCTTCATCTTTTCCTAAAATGACAATGGCTATTCCAGTTATAGTTATTGCCATACCTACTAAACTTTTTAAATCCAGTCTTTCTCCTAGGAATATAAATCCAAGTAAGGCTGTAAGTGGTGGGCTAGAGGCCATTATAAGCATAGAAATTCTTGTTCCCACTTCTACATAAGCTTGAAAAAGAAACAGATCTCCTAAAGTAAAACCAATTAAACCAGATATGGTAAGAAAGATCCAGTTGTGCATACTAGCATCTATAGGCAGTAAAAGGCCTCTTTTAATAAGGGAATATAAACTAACAAAAAAGAAGGCCAGTATTAGCCTAATATAGTTTACAGATAAGGACCCTACCTTTTTACCTGCCTTTTCGAAAGAAATGCCACTCATACTCCAACAAAATGCTGTGGCCAAAGCTGCTAATTCTCCTAAATTTCTTATATTCATATTCACACCGCCTTATGCCAAATATTATAGTAGGAAAATTATTTTCAAATGCTATTTTAAACTATAATTATAAATATTTCTAGTACTTAGATAATCTTAATATATAATATTTACATCCTTCTTTATGTAGTAAAAAGGTTCTGAAGACTTTCAGAACCTACACCTTTAAATTAAATGTCCTTTGTTCTCTATTTGTATTTATCATAGGAGACTATATCTTCAAGAGCTTTTCTTGGTCTTGGGGCTGGATCCTCATCAGGATAGCCAAGTGGAGTAATGGCAACTACCCTTACTTTATCGGGAATATCCAATATTTCCTTTACTTTTTCTTCATCAAAGCTTCCCAACCAGCAAGTCCCTAATCCTTGCTCATAGGCTTCAAGTATCATATAGGCTGTTGCTATGGATAAGTCTACAGTATATCTGTACTGCCCACATTTCATGCGGCTTTCTGTTTCAGTTCCACAGCAAACCAATATTATTGGCGCTTGGCCTACAAAAGATTGCTTTATTGCTTCATCTACAAGCTTCTTCCTGGTTTCTTTATCTCTTACAACAATAAACTTCCAATTTTGTAAGTTTCTTGCTGATGGAGAAAGCCTACCAGCTTCCAGTACTTTATATAATTTTTCTTCTTCTACAGGCTTGTCCTTATATTTTCTAATACTCCTTCTTCCTTTAATTGCAGTAAATACATCCATGGTACCCCTCCTTACCAATGATTTGCCTATATTATAACAAAATTAAGTAATTTTTAACATTAACACTACAAAAAATTTAGGTCTGCTAAAATAGCAGACCTAGATAAAAATACTTCTAAACTTTTCATATCTTCTATGGATTAGTTCCTCATGGCCTAATTCCATAAGGTATTTTAACTCCTTAGAGATATATCTTTTAATATTTCTCGCTGTAATATACTTGTCTTTATGGGCTCCTCCTAAAGGTTCTCTTATTACTTTATCAACAATTCCTAGAGAAAGTAGATCCTTAGCAGTTAGCTTCATGACTTTTGCCCCTTCTTCTGCCTTCTTTGCATCCTTCCATAAAATACTAGCAAGGCCTTCAGGAGAAATTACTGAATAGATAGAATTTTCCAGCATTCCAATTCTATCTCCTACTCCCAGTGCCAAAGCACCTCCACTACCACCTTCTCCTATTATTATGGAAACAATAGGAGTTCTTAAACGGCTCATCTCCATGAGATTTAAGGCTATGGCCTCCCCTTGCCCTCTTTCCTCTGCTCCTAAGCCAGGATAAGCTCCAGGGGTATCTATAAATGTAATTACTGGTCTTTTAAATTTTTCTGCCTGTTTCATAAGCCTTAATGCTTTTCTATAACCTTCAGGATTTGGCATACCAAAATTTCTCTTGATATTTTCTTTGGTGTCTCTTCCCTTCTGATGTCCTATTACAGTAACTGGAATCCCCTCAAAGCTTCCTATGCCACCTATTATAGCTCCATCATCGCCAAAATATCTGTCTCCATGTAGTTACATAAAATCTTCTATTAGTATTTCAATATAATCTAAGGTGGTGGGCCTTTCTTGATGTCTTGCTAAATTTACTATCTGCCATGGACTTAGATTTTCATAAATCTTCTTTTTAATAATATTAATCTTTCTCGATAAAACATATATTTCATGGGAAAAATCCATATTAGTTTTTTCTGATAAGTCTTTTAATTCTTTAATCTTGTTTTCAAGCTCTATAACTACTTTTTCAGATTCAAAAATATTACTCATGGACTTCACCACCTTTAAGATGAAGCCTTAAAATTTGAGATAAAGTATCCTTCATATCCTCCCTTTTTACTATCATGTCTATAAAGCCTTTTTTCAATAAAAATTCTGCCCTTTGAAAGCCTTCAGGTAGTTTTTGTTTAATAGTTTGTTCTATTACCCTTGGCCCTGCAAATCCAATTAAGGCTCCAGGTTCTGCAATAATTATATCTCCTAACATAGCAAAAGAAGCAGTAACCCCACCAGTAGTTGGATCTGTTAAAACAGATATATATAGTAGGCCACTTTCGTCTAACCTTGCCAAGGCAGCTGACGTCTTAGCCATTTGCATAAGGGATAAAATACCTTCTTGCATCCTGGCTCCACCTGAAGCTGAAAATATTATAAGGGGCAATTTCTTTTCAATTGCTTTTTCTATGGCTCTAGTTATCTTTTCTCCTACAACAGTTCCCATACTTCCCATCATAAAACCAGGATTCATTACACATATGACTACCCTCTCTCCATTAATGTCTCCCTCACCAGTGATTACTCCTTCCTTTTCCTTAGTTGATTCTCTAGCTTGAACAAGCTTAGTGTTATAATTGGGAAAATCTAATGGGTTTGAAGACTCTAAATCCTTATCATATTCTAAAAATGTTCCTTCATCTATTATATCCCCTATAACTTTTCTAGGTTTAATTCTAGAATCCTTAGTCTTATCATAGGAAGTATTGTTTGAGTCCTTATTAATATTATCAACCTGTTTAGATCCTGAAAGGCTTTCTTTATCCTCTTCATCTCCTACAGCTAATGTAGCATACCTTTTCCTTGTAAAGAAATCCTTGAGCATTTTCTACCTCCAATCTACTTATTTTTCCTAAACAATACTTTTTCTATAAAGGAAGTAGCTAATCTGTTTTCTATAAATTCCTTATTATTTAATATTTCTTTGTGGAATTCTATATTGGTTTTAACTCCAAGGATAACCAGCTCATCTAAGGCCCTTTTCATCCTATTTATGGCTTCATTCCTATTTGCACCCCATACTATAAGCTTTCCAATCATGGAGTCATAATTTGGGGGAATAATGTAATCATCATATATATGGCTATCTACCCTTATACCAAACCCCCCTGGTGCAAAATATCTTTCTATTTTTCCAGGACAAGGCATAAAATTATTCTCAGGGTCTTCTGCATTTATTCTGCATTCAATGGAATGTCCATTTATTCTTATATCATCTTGAGTTATATTCAATCTTTTTCCATATGCTATTTTAATCTGTTCCTTTATAAGATCTATACCAGTGATTAATTCTGTAATAGGATGTTCTACCTGCATTCTAGTATTCATCTCTATGAAATAGAAGTTGTTGTCCTTATCCAATAAAAATTCTACAGTCCCGGCACTTACATAATTTACAGCTTTAGCTGCTCTTAAAGCAACCTCCCCCATTTCCCTTCTAAGCTCTTTATCAATTATACTGCAGGGTGCCTCTTCTAGTATTTTTTGATTTCTTCTTTGAAGGGAACAATCTCTTTCACCTAAGTGTATAACATTACCATAAGAATCTGCTAATATTTGAAACTCAATATGTCTAGGATTTTCTATAAATTTTTCCAAGTACATCATATCATCATTAAAGGCTACAATGGACTCTGCTTTAGCCATATTAAATTTAGCAACAAACTCTTCTTCATTATGGACAATTCTCATTCCCCTGCCTCCACCTCCATTGGAAGCCTTTAGCATTATTGGATAGCCTATTTCTTTAGCCATTTGTAAGGCTTTATCAGCATCATTTGTAGCTTCCTTAGAACCTGGAACTACAGGTATACCTGCCTCAATCATTGTTTTTCTGGCTTGAGCCTTATCTCCCATAATTTCCAAATGTTCCTTATTAGGTCCAATAAATGTGATATTGTTTTTTATGCAAGCATTTATTAGATCTTTATTTTCAGATAAAAATCCATATCCTGGATGAAGGGCATCTGCACCACTTACAAGGGCTGCACTAATTATATTGTCAATATTTAAATAGGATTTTTTTGGATGTGCAGGCCCAATACAAATAGCCTCATCTGCCATGTGCACATGAATAGAATCCTGATCTGCTTCAGAATATATAGCTACAGTCTTTATGCCCATTTCTTTACAAGTCCTAATGATTCTAACAGCTATTTCCCCTCTATTTGCAATTAGTACTTTCTTAAACATCATACCCTCCTTATCTTCATCAATGCTTGACCGTATTGTACCACATCTTCATTTTTTACCAATATATCAACTACTTCACCTGAAACTTCAGCTTCTATTTCATTCATAAGTTTCATGGCTTCAATAATACACAGGGTTTGTCCTTTTTCAACCATGCTACCTATCTTTACAAAACTATCTTCACCTGGGGCAGGAGCTTGGTAATAGACTCCAACCATAGGAGATTTCACAATATATAGGTTTTCTTCTAATGACACTTCTTCTCTTTGTTCAATTTCTTTATCCTCTTCAATTTTTATGGAACTAGGAACCTTAACAAGGGTACCCTCATTTTTATTAAAGCTCCCTTTAGAAATCATAATCCTTGTATTATCTTTTTCAATTTCCACCTTTTCAATATCTGTATTGCTTATGGTAATAATTAAATCCTTAATATCTTTAACATCCATCTTCCTTCACCTCCGCATAAAATATTGTAATTAAGAAACATAATTATATATTATAGCATAAAAATTTTTTTATTGGAATTTCCATGTTTTTTCTTATTCTCATATAAAAAAGGCTTCAATTTTAGATTTAAAGAAGCCCTTTTATACTAATTTATAATAAGCCTTGTTTGGCTATTTTTATATTCTATTTCTTTTTTTTATCAATATACTCCTTGACACCACCTACTAATTCATCAACTGTAGCGTAAATATTCCCTTCTGTCAGTTTTATTAATCCAATAACAAATAAGTTCCTATACATAAACTGATTTTCAGTGCCATCTTTAATTAGTGCTTCAATTTTCTTCTTATTATCCCTTCCTTGTTGGCGTATGTCAGTATATAATGCAAAAATAGGCTTGCCTGTCATGTAAAAGGCACCTATTTCAGCTGCCACTCCACTGTCAATTTCCACCCCATCTATTACTGCTATTAAAAAATCACTTTCTATAAGTTTGTCCATATCTGCTTTTGCAATAGCAATAGAATCGGCATATGAGCTTTTATCATTAATTTCATTATTTTCCTGGGGAAGATAGAGGTCAATTTCCTCAATCTCTTTCCTAAGTTCTGATGCTATTAAAGAATTTAGTAGTCTATCTCCTAATCCAAATAAGCCATTGGCTAAGTATCCTTTCATCTTATCCCTCCATTTTACTAAGAATAATATTGGAATTACATAGTCTATGATATACCCAACTTAATTGATTTAATTCAAATAATAGACCATTATATTAAATAAAAAGGAGTTTTATGAACATCATAACAAAAGACTAGACGAAACAAGGAAATCCAAAAAAGGGGAAATTAATAAATGCTTGAAAGTGAAAAAGCTTACATATCTGGCATAGTTGATGAAAGGGTAAGTATTCAGAATAAATGAAAAGAGAAAAACAGTTTATATTGATTTCATGAAACTATAAAAGCCTTAACTAGATATATATCTAGTTAAGGCTTTATATGTATGGTGGAGGCGGTGGGAATCGAACCCACGTCCGAAAATATTTCCACAGGAGCTTCTCCGAGCGCAGCCAGTATTTTAAGTTTCCCTCAGCTTAACTCCTACTGGCAGGATTTAAGCCTCGGTAGCTTCATTAAATTCCGTTCCTAGTCCGAAGCAAGACTAGGCGCGGGACCCCACTATATTGGCGCCCTATCCTAAAGCGTGGGCACCTTAGGTAGGACGAGCTGCTTTAATTAAGCAGCTAATGCGTAATTTTCGTCTGCGTTTATTTTTAGTGCCACTTTTTACGTTGATTGGCGACAACGACTCGCTACTCCTGCTTCCATATCCCCGTCGAAACCAAATCGCCCCCAGGATATTCTTTTGGTGGAAGATATTATAACATATAATGTAGTTTATGTCAAATATATATTAGTTTCTACAATTAAGCTCTGTATTTTTCTGAAAGATGTTGTCTCATCCTTCTTTCAGCATCTCTTTTTGCTATATCCTCTCTTTTATCATATAGCTTCTTACCTTTTGCTATTGCCAACTCTAATTTAACCAATCCATTTTTTATATATATTCTCAATGGTACCAATGTATAACCTTTTTGCATTACAATGGAACTTAGTTTTCTAATCTCCCTTTTATGAAGAAGCAGTTTTCTTTTTCTTAAAGGATCCACATTGTAAACATTTCCTTGCTCATAAGGACTTATATGCATACCGTACACAAATACCTCTTCATTTTCTATAGCTGCATAGCTTTCCTTAACATTTACTCTACCTTGTCTTATAGACTTTACCTCTGTACCTGTTAAAACCAACCCTGCTTCTATCGTGTCTTCAATAAAGTATTCGTGCCTAGCCTTTCTATTTGTAGCAACTACTTTTATATTTTCATCCTTCATGCTATCACCATCTTTTTTATTAGTCTAATGAAAAGTTTATCAAGCTTTAAAATAATTGTCAATAGTATTAAAGCTCCTTCATCTTTTAGTAAAAAACATCTAGGGCAAACCAAAAGTTTGCCCTACAAGTATAATATATGGCCTTTTATTATATTCATTATTAAGTTATTCAACCATAACAAATCGGAGACCTTCCACCTATTAAGCCCCCTAACAAATTTGGACAATCGCACACTAATTTAGTAAAATAAAAATTAATAGGAGGTTGTCTAAATTGAGAGGGAAAGGTAAAAGGTATCCAGAAGAATTTAAGCGTCAAATTGTTAAGGAAGTAGAAGAAACAGGCAATGCTTCTTTAGTTGCAAGAAGACACGATTTAGTTCCTGGCACTGTTACTCGCTGGGTTAGGGAGTCAAAGAA
>JAAYFE010000121.1 GCA_012728365.1 Tissierellia bacterium
ATTCAAGAACTTGTATAACAGAAGCTGCAAGTCCTTTTGTAGCTGAAGTAATAACAGTTTCACTATCATATCTTTGGTCAACGTCAACACCTATTACTTTTGCATCTGCTTCATTAGCTGCTGACATAACGCTCTTACCAACTGAAGTAATTGATGATGAAAATGCAGATGCATTTGATAGATTTGAACAATTTACTAGAGAACAGTATGAAGAAGTATATGCGAAGTTAGTAGATGGTACTGTAACACCAATTCGTGAAATAGAAGTTGCAGACCCATCTGGTTATGCTACAGCTGAAGAGCTTACAGAAGGCTTAAACCTTGTAAAAGTTAAGGTTACTACAAGGTAATTTATTAGAAAATTTTCATTAGCCTATTAATGTATTGAAAATGGAGGAGGCTAAAAATTCCTCCATTTTCAATATAAATATTCCATATAATAATAATAATAAAAAAATAAATGGTGAAAGTGATTGATATGGGAGAATATATTATTGAGATGCTAAATATAACAAAAACTTTTCCGGGGATTGTTGCCAATGATAACATTACCCTAAAGCTGAAAAAAGGAGAGATACATGCCCTTTTAGGAGAAAATGGGGCAGGAAAATCTACCTTAATGAGTATATTATTTGGCCTTTATCAGCCGGATAGTGGAGAAATAAGAAAAAATGGCAAGCCTGTTAAAATAAATAATCCTAATGATGCTAATGATCTAGGTATTGGAATGGTACACCAGCATTTTAAACTGGTGGATATTTTTACTGTCTTGGAAAATATTATACTAGGCGTTGAGCCTAATAAAATGGGTATTATCCAAAAAGATGAGGCTAGAAAAAAGGTTCTTGAATTAAGTGAAAAATATGGTCTAAAGGTAGACCCAGATGCTTATGTTGAAGATATAACTGTAGGAATGCAGCAAAGGGTTGAAATTTTAAAGATGCTGTATAGGGACAATGAAATCCTTATATTTGATGAGCCTACAGCAGTTTTAACACCACAGGAAATTAGGGAACTACTTCAAATTATGAGGGGCTTTGCCAGAGAAGGCAAATCTATACTTTTTATTACCCATAAGCTCAATGAAATCATGGAAGTTGCAGATAGATGTACAGTTCTTAGAAAGGGAAAATGTATTGGTACTGTAAATGTTAAGGATACTACTAAAGAAGAATTATCAAGAATGATGGTAGGTCGTGATATAAGCTTTAAGGTTGACAAAAAAGAAAGCAAACCAGGGGAAGTAGTTTTATCAGTAAGGAATCTTAATGTGGTATCCAAAAGCCATGGCAAAAATTTAGTTAAAGATGTATCCTTTAATGTAAGGGCTGGAGAGATTGTATGTATAGCTGGTATTGATGGAAATGGTCAAAGAGAGATTGTTAATGCAATTACAGGCTTAGAAAGGCCTACTTCAGGTACTATTACCCTATGTGGCCATGATATTACTAAAGCTTCTATTAGAGAACGATCCATTAGAGGCATAAGCCATATACCAGAAGATAGGCATAAACATGGTTTAGTACTAGACTACAAATTGGAGGAAAATTTAGTCCTACAAAGATACTGGCAGCCAGAGTTTCAAAACAAAGGATTTATCAAATTTGATGCAGTTAGAAAATATGCTGAAAGACTTATAGACAAATTTGATATTAGGTCTGGGCAAGGACCAATAACAATAACTAGAAGTATGTCTGGAGGGAATCAACAAAAGGCTATTATAGCTAGGGAAATTGATAAGGAACATGAGCTTTTAATAGCAGTCCAACCTACAAGGGGACTAGATGTAGGTGCTATAGAGTATGTTCATAAACAATTAGTAGCAACCCGTGATGCTGGCAAGGCAGTACTATTGGTGTCCTTGGAACTAGATGAAGTTATGGATGTTAGTGATCGCATTTTAGTCATATATGAAGGAGAAATTGTTGGAGAACTTGACCCTAAAACAACAACTCTTGAAGAACTAGGACTTTACATGTCTGGTGCAAAACGTGATAATGCAAAGGAGATTAATGATGGAAGGGAAGAATAGTTTTTATAATGATAATAAACTTAATATAAAAAAATTGATGAAGAGTGGAGTACTATCTTCATTTTTATCAGCACTGGTGGCTGTATTGCTTGGTTTAATCTTTGGATTTGTGATAATGCTTATTGCATTGCCTGCTAATGCCTTAATAGGATTTAAGCACATAATTTTAGGAGGTTTAAAGCGCATTGGTGATGTTTTCTACTATGCTACCCCAATACTGATGACAGGTTTATCTGTTGGATTTGCTAATAAAATGGGCCTGTTTAATATAGGGGCCTCTGGCCAGTATACCATGGGGATGTATTTTGCCCTTTATGTAGGCTTTATGTGGGATCTACCAGATGGCATTCATTGGGTCGTGGCATGTTTAGCTGGCTTTGTAGGAGGAATGCTTTGGGGAGCAATACCAGGAATTTTTAAAGCCTTCCTAAATGTAAATGAGGTAATTACATCTATAATGTTTAACTATATAGGCATGTATCTAGTAGATATGTTTATACAGGGCAATTCTGCCATGTATGTTTCTGATAAAACAAGGACCCAATATTTACCTGCTGAAGTTCAGATGCCATCTTTAGGAATTCCTAATTCTAATGTGCATCTAGGCATTATACTGGCAATCTTAATAGGAATTTTACTATATATAGTTCTTCAAAAGACTACCTTTGGTTATGAATTGAAAGCTACAGGATTTAATAGATTTGCTAGTGAGTATGCAGGTATGAAGGGTAAGAGAAATATAATACTTACAATGGCAATTGCAGGAGGACTATCAGGCCTTGGAGGAGCCTTTGGAATTCTTGCACCATCTGGTATAGCAGGTAGTAGTATGACCTATGAGCCTATTAACATTATTGCTCCTGCTGGATTCAATGGTATTGCTGTTGCTCTCTTGGGAAATTCTCACCCTATAGGTATTATCTTTTCTGCCATTTTTATTTCGTATATACAGCGTGGTGGAACCTTGGCAAGCTTAGCAGGTTATAAGCCTGAAATAATTGATATTGTAATTGCTGTTATAATTTACTTCTCAGCCTTTACTAGCTTGATTTTAGAATTCATTAGTAAATTATTTGGAAAGGGACGTAAAAATAAAAAGACTTTGGTGGACAATGAAATAAAGGAGGCGGAATAATGGAAACCGTATATTATTTAATTCAAAATACGCTTCCTGTAGCAATACCATTACTTCTTGTAGCACTGGGTGGTATGTTTAGTGAAACAAGTGGTGTGGTAAATATAGCCCTTGAAGGTATAATGCTTTTTGGAGCTTATTTTGGAGCCCTATTTGTTTACTTTGTTCAAGATTCAGGCTTGGATCCTCAAACAATCTTAATATTGGGCATGCTAATTGCTGCAATAGCAGGTTTATTATATTCTTTACTTTTATCCTTTGCAGCCATTAATATGAAAGCAAATCAAGTTATTACAGGTACTTCTCTTAATATGTTAATACCAGCTATAATACTCCTGTTTTCAAAAATGTATTTTAACAGTGATGGTGTCACTACCAGTATCAATTTTTATATACAGAAAATACCAGTACTAGGAGATATACCAATATTGGGTAGGATGTTTTTCCAAAAAACCTATATAACAGTGATTATAGGTTTTATTCTCCTTATTATATTTACTATAGTATTTTATAAAACCAGATTTGGTTTAAGGCTTCGTGCCTGTGGTGAACATCCTCATGCAGCTGATTCAGTAGGTATCAATGTATATAAAATGAGGTATGCAGGAGTATCCCTATCAGGAATATTAGGAGGCATAGGAGGCTTTTTCTATTCTGTTGGAGTAATGGATGGAAATGTAAATGGTCATACTGGTGTAGCTGGTTTTGGATTTTTAGCCTTAGCCGTTATGATTTTTGGACAGTGGAGACCAGGAAAGATCTTATTTGCATCCTTATTTTTTGCTTTTCTTAGAACCTTAGCCTATTCGGTTTCTTTAATACCCTTTTTATATAATTTAGGAATTAATCAAACCTATTATAGGATGTTACCTTATGTAGCTACGATGATAGTACTGGCCTTTACCTCTAAAAAATCAAGAGCTCCTAAATCAGCTGGAATTCCCTATGATAAATCTTTAAGATAAATATTAGATTATCAAAAACTTTTGGCCTACTTAAAGGCTAAAAGTTTTTGATGTTTTTTGTGCTTTATTTAGTATTTTTGGTATAATAGTAATAAAGTAATAATAGTATATATTAGTAATGCTTATGTAAACAATCCAAAATTTAGGAGTGAGCTTGATGAAATTGGGATATAATTTGGCTCTAGAGCAAGTTCAAAAGTTAATAATGACACCTGAACTAAGACAAGCTATACAACTATTACAATTTAACTGTCAAGAACTTAATGAATACATAAAAAAGGAAATTGAAGAGAATCCTATGTTAGAACCAGTAAATATGGAAATTGAATATGAAAATATAGAAGACTATCACAAAAAGAAAGATGAG